>DHHR01000029.1 GCA_002403385.1 Syntrophaceae bacterium UBA4767 | reverse complement strand
AAGAAATCAAAGAAGCGGCCAAGACGATAAAGCGTCATTGGTCAGGCGTGTTGCGCTGGTACAAAAGCAGGATCAATAACGGGATACTGGAAGGCCTCAACAGCCTCGTTCAGGCGGCCAAGGCAAAGGCGAGAGGCTACAGAACCTTTAAGAACCTTAAGACCATCATCTACATGCTTACAGGAAAGCTGGACTACTCTAAGGTTAGGCTACCCACTTGAAATGAGAAAGAGCCAAAAAAGAAGGAAGATGAGAAAAATGCAGCAGAAATCGTAAATCCTGACAAAATTGTCACAAAAAAATCAAAGGAGGTTCATCATGGCAGAAAGAATGGAAGTCTACAAATGTGAGGTATGTGGAAACATCGTTGAGGTTCTTATCGGAGGGAAGGGAGAGCTCGTATGCTGCAATCAGCCTATGAAAAAAATGACGGAAAACACTGTTGATGCAGCAAAGGAAAAACATGTTCCTGTCATCGAAAAAGCAGGGAACGGAATTAAGGTAAAGGTTGGCAGCGTAGCCCATCCGATGGAAGAAAAACATTATATTCAATTCATAGAATTGATCGTTGATGGCAAACTCTACCGTCAGTTCCTGGTGCCCGGTCAGGCGCCTGAGGCGTTTTTTGAGATCACAGGAGACAAGGTAACAGCACGGGAATACTGCAACCTGCACGGGCTGTGGAAAGCGTAGTATAACAGGCAAGAGGTTAGATGAATAACATTTATGCAAAACATTTTGAAATACACACTAACCACTAACAGCTCACGACATGTTATTGTATTGGATACAAAAGGAGGATTTAAAAAACATGGCATCGTTGAAAGGCACAAAAACTGAACACAACCTGCTTGCCTCGTTTGCAGGTGAGTCTCAGGCAAGAAACAGGTACAATTATTTTTCTTCTCAGGCAAAAAAAGAAGGGTTCGAACAGATATCCTGGATTTTTGCCGACACAGCAGACAATGAAAAAGAACACGCAAAAAGATTTTTTAAATTCCTGGAGGGCGGCATGGTTGAGATAACTGTTGCCTATCCGGCAGGGGTTATCGGTACCACAGCGGAGAACCTCGCAGAGGCAGCAGACGGGGAGAATCTGGAGTGGTCTACCCTTTACCCCGAATTTGCAAAGGTAGCGGACGAGGAAGGCTTTCCGGAAATCGCCAGGGTCTGGCGCGAGATAGCAGAAGCTGAAATTGGCCATGAAACACGGTATCGGAAACTCCTTGCAAATGTAAAAGAGGGCAAGGTTTTCAAGAAGGATGCTCCGGTAAAATGGAGATGCAGAAACTGCGGGTACATCAGCGAAGGAAAGGAAGCACCGGAAAGATGCCCCGCCTGCGACCACGAACAGGCTTATCAGGAGCTGCTCGCCGAAAACTATTAGGTATTCAACGCAAGAAATGAAAAATAATGGCCCCGGGAAAATCAACCAAGGCCATTATTTTTTCAAAACCAAATAAAACTATTATACAGTCAAGTCAAAAAAATAATTAAATGCAATCTTATATCAGTCACTTAATGCACGGTGTCTGGTTTTCCTTAAGCAAACCGTCATGAGCCAAGGAAGCTTGGTCTTTTGCATCAGCAAAAGTTCTGAAGGCGAGCGGAAGCGATCGGAGCCGCCGGAGCGAAGTGAGTGTGTTTGCGGGGAACAACCAAATACCATATTCATCCTAATGGAACGCATCTTTAAAATGTGATTACTTCGTAGCCGTCTTCGAGATACTTCGCCATGGAGGGATGTCCCCACATGTCGCCGAGTAGAGCCAGGCCCATGGTTTTGGCATCTTCCGCTGTGCCCATCTTGGTTGCGCAAGCTTTGCAAACCCCATCAATGAGGTTCTCGGCCTGTACCTTATTATACGGACCGTTCAAAAGGTTTCCCTCTATAGCAAAATCGGGTATTAGTTTTGTAGCTGAGCCCTCGATAACGATTTTCACTTCAAAACCATGCTCTTTCATATCCAGTGCGTTCAGAAGCACATGGAGGAAACACATAAGTTCACCATTGAATGCAAAAAGAACTACTTTTTTCATGATAATCTCCAGTTAACCTCAGCTTTGTTTCATCTTTTTCAGTGCTACGTTCGCACCGACAAGGATAGGATCCCATACCGTGGCAAACGGCGGTGCATAGCCAAGATCGAGGCGGGCCACATCATCGATGGTCATCCGGCCGTAAAGGCATGCCGCAAGGGTGTCGATCCGATGCGCAACTCCTTCCTGCCCCACCATTTGCGTTCCGAGAAGCCTGCCGGTTCCCTCTTCTACGATGTAAAGCACCGTGATCCTCTTTCCGGCTGGATAAGCCTTGCTTCTCGACCAACCCTGAATTACTGATGTAAAGAACTTGAGACCTTCACGCTGGGCATCAACAGATGACAATCCGGTTCTGGCAACCTCCAGGTCAAAAATCTTTGTCACTGCCGTACCCACTATGCCATCAAACTTCTTGTTGAGCCCGGCTGCATTCTCACCAGCGAGCCTTCCCTGCTTATTGGCCGTTGTGCCAAGGGCAATATATGCCTTCTTGCCCGTTACAAGGTGCATGGCCTCTGCACAGTCACCGGCTGCATAAACGTCAGACACGTTCGTTCTCATATATTCGTCAACCTGGATGGCACCCGCTACGCCAAGTGCTATACCTGCTTTTTTTGCAAGCTCTGAGTTAGGACGGGCACCTATTGCCAGCAGAACAAGATCGGCATCAAACTCACCTTTATCGGTAATAACCTTTTCTACCTTGCCTTTCCGACCCTTGAAACCTTCTACAGATGTCTCTTTGTAAAGCTTCACCCCCTCAGCCGTCAACTTCTCTTCAACAATTGAAGTGATCTCCTTGTCCATTGTACCAAGTACACGGTCCATTTTCTCGATCACAGCCACATCCATGCCCCGTTTACGGAACGATTCACACATCTCCATTCCGATATACCCGCCACCAACTATGACTGCTTTCATGGGCCGTTTCTCATTACCAAAACGATTTACGTAACGACATTCAGGAGAACCGACGCATACCTCAAATGCACCCCAATCATCGATAAACTTTTTTATAGCGATGCCATCAAGGAGGATACGAATGGTAAACACGTGGTCAAGATCAATACCGGGAAGTGGCGGCTTGATAGAAAGTCCGCCAGTTGACAATACAAGCTTATCGTAATCAAGGACAAATGTTTCGTTTTTTTCAAGATCCTTCAAGTGAACCTGCTTCTTTTCAACGTCTATATCTGAAACCTCATGGCGTGTGCGGACATCAATTCCCCGATCGGTCGCCATTTTGGAGGTAAGGGAAATAAGCTGATTGAAATCCTTCACATCATCTGACACATAGTAGGGAAGACTGCATGATCCGTATGAAATAAAGTAGTCTCTTTCAAGAACAATCGCCTCAGCTTCAGGTTTCAGCCGCTTATAGCTGCTTGCCGCACTCATTCCTGCAGCAACGCCACCGATCACCACTAATCTTTCCTTGCCCATATCATTCTCCTTAGCTTACGCAGTATGTCGCATTTAGTATTTTGTATTTCGTGACGAAAGCCCAAAAACGATATACGATACAGTTAATTGATTGATAAGAACTTGCTTTTATTTGTCGGCGGTATAAGCAACGTTCACTTATGTGTCAAGAATATTCTGCCACAAGATATGGTGGCTCGTTACTGCTGGTCGTGTTGAGGGTACTTTTCGTCATCCATTTTTTTCATGTCTCACTATACCAAGCACAACGAATTGTCAAGATTAAAGATTTGACCCCCAAGACGCCAACGTTTAACTGTAATAAACAAGCGTTCTTGAGGTTTTAATTTCGAGAAATAATAGCTTGACATATTGCGCCGCAACATGTATTAAGCCCGCCTCACAAAGGCTCGTTTATGGTGGATACCCCATCTTGCAGAGATACTTACAAGTGTGGGGTATTGCTGTTTATATAAGATTTAAAAAGGAAAAAAGTAATGAAAATTGATGATCAGAAAATTCGGAATATCGGCATCAGCGCTCACATTGATTCAGGTAAAACCACGCTGACCGAAAGAATCCTTTATTATACGAAAAGGATTCATGCCATGCATGATGTTAAAGGAAAAGACGGTGTCGGTGCCACAATGGATTCCATGGAACTGGAAAAGGAACGCGGCATCACCATCGCTTCGGCGGCCACATATTGCGAATGGAAAGGTTATGAAGTAAATATCATAGACACCCCGGGACATGTTGATTTTACTATCGAGGTGGAACGTTCTCTACGTGTTCTGGACGGAGCCATTCTGGTTTTATGCGCTGTCAGTGGCGTTCAGTCTCAGTCTATCACTGTTGACCATCAGATGAAAAGATACAAGGTTCCCTGCATCGCCTTCATTAATAAGTGCGACCGTAGTGGTGCCAATCCCTTCCGTGTTATCAGTCAATTAAAATCAAAACTTGGTCACAACGCCGTGGCGATGCAGATTCCCATAGGTCTGGAAAACGATTTACAGGGGGTTGTTGATCTGGTCGGCATGAAGGCTCTTTATTTCGACGGCGACAACGGCGAGATTGTCCGCGAGGCGGACATTCCTCAAAATCTTCTGGACGAAGCCAAAGCCAAAAGGGAAGAATTGATTGACGCTGCATCACTTTTCTCTGATGAACTCACAGAAGCGATACTTGAGGAGCGTGAAATCAGTTCCGATTTAATTTACGCGGCTCTGCGCAAAGGCACACTGAGAAGGGAAATAACTCCCGTTTACATGGGGTCCGCTTATAAAAATAAAGGCGTTCAGTCGATGCTTGACGGTGTTAATTATCTTCTGCCCTGTCCTTCTGAAATAGAAAATGAAGCGATTGATATGGACAAAAACGAAGAGAGAGTCGTGCTGAGCAACGATACGGAAAAACCGATTGTCGCGCTGGTCTTCAAACTGGAAGACGGTCAGTACGGTCAATTAACATATATCCGCGTTTATCAGGGCACGCTGGCAAAAGGTTCAACCATCATCAATGTTCGCACCGGTAAAAAGGTGAAGGTTGGACGGCTGGTGCGCATGCATGCCGATCAAATGGAAGATGTCGAAGCGTTAAGAGCAGGTTACATCGGCGCATTGTTTGGAATCGAATGTTCTTCAGGAGATACATTCACTTCTCCGGAAGTCAATCTGACGATGATTTCGATGTATGTTCCGAAGCCCGTTATCTCGCTAGCCATAGTTCCAAAAGACAATAAATCTCAAATCGCCATGGCCAAAGCTTTGAATAGATTTGCCAAGGAAGATCCGACGTTTAAAACGTTTGTTGATAACGAAACTGGCGATACGATTATCGAGGGCATGGGCGAGCTGCATCTGGATATTTATGTGGAAAGAATGCGGCGCGAATATGGCGCCGACGTTTCCACGGGCAATCCCCGTGTCGCTTATCGCGAAACCATCACGCAGCGCGCCGATTTTAACTATACGCATAAGAAACAAACCGGTGGCGCCGGACAGTTCGGACGTGTGGCCGGTTATCTGGAACCGATTACCGATGCCGAGTTTGTTTTTGAAAATAAAATATCCGGCGGCGCGATTCCCACGCAGTATATTACCGCATGCGAAGAAGGATTCAAACAGAGTATGGCCAAGGGACCTAAACTGGAATTTCCAGTGACCGGTGTGAAGGTGGTTATCAATGACGGTGCGTCACACGCGGTGGATTCTTCGGACATGGCGTTTCAGGCGGCGGCGCGCGGCGCTTTCAAAGAAGCGTATCTGCGGGCAAAGCCTGTTATCCACGAACCGATCATGAAGGTGGTCGTGGAAACACCACCGGAATTTCAGGGATCTGTTATGGGTTTGTTAAATCAGCGCCGCGGTATGATTATCGGTTCTCAGGATGAAAATGTCATGTGCGTGATTGAGGCGCAGGTACCACTGGCGGAAATGTTCGGATTTTCTACAATCCTGCGTTCAGCCACACAGGGCAAGGCGCAGTTTACGATGGAATTCGCCCTGTATCGCCAGGTGCCGCAGTCCATCGCGGAAAAAATTGCCCTGGAAGTGGCTCAGAACAAAAAGTCCGCCGCATAGTTCCTCTGTCATTCCCGCATGGTTCTGGCGGGAATCCAGATTTAAATATAATTATTAAGCAACAAAGAATGCTCACAATCAACGTTGCCCTGAAAAGGGAAAGAAATGTCATCCATTTAACGTATAAGGATATCATCATGATTAAAAAAGAAATGATTTATCGCAATCCGTTGGTCAAACTCGGTTATGATAATGAAGATATTTTACCCGCCGGTGGATTCGGCGCGGTGCTGGCGCATGCCGGAGTAGGAAAGACCGCCCTGCTTGTTCAACTGGCGTTAAATATGATGTTGCGCGAACAGCCGGTACTGCACGTCAGTCTGCATGACGCGGTGAGCAAGGTCGATTTGTGGTATCAGGAAATATTTCATGATATCGCCGAAAAATTCGGCATTACCGACACCAATGATAACTGGGATAAGATTCAGCCTTATCGTTTCATCATGGCGTTTAAGGTCGAAGGTTTCAGCGCGCCGAAACTGGAAGAACGTATGACCGATCTGATGGAGCAGAATATCTTCAAACCGAATATGGTCATCATTGACGGCTTTAGATTTGACGACGCGGGAAGGGGACAGCTTGTGCAGCTAAAAAAACTGGCCAACAAATATTCCATGCGCCTGTGGTTTACCATTCATACTCACCGCCATGAACCGCCGCAGGAAAACGGATTGCCGCTTTCTTTCCTGCATGTGGCTGATTTATTCGATGTTATCGTTCAACTGGCAACAAAAGGCGAAGAAGTGCATATCACATCACTCAAAGGCAGCTCTGTCGATTCTTCGAAAAAAGATTTATTGCTTGATCCCGCAACAATGCTGATCAAAGATAGAAATTTTAAAAAAGGCAGGACCATTGCTGAATAGAAGTTACACAAATGGATACCTGCTTGTAATCTACGCGAATATCCTGCCGCTTTTTTCTTTCATTGATATTGATAAGATGATAAAAATTTGCTTTTATTTGTCGTCAGTATAAGAAACGTTCCCTTATGTGTCAAGAATATTCTGCCACAAGATATGGTGGCTCGTTACTGCTGGTCGTGTTGAGGGTACTTTTCGTCATCCATTTTTTTCATGTCTCACTATACCCAGCATAACGAATTGTCAAGATTAAAGATTTGACCCCCAAGACGGTCCAGAACCTAGTTAAGTCCATACGACACGAGACCTTTGAATTTGCGATTA
>DHHR01000082.1 GCA_002403385.1 Syntrophaceae bacterium UBA4767 | reverse complement strand
GTGAGAGAAACTCGCCGATCCCTGAAAAAACCCGATGGTGAGGTGCGCTCAGTCGCCGGCAAGGTATCGCAACACATTGTAATAAATACGATTTAAAAAGTTCTTGACAAGGGGGGATTTAGAATGTCCCGTATTCCAGCACGAAGAAAAATGAGGAATTTCTCGCCAATCGATAGAATATTCCTCAGTGTATTAAGTTCGATCCGTTTCCTGTTCAGAATTTTTCAATGCCTTTCAAATTTTAAACTAAAAAAATTCTACACATCTTTCAAGTTGACACATTTGTTCCTATGGCCTATGGTGAGGGCAAATAGATAAAAAGAAGGAAGTTCTGTTTTGGAACATACAATTTACATAACCAATTTTGACAGAGAAAGACTTTACAACATTATCAATAACCATCGTTCCGCAGCGCCTAAGATAAAAGCTCAAATAGAACGGCTTGAAGAAGAACTTGAAAAGGCGATCGTTGTTGAGCCTAAAAATATTCCGTCTGATGTTGTCACCATGAATACAAAGCTGCGTCTTCGTGATGAACAATCGGGTGAAGAAAGAATTCTTTCGCTGGTGTTCCCATCCGATGCTAATCTGGAAAAAAATCGAATTTCTGTGCTGGCCCCGGTCGGCACGGCGTTGCTGGGTTATCGGGTCGGCGACATCATTGACTGGGAAGTTCCTTCGGGAACCAAGACATTTCGCATCGTAGAAACCATTTATCAACCGGAAGCGGCGGGACATTTCGACGTATAGTTTATTTTTTTGATTTCATCTTCCTTTTCGTAAGTGCGGCAGTTTTCATCCCTCTAAAACATAGATCAGTATTTCTTTTCAGGAAGAAGCGATTTTTCTGTCGATAAAACAGACTGAAAATACGTGGTTAAATTGATTTGCCGGTTTGTAATTTTTAATTTCCGACGGATATGTTCCCGATGCCTGTTGATCATGGCTCCGAAAACCCCCCGCATTTGAGCTATTTCTTTTTATATGAAAATGGTCACCACTACATGTTTTTTTAGACATCTATCAATCCATGATGGTGATCAGCGTGGACGGTGATTTTTTATATTCGTGGTCTCCATGGAGGAGCCTACAATTCGTTGTGCCCGCCCCGGGCATGGAGGTTAGTGGGATTTTGGAGCTGGGCCAAGGAAAAATTGATCAAACACCATGGCGTCTCCAAAAAAATGTTCCCCCTCTATTTAAAAGAGCTATAGTTCAGGTATAATCACCGAAACTCTGATATATTCGATCTGATCGCTAAGCACCTCTGCGATCTGGTGCCGAAACGGGACTAATTACCTAATTTAACTTCCTTTGTCCACAAAAATCAAGGGAGTTTCTTATCGTTGCCCGTGTATGGGCGGATGGGACAAGCGCAACATTCTTTGGCGGCGCGCCAACTTCGTTGGCACAAAAAATTGCGGCGGCGAAAGCGAGGACGGGGCGGGCGAGCAAACAAACTGCCCGCAAAATTCGCAATGTTTAGATTGGTCGGGGCGAGTGGATTTGAACCACCGGCCCTCTGAACCCCATTCAGATACGCTACCAGACTGCGCCACGCCCCGACAGTAAAGGACACTTTATCAAAAGATGAAGCCTCCCTATCATCATAAAATGTCTATGTCAAGCATAATGCTATTCCCTAAAAATAGCTAAAGAATCTTGAAATCAACGTTATTTTATAGTAAAAGGGTGGAAACTATCAATTCAGGAGTTCCTCTTTTATGAGTTTTAAAGTGGTGAAGCTTCTGGCGGTGATCGTAATTATAAGCTTGGTAAGCCCTTCTTTTTCCAAGGCGGATATATACAAATACACAGATGATCAAGGTGTGATCCATTTAACAAACGTTCCCGCACAAATAAATTCAAAATACATTCTCCTCATGAAAGAGGAGCGTATTCTTCTGAACGTTAAGGGTATTAGCAAATATGATGACTTAATCACCGAAGCCTCAAAAAAATACAATGTGGATCATGCTTTGATAAAAGCAGTTATAAAAGCAGAATCTAATTTTAATCACGAAGCCGTATCTCCTGTCGGCGCCAGAGGATTAATGCAGCTTATGCCCAAAACTGCGTCACGCCTTCAAGTTGAAGACTCTTTTCACCCGGCAAAAAACATTGATGGAGGAGTTCGCTATTTGCGTTATCTTTTGAATTTATTTAATAACAATCTTCCTCTTGCCCTGGCAGCATATAATGCCGGAGAAAATGCGGTTGCCCGTTACAACTATAACATTCCGCCATATCCGGAAACGCGAAACTATGTGCGTCGAGTTTTGAACTACCTAAACAATTACAGTAATAATCAATAAAGATGGACTCGTAAAAAATCCCAATTGTCACCCTGAGCTTGTCGAAGGATGATATTACATCCTGCTTCGACGAGCTCAGGATGACAGCCTATATTAAATTCGACTTTTTGCGAGTCCGTCAATAAAGACAAGAAAGATTACTTTCGGCAATCATTCCCGGTGCAGAAATAGCCCTTGATTTTCTCTAAGGTCTTTTCCTTGATTCCTTTGATCATCATCAGGTCTTCAACAGCCTTGATTCCTCCTCTTTTTTCTCTCAGTTGTATTATTTGCTCTGCTCTTTTTAATCCAATTCCCGGAATTAGGGTAAGCTCTTGAATCGACATCTCGTTTATATTAATGGGGATATCCAATATCAACTTCTGCGCAGCATTCATTTCAGTGATATTTATCTTGTTCCCCTTCAGGAGAAATATATTTTGAGCATTTTTTAAAGGAATATTTGGCAGTTCTTTATCGAAGCTTGCTGATTCTTGTATTTTCAGGTTATGTAAAAATTCTCCTAACCGCGTTTTGGGAGGCAAAAAATAAATGCCTCCATCTATATTCTTGCCTGAAATTCCAACCACTATATCAAAATGGCCTTGGTTACAATACGAAGGCATGACCTTATTTCCGCTAAATGGCGTAAATAAAGATAACAGATAACTCAGCATCATAAGAAAGAGAATAATAATGACGCCATCATATTGTTTTTCCAAGTGATTCATGAAATTCATTATATATAGGATCAATCCTTGCTTAACCCAAGTGCCTCATGAAGGATCATTACGGCAAGTTCCGTATATTTTGCTTTAATTACACACGATATCTTAATTTCCGAGGTGCTAATCATCATGATGTTGATTCCTTCATTTGCGAGAGCCGAAAACATTTTTGCGGCAACACCAGAATGACCGGCCATGCCAACACCAACAATAGATACCTTCGACACATCTTCATCCACCTCTACATTTTTTGCCCCTATCTCTTTTGCAACTTTTTTAACAAGTTTATGCGCTGCCTTAATGTCCTTCCTTGAAACTGTGAATGTCAAATCAGTAAAGCCTTCAATACTTGCGTTTTGGATAATCATATCAACAATAATGTTATGCTGGGCAAGAGGGGTAAATAATCGCGATGCTACACCGGGTTTATCAGGGACATGCACAACGGTAATCTTTGCTTGATCTCTGTCATAGGTTACACCTGACACCACTTCTTTTTCCATATACTTATCCTCCTTTGTTACCAGTGTTCCATCATTATCTGTAAAGGTTGATTTCACATACACAGCCACTTCATATTTTTTGGCTAGCTCCACACAGCGTGGCTGTAATACCTTCGCGCCGGTACGAGCCATTTCCAACATTTCATCATATGAAATCCTATTGATTTTTCTCGCTTTACTACATATGTTAGGATCGGTCGTGTAAACGCCATCCACATCCGTATAGATATCGCATCTGTCGGCATTTAAAGCGGCGGCCAGCGCCACCGCCGTTGTATCCGATCCGCCACGCCCCAGGGTGGTGATATTGTTGTCCTTATCCACACCTTGAAATCCTGCCACGATAACGATCACCCCGTTTTGCAGTTCTTCTCGCAATATTTTTGTATCAATGCTTAAGATCCTTGCTTTTTTATGCGCCTGGTCAGTAAGAATTCTGCCCTGAAAGCCCAGAAAGGATTTTGCTGCAAATCCTAGCTTTTTTAAAATTATTGCAAGGAGAGAAACTGTGACTTGTTCTCCTGTTGAGATTATGGCATCGTATTCCCTCCCGTCAGGTTCATTATCCGCTTGATGAACCAAGTTAATTAGTCTATCCGTTTCACCAGCCATCGCGGATAGTACAACTACCACGTCATGCCCTTCTTCTTTTGTTTTTATGACTTTCCTGGCCACGTTTTCTATCTTCTCTATGTCGGCAACTGATGTGCCGCCGAATTTTTGTACAATAAGCGCCATTAGATATAAAATTCCCCTTTCCTCATAGCGTTTGCTATCTTAGCTATTCTATATTCCTCACCCATAATCTCAATCCTGCGTTTTTCATCATGACCATAGCTCAAGTAAATAGATATTGTATTCCTCGGCAGAAGATCTGCTATTTTTTCTGCCCACTCAACAACCACCACGCCTCCGCTTGAAAAATATTCCTCATAGTCCATTCCATCTACATTTGTATCTCCGGTCAAACGAAATACATCAATATGATATAAAATAAGCTTACAGGGATACTCATTAATAATCGTAAACGTCGGACTTGCTATGGTATAACACGGCGGCAGCTCAAGCCCTTGGGCAATTCCTTTTGTAAGGCAGGTTTTACCAGCGCCCAGTTCCCCGCTGAGGGCAAGCACATCCCCTCTAACCAACTGCTTGCCTATGATTTCTCCTATTGATAAGGTATCCGCTTCGCTTTCTGAAAAGATGGTAATTTTATCTTTGTTCAACCCTTCCTTTCCCCCGAAAATTTTTATTCCGTTATCTTTTTCACTATATTTCCAAAACAACACAAGCCACGGCGTTTTTTCTTGTATGTGAGATCGTTACATGTATATCTACAATCTTTCTCTCATCAACAATTTTCTTAAACTTCTGATGTAATTTCAAAACAGGTCGGCCTTGTTCATTATGGATGGTTTCAACGTCTCTCATCTGCAGGCCATCTGAGTAGCCGCCGCCGATGGCTTTTATGAATGATTCTTTAACCGCAAACCTTGCCGCATAGTGAATAGCGGGCAATGCCATCTTATCGCAGTAATTAACCTCGCTTTCCGAAAAATACCGATTTGTGAACTTCTTCCCCCACTTTTTTATTGTTTTCTCTACTCGACAGACTTCAACAATGTCCATTCCAATGCCACAAATCACTCTTTATGACCTCATGATTGCATCAACGACGCTTACAACCTTTTTAATTTGCTTCACGTCATGCACCCTTAAAATCCTGCTCCCATTCATCACAGCGACGGCAACCGCCGCTGCGGTTCCTTCTATCCGTTCTGCAGGCTTATCGTGCAAGATGCTGCCGATAAATGCTTTTCTCGATACACCAGTCAGTATCGGTCTTCCCAAAATCTCAAATTCAGAAAGATGCTTGAGAATTTTCATGCAGTCCATGGCTGTTTTTCCAAAACCAATGCCGGGATCAATTATGATTCTATCCCGAGCTATGCCGTTCATCTGGGTTTTTTCGACCCGTTCCGACAGAAATTTTATGATATCTCCCAGAAGCGACTTATAAACAAGTTCCCCCGTCTGCATATCTTTAGGCGTTCCCCTCATATGCATAAGAACGACAGCGACGCCAGTGTTTTTTGCCACTTCAGACATTTTTTCGTCAAATCTGAGAGCGCTTATGTCATTGATGATTTCAGCGCCGACGTCGATTGCGGCTCTTGCGACCTCGGCTTTTGTTGTATCTACTGATATTGGTATTTTAATCTTTTCAGACAGCTTTTTAATGACGGGGATAACCCTTCTCAATTCTTCTTCTGTCGGAATATCCTCAGCGCCGGGGCGCGATGACTCGCCTCCTACGTCAATAATATCAGCTCCATCTTCTGCCATCTGTATGGCATGTTCCACCGCCTCGTCTTCTGTTTTGAACAAACCTCCGTCGGAAAAGGAATCCGGTGTTATATTTAATATGCCCATAACCAGGCTTCCAGCATTGATGTCAATTTCCCGTCTCGATGTTTTTAAGGCATAATCTTTCTGATTGCTGTTATAAATAAGCGAGGCTAATTTTTCTGAGATGGCTTTCAGCCTAAAAGGTTGCGATAAAATCTTTTCAGATAACCTGCAAAGTTGCTTTAACGTGCCCATGATAAGGGCATCCGTTTTATCTACACTGCAAGATACGGACCCTCTGTTGACAGCCACATCTCCTCCCAGAGAAAGCATCTCCTGCTTCAGAATATTTGCAACCTTGCACTCTACATCTTCAAGTAAAATATTATAATGGAACATCTTAGGCATCATGGCCTCAATGCCATAAGGTTCGTCCACCCCTATTTGTCTCAGGATATCTAAAGCATCGGATGGAGATTTTATATTTATGGACCTTATAAATTTTTTGGTTATCACGTTGGGGTTGCTTGCTGTTAAATTATTGGAAGGTATTGGTATTGGTTGTCATTCTTTGATCGTCACTGTCCGCCTTTGCCATCCCCATTATTTCGTCGAGCTCACTTCCGGTCAATACTTCTTTTGCCAGGAGAATGGACGCTATTTTATGAAGCAATTCAATGTGCTCTGAGAGTAACTTTCTGGCCTGTTCATAGCTTTCGGAAACAATATTAGATACCTCGGCATCGATTTTCTCTGCCGTTTTCTCACTGTAATCCTTATGAGTGGCAAATTCCCGCCCAAGAAAAATCTGTTCCTCTTTTTTCCCGTAGGTAAGGGGCCCCATCGCTTCAGTCATGCCCCATTCGCAAACCATTTTCCTTGCCAGGGTAGTTGCTCTTTCGATGTCATTTCCCGCGCCTGTTGTAAAATCTTTTAAAACCAGCTCTTCTGCCGCTCTGCCTCCCAAAAGTACGGCGATATTATTTAACAGATATTTTTTCTGGTATGTGTGTTTTTCGTCAACAGGCAATTGTTGGGTCAATCCCAATGCTCTTCCTCTTGGGATGATGGTAACTTTGTGGATCGGATCGGTCCCCGGCAACAACTTTGCCACCAGGACATGCCCAGATTCATGGTAGGCGGTGTTTCTTTTCTCTTCATCGCTGATGACCATGCTTTTTCTTTCCGTGCCCATAAGCACCTTATCTTTTGCATATTCAAAATCGCTCATTGAGACCCTTTCCTTATTGAATCTGCCGGCATAAAGCACCGCTTCGTTGACAAGGTTTTCTATATCGGCGCCGGAAAATCCTGGAATGCCCCTCGCTATAACGGATAAATCGACATCATCTTCCAGAACTGTTTTTCTTGTATGAACTTCCAGAATCTTTTCCCTTCCTTTAAGGTCTGGAAGTGGCACAACAACCTGCCTGTCAAAGCGGCCCGGTCTTAAGAGCGCAGGATCAAGCACATCAGGTCGGTTAGTTGCAGATACAAGGATAACCCCCTCATTGGATTCAAAACCGTCCATTTCGACAAGAAGTTGATTTAGCGTTTGCTCCCGTTCGTCATGTCCTCCTCCCAAACCGGCCCCCCTGTGTCGACCAACAGCATCAATCTCATCTATAAAAATGATGCAAGGCGCATTCCTCTTGCCCTGATTAAATAGATCTCTGACCCTTGACGCCCCAACCCCGACAAACATTTCAACAAAGTCTGACCCGCTGATACTTAGGAACGGAACATCCGCCTCCCCGGCTATTGCCCGCGCCAAAAGAGTTTTGCCCGTACCTGGAGCGCCTACTAACAATAGGCCTTTCGGAATCCTTGCTCCCAGCCTGGTAAATTTTTTGGGATCCTTCAAGAACTCGATGACCTCTTCCAATTCAGCTTTTGCCTCGTCTATTCCTGCGACATCGGCGAATGTGATTTTTTTTGATTTGTCCGTAACAAGGCGCGCTCTGCTCTTGCCAAAGGCCATTGCTTTTCCGCCGCCTGCTTGCATTTGACGCATGAAAAAAATCCACACGCCGATAAGCAAGAGCATGGGGAACCACGATACAAGAATTGTCATATACCACGGCGACTCTTCATCAGGTTTTACGGTGATTCTGACCCCCTTTTCTTTTAGGATGGGAATTAAACCGTGCTCTTTGGGCGCATAGGTTTTAAAAATCTTTCCATCACGCAATTTGCCCGTTATATTTTCACCCTGAATCGTTACTTCCGAGACCTGCCCCTTTTCTAGAAGCGCTGTAAAATCACTAAAGATAATACTTTCACGAGCCGACTTTGGTTGATTAAAAAAATGAAATACAAACACCACAACCAGGCTTACAACAAGCCATAAGGCAATATTTTTTTGCAAAGGATTCAATTATCATATCCCCGTCTTTTATTAATTCTATAAGTGAACGACTTCCAAAAGTTGATGGTCTCGTAAAAAGTCCCAATTGTCACCCTGAGCTTGTCGAAGGGTGAACATAAATAATTGATATTACGTCATGGTTCGACAGAGCCTGTCCTGAGCCAGCCGAAGGGCTCACCATGACAAAACCCGCGAATTTTGACTTTTTACGATTTTGTCAAAAGTTGTCATGGTTTAACAAGGCCTGCCCTGATCTGCTTGCCCTGTCACCCTGAGTTTGTCGAGGGGTGACTATTTATGTCGTTTACTATAGTATTTTCAGAGCTTTTTTGTTGCAAATAAGATACAGATTAATATCACTTACAATAACCTCGTTATTATTTCAAACGATTTCTACCCTTAAAATCCTTTTTGTTTTTTCTTTGATTTTAACGCGATCGCTTATGACCAAACCCGCAATCCCTACAATCGAATCTTGATCCAGCAGAAGTGGAACTTCCCTCCTCTGTAAAAGTGGGATTTTCTTGTCGATAAAGTAGGCCTTAACTTTTTTTGTCCCTGACATCCCCAGTGGCTGGATTCTGTCGCCACACCGAAAATTCCTTATTTTCAAGGGGTATTTTACCTCATCATGGTCCATATAAATGACACCCGGAGCATCCATATCAACCTGTGTCTTATCCATGATCATATCAAACTTTATTTCTATGCCTAGCTCTTTTATATTTACGCTGGATAAAAAATGAACGTCATACTCAAATAAAATATTTTTTTCTTTTTCCGCTGGATTAAATAAAATCTCGCCATTTTTTTTTCTTACCTTGATCCCGAAAGGTAAAGATAATACGGTAGAGTCAGGTTGGTCTTCGCTTAATAACGCCTTAACTGCATTTACATGAACATAACTAAAGCCATCATTCTTCCCTGAAGAGTGATGCAAAATACGTTTGATTATCCGATTTTGGATAGCCTCGGGATATTCAAGCATATGGGCGGTCTTTACCCTTACTTCTTTGTTTTGGGGGGGCAATTCCCACCGGGCAAAGATATTCGCAACTTGCGCATTTAAACATTCGTTTTCTAGGCGCATGATATTGGACATATTAGAAAGATTTATCTCAACATTCGGATTATACTGCTTTAATGTTGGGATTAAATTATGTCTTATGCGGTTTCGGAGAAATGATTTGTCCTCATTTGTTTTATCTTCAACAAAACGTAACTGCTCCTTTTTGAGAAAGGCAGTGATCTCTTCTCGCGTGGAAAAGAGAAGGGGTCTGATGATAATGCCATCTCTTACGGGGAGCATTCCCCTCAGACCTTCCGGTCCAGAACCTCTTAAGAGGTTAAGGATAACGGTTTCCACCTGATCGTGTAGGTTATGCCCTAAGGCGATTTTCTGCGCTTTATATCTTCCGGCTAACTCAAGTAGAAATTGATACCGTTCTTCTCTGGCTATATCTTCAATGGATCGCCCGGTATTTTTCTTTAACGAGGGGATATCTGCATATTTGGATTCAAAAGGAAGGCCCTTTTCTTTCGCAATTAATTCAACGAACTTTTCGTCCCGGTCTGCTTCATAGCATCGTATCCCATGATTTAAGTGTCCGACAACGAGTTGGATTTCATATTCCATAGATAGTTTTTCCAGGATTTCAAGCAGGGCAATCGAATCCGCGCCGCCTGAGACGGCAACGATAACAATCTCCCCCCTCTTCAACATTTTATATTTCTCTATTGTTTTTCTTACCTTTTGAATCATTTTTATGAGTGTCTTAATTTGAATAAGATATTATACCACTTTTATACATGACGGCGTAATTATTTGCGCATCCGACACGATACCCCTCACCCTTCGTTGCCCTTCGACAAGCTCAGGGTGACAGAAAATGTCATGGTGAGAAAAACCCCAATGTCATGGTGAGCTGGTCGAACCATGCCGAACAACCGAACCATGAATCATGCACTGTGTGTTTTCTACCGACAATGACGCTTGGAGAGCTTTGAATTTGTGATTAAATCGCCTTGCCGTCATTCCGTGCTTGACTTGAGCCTGCCCCGTACTCGATACGGGGGAATCCAGTGTTTTCAAGCCGTTATAGATTACGCCCCGATTTTCATCGGGGTGACGCGTCGGAATGACGTGAGAGGCCGTTTTTCAAAGGTCTCAGTGAGTTGACAATTTAGAGCTTATCCGTAAATAAATAATGATGCACTTGTAAAAAGTCCCGATTGTCACCCTGAGCTTGTCGAAGGGTGAACATAAATAATTGACATTACGTCATGGTTCGACAGGGCCTGTCCTGAGCCGGCCGAAGGGCTCACCATGACAAAACCAGCGAATTTTGACTTTTTACGATTTTGTCAATATTAACATGTGAGTTAAAGTAGCGTTATTTACATTTTCGGGATTTCCTGCGAGAAGAGATAGAAAGGAGGAAGTCCCATATGGTTATTCACAAACGTACACGATTGACGCCGATACAGCGGGAGGAGATTTATAGAGCTTATCACGAGGAAAAGAAGAAAGTCAGTGAACTGGCTGAGTCTTATCATGTTTCCCGTCCCACGTCTATAAATGTTACCTTAAGCTTTCCGTCGCATTGGTCCTTCCAGTATATTTGGAAAAAGGGGACAGGCTACTTTTCGGCCATTATAAAATGGGACGACTTTCTAAGAGCGATAATGCCTTGATAGACGATATTCCCATGGAATTGCCTGCGAATTTGGGCAGGTATGTGGATGCGCCGTTAACGGAGAATGAGATGGAACTACTGCAGGAGGGTGTTAATCGCCAATCACCCTACGGCCAGGCAGATTGGAGGATTATCGTGAGCCAAGAGTTGGGCTTGGAATCGACAACAAGACCACAGGGGAGGCCGAAGAAGGATGCCGCCAATGCAAAAAAGCAGCCTGTCCCCTTTTATAAAATGAAGTTGATATTTTCGGAGAATTGGTGCACAAATGCATTCTTCACGGGCAGGGTCCTTTCTGGTCCATTCTGTAGTGGTTTTCTTGAATGAATGCCTCATACAGAACTGCCTAGACTTACCCCAAAATAGTGGACACGGAATATCAGTAATTATAGGATAAGACAATAGGGGGTAGTGATATGCGTGGTAATAATGGTAGCCGATATGATGAAGCGTTTAAGCGAGAGGCCGTT
>DHHR01000074.1:9136-21935 GCA_002403385.1 Syntrophaceae bacterium UBA4767 | reverse complement strand
AATGATATACGGAGGGGGAGAATTTCTGGATCGTGTACAAAAGAAATTCAAAATGGATGCTGTAATCAAGAAAAGAGGAAGACCAAGGAAAGAATCAAGAGTTAAATAAAATAAATAGAACCGTCCCCTTTATATAAAATAAATAGAACCGTCCCCTTTATATACCTTTATATACACCTATCAACGCAATAAAGCCGACCCCTCGCGGCTTTGCCGCTTCGGCGTCGCTTCGCTCGGTCGGCGGCGGGGGCTTATTGCACGCCCCGTTGGGCTGCCAGAAACGAAAAAAGAAATTGACAATTTTACATTTTTGTTGCATGATATGCGAGATAGTGGGGTTTCAGGAATTACAACTAATTTAAGAAAGGAGAAAAACGTTATGAAAAAAAGATTTTTTACCTGTATGACAGTAGTTGCCTTAATGGTGTTCGTGTGTGCAATGCCCGCGCTCGCAGAAGAGCACAACTACATCTCCAACAAGGTCGGGGTCGGTTATCAAGGAATGATTGCCAGTGATTATCTTAACGGTATTTCCGTGCGCGGCTGGATCGGCAATAATTTCGGTCTGGAAGGTTCCTTCTTTTACGGCGGCATTGATGCCGAAGGGAATAATGGATACAAGATAACGGACAGCGATGTGTCCCTCATTGAAGTCAAGGCCATGTATGCTTTTCTCGTGAAGAATAATAGCCGCTTCTATGTCGGCGCAAAGGGTGGCTATGGACAACTCGATATAGAAGCTTTTGGCGATAAAGTTACTGACGACGACCTGTGGAGTTGCGGTGCCTTTGTCGGTTCAGAATGGAACTTCCAAGGTATTCCCGAGCTTGGATTTAATTTCGATGTCGGTTATAATTACATGAACTATGACGATGACAATGTTGACATTGATCTTGATGGCATCGCCGTCACATTCGGAATTCACTACTACTTCTAATCGTTTTCGTATTATCCTGAAACCCCCAGCTGTCCTTATGGTCGTTCCTTCGGGGCAAGCTATAATTTACTGGGTTCCTCGCTGTTTCATGTGGGTAGTCTGAATTCGAGTTTGCCTCCGATGAGGTAGATCATGGTGATTAGGTTTCTCACAGTTCGGTATCCCCTGGCCCTGGCTTTGGCGGCTTGAATGAGACTGTTGATCCCTTCAAGGATGCCGTTGTTGATCTTTGATATGAACCATCTCAGAATGCCGTCCCAATGACGCTTCATGGTGTACGCGGCCTCTTTGATGGGCGCCAGGCGGCTGTGGGTGGCCCAGAAGTACCACTTCTTTAAGAAGGCTTCTGCCGCCAGCAGCGGTTGGTTCCAGAACTCTTGGAAGTTCATCCGAATGTGGCAGGCGCGGGCCGTTTTGAGATTCAGCTTTTTGACTTGGAGAGCCTCCAGAGTTGCGGCCTGATTCGCCTTGAGATTTGCGGGGTTCTTTAGCCATAAATACCGCGTTCTTTTTAGCTCCGGGCGATCCTGCTGCTCCTGCCGCCGCACTTCATCCATGTAGCGGGATAGGGGACGCTGTTAACTTATTAACATTCTGCTTGGCAGGGTGATCCAATCTGGGTAGTGGAGACGCAAGTATATTAGGGGACGCTGTTAACTATTTAACTATCTATCAACCTGAATCCCTTCGCTTCAGAAATCACCTGCCCTCTTCGGAGGGACTTACTGATTGCCGGGACGGACACCCCTAGTATGGCGAGCTCTATCCGCCATACTCACCCCCAGTTCCCGTACCGCTCGGATACCCTAAAAACAACCTTGAAAGATAATGTTAATAAGTTAACAGCGTCCCATATCCGTAATTTTGCTGGTAATAGTCATCTTCCCTGACCGCAAATATTCAAACCATTTATTGTACCCTGCCGGTTTGAGAAGGTCGAAGGTGTAGAATTGTTTAATATCGTTTCGGCTTTCAGGCGGAAAATTCCCCGGTAGCGCTTCCAGCAGTTTACCATTAACCAGTTCAAAATGCGCTTTCGCCCATTCTGCTTTTGCCGGTGTCGCTTCGTCGTCATCATCGTCCGCTTTGATTTCTACAACACGAATCAGCGTTTCATAGCCCTTGTCCTGCAAATCGCGCAGTTCCAGTAGATGAGCGGTTTCACCTTTCCTTTTTAACAGCGCTATATAGGAATCCAGATTGATCTTAATAAAAAAGTCCGGATTGAAGCCCTGGCGGACGCGGTCTTTGCCACCTTTCCAGTATTCATAATCAATTGAATAAAATCCCTTATCAGGCGATTTAATCCACGCATCCAGATATTGTTCGTGCTCCAGCAAACGGAAAACAAATTCCTTCTCCGGATAATGCGAAACCAACACAGCGCTTTGCGGCGATTTCAGAACGGATGGATTGACAATGTAAGGTGGCCGGTCGTCCTTTTCGATGAGTGGGCGCACATATTCTCCATGCTTGCCTAGCAAGCCCGTCGAATCAATAAAACTTAATTCCTGCTGCCCGCCCGCCGGCTCCTTCGGTTTGCGTGTATTCAAAAGATACTTCATCATAATTTTGGATCGATCATCAAGCTCTTCCTCATACGATTCGCTGATAAAAGCCGTGGAATCTCTTTCCAATTCGCCGATTCGCAGCGAACTTTTTTCCAGAGATAATGTGCCGGCCGGTGTAAGATCACCTGTGATGTTAACAAACACGCGCTGTTTTGTGCCACGCGGAAGAAATTGGTTAAAATAAAGTTCAATCTGTTTCCTGTTTTCATCAGTTAAACCATCATAAGGTATCTCTGCTTTTTCCATAGCTTTTAAAATCGCGTCACGTATCTCATTTTCTTCCGGACAACGGTTAAACGCGCCGTTTCCGAAATCAAAATGAATGCCTTCGAATTCTCTTAATTTAAAACGGCGATAGCGTTCGTCAACCACACTATCTACCGACACTTTTTTCTTTTGCAGCACATATTTATCCGTTCCTTTGATGCGTTCGATGGCCACGTTTTCATCAACGCTGTATTTAGTGAGGATAAGTTCGCGCATGGGCAGGGACGGTTCTTCCGGCGGCTTCTTATCCTCCAGGCGTGTCGCAGAAAGATAATTTAAATTAAAAACCGTAAAATGATGACGGCCGCGCCAGTTTTCATCATCGCGTCGGGCCAGCGGCTCGGAGGTGATATACATATCCGCGTTGGTGACGGCATCCATCAGCTCGCGGATATGGTTGGCGAATCTTTCGTGATTGGTCACGGTCAGCATCGGATAGGTCGTCTGAATGTCCAGGTTTAGAACCTTGCGGGGAATGCGCAGGCCGCGCCCCAGGACTTGCGAAATCAGCAGCTTGGAATTGAAAACGCGCTCTTCCATCGGCACAATCTGAAAGACGTTGTCCACATCCCAGCCTTCCAGAAGCATGCCGACGCAGAAAATAAACTCGACTTTGCCGCCGATTTTCGCAGGATCGATTTCTTCAATATTGTCGAGCTCATTTTTATAAGATTTTTTTGTTTCTGCGCCGGTGACGCAAATGACCCTGTCCCGCGCTATCTGGTCCAGTTCTGATTCCGTAGCGACAACACCGTTTTCCTCCTTTTCCCACTTGGCCAGAAACCGGATAAATTCCTCAGAACGTGTTCTGGCGTTGGCCTGTGTCGGACAGTAGAAAACTGTGATGGGCTTGACCTGCCGCCTACCGTCGCGACGATAGGCATATAACTCAGAATTTTCGATGTGCTTTTGCAGAACGACTGAAAAACGCTTTTCCGTTGTCCACTGCATCGGCCCGTTATCCGTTTCCACGTTGATAATCGGATTGATGTCCTTGATGTATTTTTCATTAATCGCTGTGCGGATATTGTAATCATATATCACGTCGGCAAAATAATCGTCTTTGTTGTAAGGTGTACCCGTAAAGCCGATATGGCGGGTGATTTCCTTGTTCTTTCTCAAAAACTGCATCCAGAGCCGCTCGGTCCGATCTTCCGACTCACGGCCCCCTGTTTCTTCAGCTTCCTGGTCCATCTCCAGCTCATGCCGGTTGACGTTGAAATTCAAGTGCGAATAGGCGTGATGAATTTCGTCTCCCAGCACCAGCACTTCCTTGGTGTTTTTGAAAAGCGTATCTCGGATGCCGCCCACGGTATAGATGGCGTTGATGTTTTCAATCGTGATGCTGTCATCTTCAATGGCGTTGGTATTGTTTAGAAGTTCAATGGCTTTACCTTGGTATTCTTTGGGCAGGCGGTCATTCCATTCTTTTCTCTGCATAAACTCTTGAAACTTGTCGCGCAGGCCTTCTTCGATGATGGTGGATGACGGTCCCAGCACCAGCACCCGTTTGGTCAGCCCCATGACGACGGAAAGATAGGCGACCGCAAAAATAACATAGGATTTACCGGTGCCGGTGGCCATGTGGATGACGCCGGAGATGCGATCGGACAAAGGCAGGTGTGCCAGCAGCATTTCTGCGGAGCCAAACCGCTCGCGGATATGCTCTTTGCGGGCAAAGTTCTCTTTGGCCAGCGCGGCGACATTTTTGTATCCGCCGCCCCACAGATAAATCATCGTTGCCTTGATGGCATCATATTGATATTCGCGCCCGCCGGTTACCGCCCGGACATATTCTTCAATATCGGAAAAGCGGAACTTGTCATAACTGCACTTGCGCAGATTGACATCCAGCGTATGCTCGGAGAGGTTGAGCTTTTCCACCGCCTGAATTCTTCTGTTCGTTCTTCGTAGAGGCATAATTATTCCAGATTATAAGGTTTGGATTCGTTGCCGTGCCGGTCTATGGCGATGATACCGACGCTTTCGGTCAGGCCCTCAAAGACCACCTTGCCGTCTTCGGCGATATCTGATGCGAAAACCGTTTTGTCCATATCAAAGGGCTTGCCGGGCTCGTAAGCAAGATCCACCAGAAGCACCGCCAGCCCCGTAAAGCCCGGGAATCTGTTGCCGTTTTTATCGAGAATTCTGGTGTCAAATTTTGATATTTTAAATCCCTTGCCGCAGCGTTTGGCCGCAAATTTTACATCATCATTGAAATAAAAAGCGGTGGACGTAATCAGATTGTTCACGTTGGCCTGCGAATTGGGCTGCTCGCAAAGTTCAAAATTGCGCGCCACATCTTCCAGCACCTTGTAGGGGAAAGGCTTAATCAGAAAATGAACGTCTTTGCCTTCCTGATTTTTCAGCGTCGTGTCGCCCACGTTGGTGCAGCTCTCCGGCGTGATGATGTAGTATTCGCCCCGTAGCCGCCCACCTGCCTGCGTGATGATGCCGCGCAGATAGGCTTCGTCCACCTTGACATTTTTCAGAAATTCGTCATCCCAGACGGGATAGACTTCCACCGGATGATTGTCCCAGAGGGCATAGATATTGGCGAGCTTGTATTTTTTCGCCTTTTCATCATCGCGCACCTGACCGAACAAGCCCAGCACAAAATCAATGTAGGTATCCTTGTGCTTGCGCAAATTCATGACATGGGAAAAATCATAAGCGCCGGCGGATATGACGGCAAACTTTTTGGGAGCTTTTTTGTAGGGATCTCCCTTTTTCACAACCACCTTGCCGTTTTTATCCGTTTCGTCCATCAACGCTTTGGACTCGCCGATGCGCAGAAGGCGTCTTTGCATGGTATAGATGGCATGCTTGCCGAAATCGCAGGCAATCCAGCGACGGCCAAGCTTTTCGGCAACGGCGGCAGTCGTGCCGGAACCACCGAAGATATCCATAACAAGGTCGCCGGGATTTGATGATGCTAATATAATTCTTTCAATCAAAGCTTCTGGTTTTTGTGTTGGATATCCTACTATCTCAGATGATGTAGCAGATTGTTGAAAAGACATAATGTCGTCCCATACATCACCAATCTTAACTCCAGGTAGTTCATCAAGGTATTGCTTATTACCACTTCCTCTATCGTCTCTATATCTCCGCCCATTTTCGTCAATTTTTTTAAAGCGCCCCAGATAACGTGATTCATATTCTTTATACTGTGGATTAAATATAGGATCCCCTTTTGAATAATAAAGAATTGTATCATGTCCTCTAATCCAGTTATTTGCCTGCGATTTAAAACCTGATACGGTTTTCGTACTCCAAATTACCTCTCTTTGAAAATTTTCTTTACCAAATATTTCATCAAGTATTAACCTTATGTATTGACACATTTTCCAATCCAAGATGCACATATATACTGCCATCATCAGCCAGCAACTCTCTCTGAAATATCAGTCGTTCACGCAACGCTTCAATAAATTCCGCCATATCAACTTTATCGCTGTAACTGCGTTCGCCTTCCTTGCCGCCAAACTCGCTCTTGGTCGCAAACGGCGGATCAATATAAATGAGTTTCACCTTCCCTTTGACTTTATCTTTAATCAGCGGGTCAACATTGCGGTAACAGGTTTTCAGAAATTGCAGATTGTCGCCCTGGACAATCAGATTTTTCCACTCGCCGTTTTTGGTTTCGCCGAAACAGCGCACGGTTTGCAGCGGCGCCGCGCCGATGCCCGCATGGGCTTCCGCCAGAATCGCCGCCTTGGAGCGTTTGCCCGCGTATTCCAGCGTGGGAATCTTGGCACGGTCCAGCGCCTGCACGTCAAACTTTTCCGCCAGCCCCGGAAAGAGTTTCGGCAACAAATCCGGCCTGGGCTCCACACCCTTATTAATCGCCTCAATCAGGAAGGCTTTGTCTTCGTCCGTCAAATTGAGCTTAACCATTTATCCTTCATGCGCCGCCGCGTGCGGAACCTACCCGCGCGATTGCGCTTTTACTTTTTAGTGTCTCTTATGCTCATCAGCACATACATATTGCATTGAGATCATCATTGCTGACGGGGTTAATCTTTTATCGGCAAGAACCCTTTTTCATCCAAAGATTTGATAATGCCGCGCAGTAGATAATTGTTATCAAAACGGATGATATATTTGCGGGAACCTTCTTTTTCCGGCTGCAACATTTTCTTTTTTTTCAAGCGGGCAATCTGGCGGGAAATTTCCGGGGCCGATTTTTCCCTGAAGAATTCTCCGATATCCGAGGCCTGCATCACGCCAAGCTCGACTGTTTTTCTTAAAACCCTGGCTTCGGTGTCTGTAATGACTTCTCTTTCACGCGCAAAAGCAACGGCGGGAATAATGATTTCTTTTTTTAGAAAATTATATTCCGTCAACCGGTCGATTTTTTCTATTTCCCGCTTTAAGCCGGATAAGACATATTCACACCACGCTGACATGGCCTGCGCCGTGCCGGAATCCGCTTCAGATAAATAATCATAATATTTGTCCCTGTCGTTACAGAACACCGCTGTCGGATTCAATATCCGGCCAGTGTCAACATGAAACCCTTGCTTGACAAGCAGCGCATAGGTCAGCAGGCGAACCGTTCTGCCGTTGCCGTTATTGAATGGATGAATCCAGACAAACCGGTGGTGCGCGATAGCTGTTTTAATTAAATCATATTTGCGTGAAGCCGGTTTTGCGATGAACCGAATAAGCTCGTCCATGTAATCGTTGACCTGTAAATATTCCGGCGGTTTATGATTCGAACCGGCAATATTGACATTTTGTGTTCGATAAACACCCGGTGACTGATCGCCTTCGCCATTCGGGGCCAGTGTCAAATCGTTCACCGTCAGGCGGTGCAACTCGCAGATAAAAGCGCGATCCAGCGGGGAAGATTTCACATTTTTATCAATAAAATCCATCGCCTTTTCCATATTCAGAATTTCGCGGACTTTTTCATCAGCGGCTGATGCGCCTACCAGGCGGTTTTCGATAATTTCCGAAAGCGTTGTACTGTTCCCTTCAATCCGCGCCGAACAGAGACTTTCCAGCATATGAAACAGCTCTTTTAATTGAAAAAAAACCAGTGGATGGGTCGTACCGCCAAGTTGTTTTTTGCGCAGATAGTCCAGTTCGATCACCAAATCAGTCAGATTGGAATCAAACGAAGGCTCAATGAGTTTAAGATCAAAATGTTTGAAAGTTGCCGCCATAATCAAACTCCATGTTTACCCCGTTTGAAATGTTCGACTTTTCCAACGGGTCAAGGAAACATTTCACATAACGCAAAATAACATTTAACACTAAATTAACGTAATGCACTATAAACTATAATATTTTAATTGGCAACAAAATACCAACAATTAACATCAGAGAAACCTTTAGTTTACCAGTCCGCCCGGTGTCTTTGCTTTTATCCGTCATGAAGATCGTGGCCCGTTGTCCATGATCGCGTGTTTATGCGCGACCGGCAAAATTCTCCGTCAACAACTGATTTAATACATCCTTTTCCGTCTGCCCCGGGGTTTGCGGCCTTAAATTGAATTTGTTGATCCGCAGGAACCGGTAGCCATAGCTTTCCAGTTCCATCTGCCTTTGCGTGTCGTAATCCAGATAACTTTGGGAAAAGTTAAGGTTGTTGACGTCGCACGGATTTTGAAAATGATATTCCAGGCCGTCATATTCCAAAATCAGCGTTTCTTCCTTGCCGCCTTTGGCATAGGTCAAAAGAAAGTCTGCACGGTATTTGGGAATACAGGCGTTGTATTCGGCGGCAATATATTTTCCGATGTCAAACTGCGGGATGATTTTTATATGCTCGCGATGTTCTTTTACAAACTTGGTTTCTAAAAGCAGTTGATATAATTTCTTCTCCATTTCCGATTCAAAAACGGCTTCGTCCTCGATAAAGAAATCGTTCTTTTGATTCATCTCCAGTACGGCGGCATAGTGTTTGAGCGCATCGCCCAGACGCGTGTTGCTGAACTGTTTCACGGACTGACTCAACACAAAAATCATGGTGTCCTTGGCGCGGCTGAACCCGACATTAAGTCTCTGCATCTTCAGACTGCGAATGCTGTCCGCCGTCCCGCCGAGCACGGGGTAGATAGTAGCCAAATTGGCGTTTTTCAGTTTTTTGTCTTCCACAAACGAATAATAAACAATGTCGCGCTCCTCTCCCTGCACGTCGCCCACAAACCAGATAGCCAGCTTGTGATTGCGCCTGAGCGAGGCCATATTGAAGCGTTCGTTCAGGGATTGTTCCAGGCGCGCCTGCTGCTCTTTAAAAGACGTGATGATACCGATAGTACCTTTGAATCCATTGTCTAAACGTTTCTTCATATCATTGGCGATGGCTTCGATCTCGTCCAGGTTTGTATTAGGACCGGCCTTGCCTTGCGTTTCAACCGGTATAAACTGTAAGACTTCACCGATTGGTTTGGTACGAATGCGATTAACAATCAATTCCATTTGTGCTTCTTTATAAAAATGATCGTTGAAATAACTGATG
This sequence comes from Syntrophaceae bacterium UBA4767, assembly GCA_002403385.1. GTDB lineage: Bacteria > Desulfobacterota > Syntrophia > Syntrophales > UBA4767 > UBA4767. The sequence goes on along the minus strand of DHHR01000074.1, from coordinate 12,688 downwards.
ATTTCCGGAAAACTTCGGAAATGCTCTTTGAGCGATGTTGTGTAATTGGCAATGGCTTTGGCAAAGGTCAGCGTTGATGTCCGGATGTTGAAGGTCTTGAGCCACAGGACAGTTCCTTCTTCCGGCTTGAGTAGTGTATCAATTTCCTGATCTTCGACAGCTACTTCACGGGAAACCTCGTCAACCAACTCCTTCTCGGCGGCTTCTGTAACAGCGGTATTATAATCATCGGCAAACGCACTGACGATTTTGCTGAAATAACTGGCCGAATATCGCGCGTTGACGTTGGTGGCGCTTACTGCTCCACATTGGTATTCATCACCGAAGATGACCACCTGCTTGGCACGCAAAATCAGAGAAATGGAATCGGCAATGGACACCTGCGAGGCTTCGTCAATAATCAGCACATCTATCAGGCCTTCTTCCATTGGAAAATGCCGGGAGATGGTGCTGGGCTCCGCAATGATGCAGGAGACGCCGTCCAGAAGAACTTTAGCTTCCTCCGAGGTAAAGCGCTTCCCGCCTTCATAGGACACTTTTATTCTGGCCATATCGCCCAAGTGGTTGTTGAGATTCTTCAAACGCTGGTCGTTTTGGTTTTCAACTTCTTTTTGCTTGAGCCGGTAGTAATTTTGGATGTCATACAAATCAAAATCCGGCGTCCTGGCATGCACGGAAAGGTAATAGTGTAATTGAATCCACTGCCAGGTCTTTTTGAGCTGTTCGTCTCGTCCGTCGAGTTTCGCTAGTCCTTTCCAAATTTTCCTGTGTTATGCCAAAATGAAGCAAAAGAGGTCCGTAGTTTTGAAACAAAGACTGTAATGCCTGGTACAGCGTAAGGGTTAACAGGTCTTTATATTCGTCCAACTTCCGGAACGCTTCATAGATATCGCTGATGCTTTTGTTTTCATTGCCGGGCAAAGCGCGATAGGCTGCCAGCAAATCCTTGTATTTGCGGATAGACAGGACAAGACGGATTTTCTCCAAACCTGTTTCCAGATGACGGATGGTAACATCTTCTTTCTTCATGTTCAGGATACGAGCGATTTCCTGCAGAACATTGGCAAACTGCAAGCTGGTAAGCGCATCAAGTAGCGATTTAAGCTCCTCTTCCTTTGGCGCTTTGCCCAGCAGTTTTTTAAAGAAACCTGCCGTCGTGTGCTTGGTGGTGATGGCGGATATTTTAATATCATCCTGAAAATGTGTTTTAAGCTTTTCCAGTAAAGCGGAGAAATCGGCAGGCATTGCCTCAAGCGATGTATCAAGCTGCCGATCTGCTTCGGGAATACGGTTGAGTTCTTCACAGGCTTTTAGAAATTCCGGTATCTTTGTTTTCTGATCCAGAAGGTAGGCATATTCCGCAAGACTGGCGCGGCCAAGCTTAGGCAAAATGCCGGAATCCAGAAATTCCTGAATGGTGGACAAATCTGTTATTTGCTCAGGATGTTTTATGGCAGCAAGGATTGATGCCAGTCGCTCGTCTTTTGCCAGTTCTTGATCTACATAATCAAATTGGATGGTCTTTTTAATGATTTCTTCATAATGTCCTGCTTGTTTTAACTTTTCTTCAATTTTCTGAAAAAGCTTGTCGCTCTGTTTCTTTTCATCGTTTGCAACAGCTTCCTTGTTATATTCCAGTGCTCGCTCATTTGCCGCCCCCACCACTGAGTTTTGCAGCGTGTTTTGCAAGTTGTTCGCGGAACCTGTTTCTTTATCCATCCGTACGATGGACGGTTTGGCTTGCGGGTGAAGAGACTTGTATTTATCCGACAACATGCGGTCGATGACATTCAGTGCTTCTTCTTTATGTGATGTAATAACCACGGATTTTTTATTTTCATTGGCCCAATAGGTGAGCGCGGCAATCGTATGTGACTTGCCTGTGCCCGGCGGGCCGTCCACAACGATGATGTTGTTTTTTTCATTAGACAGCGCAAGTAGAATCCGTTTTTGTGAATTGTTCAGCGGCAGCGGATTATTGGAAATATATCGCTGCGGACTTTTAATGGAATACTTTTGCAAATATTCTCGATCAACTTCCTCCTGATGGTTCGGCACCGTGCCTCTGACATACTGATCAATGAAATCGGAAAATTTGCTTTCCTCGTTCATTTCCATCTTGGTCATAAGTTCAGAATAGTCCAACAGCTTTTTATCTTCATTGGTGATGGTTTGCAGACCTATACGACTTTTAATAGATGGGAATTTATCATCTGAGTGGGTTATGCGATTAAAAGCCGGTTCCATAATAAACGGTGTTTGGAACCCGTATTGCGTCTGAATAAATCTTTCCATCGCACCAAGATGAGCATTCATCCCAGCAATGGAAGATGCCCGCGGCACGGTCAGAACACTATTGTATTTAAAGTAATTGATCGCCGGCGTGTTGAGAAGTATCAAGTTTCGAGGAAACGATATGGTTACTTCCGTACTGGACGTTCTATACTCAACCTCGACAAAATATAACGGGTAAGTTTCGCCGCTATTTTCCAACATATGAAAAAACAAATACAAAGTGCCTAATTTGGTAAAGTCGGCGTATTTCTGAAGATTGTAATAGAGGTCATAAATAACGATATCATCAATGGAATTTGTAAAATATTCCGACAGTGATTTGATGTAATGATCGCTGTCCGTAAAATGACTGCTGATGGATTTGATCTGTTCAAACTTCTGGTTGACGTAGTTGGCTATGCCAAAAATCGACGACGGCGTATATTCAATATTAAGTTCGGCTTTTTTCTGCTGAACAATTTTATCCTGAAGATTATTTAAAGCTTTTTCAAAAGCCCGGCGTAGTGCAAGATTGTATGTCCGAACACCTTCTGCAACCGCCAGCGCTTTTTGCTGTGCCAGTAAATTTCTCCCCGCTTCGTTATCCTCCGCCGGCACTACTTCGCCGTCCTCGCCAGCTATAAAGGCTTTGTTCTGAATAATCAGCGCGTATTCATCATTCAGACATTTATCCAAGTAGTCTTTGTTAAAATTACTTTGCAGCAGCGTTTCCACTTCGGTACGCAGAGCATCCTTGCTAATGACAACGCTATATTCGTTTTGTTTGATTGTAACCGGCGATAAATCTGCGCCTTTGATTTTCTTAAGCAACAATGATTGGAATGACGGGAAAAGCGAAAGATCAAGCGTTAGCTCATTATTTGTCCATTTATAGTTGATCAGACGCCTAAAATTAAATCGCGTTTCGGTAAATGTGGCAAAATAGTTCAGAATTTCCTTGGGAAGTTTGTTCATTAGTATTCATATCGCCTTTTAATCATAACCACAGCAAGAAGCTGAATAGCTGAAAACTTAAAACATGAAACAATATATAAAAATATTTATTTAGTAAAAAGAATTTATTAAGTTTGGCATAATACAACTTCTTGAAAACATTGCAATAATAAAAAGGCTTGTTGCGAGTAGAGCATGGTGCTTTACTTTTATTCTAGTAAATATTACCCAAATAATGACAGTCCATAATCAATATTCATTCATCATTTGAGACCTTTGAATTTGTGATTAAATCGCCTTGCCGTCATTCCGTGCTTGACTTGA
>DHHR01000074.1:0-9065 GCA_002403385.1 Syntrophaceae bacterium UBA4767 | reverse complement strand
CTATGAGCTCTCATGACACGATGAATCCGTACGGAGGAGTGCCCATGAGGCGCGTCGTAGAATCGTTCGAGCCGAATGAACGCCTGAAACTGTGGGTGCATATTCACTGCCCGGCTACGGCCCGGTAATCTCTGTGAACCGCCCGGTGCGGACCCGCATGCCGGGTGGTGTGGGGGCTGGGGGTTAACTACCCCCGGCTACCCGATTGTATGCTGCATTTTTATTTTGTTTTCCATATCCCCTTTCTCAGTGGCTGTGACCGAAAGCAGTAGCGCTAAAGTTGTGTTATGATTAGCATTTCATTGTAATTTCACCAACAATTCATTAATAATGTTTGGCATATCAGATAATATCCGATAATTAGGGAATCTCATAATTTCCCAGCCTTCTTTTTTAAGAAATTCATCTCTCTCAACGTCTTCTAAAACGGGCATGCCCTCAATGATTTCATGTTGCGGACCATCAATTTCAACATCAATTTTCTTTTTCCCGATAATAGCAAAATCTAATGTATATCGCTTGACAACTAATTTTGGCGTAAATTTATAGCCTAACTTTTCAACCTCGACTTTTTGAAATGCCTCGAAAAACATACGTTCGGTCGGAGTATCAAATTTAGTCTGTAAGTCGTATTTCTCTATCTGTTCATGAGCTTTTATATTTTCATAAACTGCGCATATCTTGCCTAGAATACCCTGCTTTGCTTTACAAAAATGCTTATCTCCTACAATGTATAAAAGATATCTTGCGCGAGATAATGCCACATTCAATATTTGCGGGTATATGTTGTACCATCTATCGCTGCTCCCATTGCCACTGGAAGAGAGGACGAGTGAAAAAATAACAATATCCTTTTCGGAACCTTGGAATTGATGAGCAGTCAAAATCTTAACATCGTGCTTTTCTAATAATTCAGAAGATGCTGAAGAGCTTATTTTATCGTATATAACCTTTCTTTGCCCTGAGTAAGGTGTGACTATTCCAATTGATAAATCGGTGTGTTCTATTTTCCTTAAAACAGTTTGGAAAACATTAAGAACCTCGGCCGCTTCATGTTCGTTAACTCGACTCCCAGAAGGATGTTTAAAGACCTCTCCCTTTGCATCTATCCATTGCACACCGAGCGGTAACGTCGAAGGAAACTTATTTAAGTCCAATGTGCTTAATATTTTCAGACGACCTTCATAAAAAACCTGATTGCAGAGAGAAATTATTTGATCTTCCGAACGGTAATGATTAGTCAATAATATTGGGGGTTGCGACAATGAATTTTCAGCTGCTCTATACAATGAAACGTCACAATATCTTACTTTGGCAGGGTAAATATCTTTAAAGTTTGTCAAACCATGAATTTTAGCTAAACCAAAATCAACATTTTTTGTAATTCCGGCAATATGTGTCAATTGCATCGGGTCTCCTACTACAATAGCTTTCTTTGCCCGATAAAGAGCAGGTGCCGCTGATGGCAGGTCTATTTGGGAAGCTTCATCAAAAATTACATAGTCAAATGTTCCCGGTTTTAAAGGGAATGTGCCTCTGAGAGATTTTAGCGTTGATGACCATATTCTTAGAACTGGCAATGCATTTATAAAAGAAGTTTCATCGATAGTGGCGTCATTAAATCTTTGGCTGGTAACTTGATTAAGAAAAGTGTTTACGCGGCCAGTTTTGCTGTTGTTGCCAAGCATCTTTTTTCTATATATATTTCTTATAAAATCTTGGCAGGCAATGTAATACTTTCGTTCAAGCTCTCTTACTTTACTTTCTAATGCATGGCGGTCTGGCAATCGTTCCAGTTTCGATTTTATACTTCTTAACTTTAATTTAAGAAAAATGTTCTCCAAATAAATCTTAATCCTCTGAATAATCGATACGCATTGTGTGTGAGGAATATTTGACAGTTCATTACTGAGGAAAAAATTGTGTTGGAATGTAGCCTCTAACTCGTCTCTTTTTATCAAGCTGTCTCTATTACCTAGAATTGTTTGCCAAAGAGAGTGAATATAATGTTGATTTTCAATTTTGGAACCTGACCGTGATGATTCGTTAAGCAATTCGTTAAACTTTCCTTTTAGTTCTTGACGGAGTTCTTTTTTGCCGGTACGGAGCATTAAATTGCGAAACTGTTCGTTAATCTTGGAATTTACGACATCAACTGCCTCTCCAGTATGACTTACAAAAAGCACAGTTTTATTGTCCAAAAAAAGATTGATTATTAAGTTTGAGATAAACTGACTCTTACCCGTTCCGGGCGGCCCAGTAATTACGCTTAACGAATTTCTAAAAATATCCTGAATAGCTGATAGTTGATATTCATTTGAAGGGAAAGGCAAAATCGGTATGATTTCATGTTGTGTGTCTCTTGTAGCTTGTTTTATGAAAAAAGAGAGGGCAGTTTTTTCTAAATCATTTTTATTCTTTAATTCCAAAAGATCATTGATAAGATGAATGTTAAATACACTCGATTCCCCGGCAAAAATCATGCTTTTGTTATATAAGCCTGGGGTCATATCTTTTGAGAGTTTTTTTGAGTTGGAGAGGTGGGCTGGATTAATTTCCTCTTTTATTAAAAGCTCAACTTCCCGCTGGATTATTTCCAAGGCCTTACCCGCAAAATCTTTTCTGTCAAGCTCGGTATGGCTTAGAAATAGAGTTTCAATAGATTGGTTTATATCTGCTATTTCTTCGGTTCTTAGCCCCATTTTAGATAAAGCTTGAATGCCGCATACAGGGAGTGGCTCGTCTTTAGATAAAAATAGAGTATTGCCACTTCTGTTAAACCTGACTTTGATAATGAGTAGGGGTGCCACCAGATGCTTATTTGCTGCCGTATCAAAATAAAACAAGAGGGGAAAACCGTAATAAAAATCCAAACCCTCAGCTTTATCAATAGCGAAGCCACGCAATTTCGGGTCATCAATTTTGATCGGATTGTCTTTTTTTCCAAAGATGAAAGGGTCTTCGTCGAATGGATATAAGATTGCTTTAGAACGAACATTTATAGAAATGTCTTTCTCGAGAATATCTTCGTTTTTGATACACTCATACCAATACCCACATATATTGTTCAGTAAATTCATAAGATTCAGTAAAAAAGTTCGTCAATTATAGACGTTGATGCCAGTGATTTCCCTAAAGATCATTTCTTATTCGCCCAACGGGGCGTGCAATAAGCCGCCGGCGGTGGGGGCGGAAATTGCATCTTGATGCGATTTCCCGTGCCGCTCGACCGAGCGAAGCGACGCCGAAGCGGCGAAGCCACGAGGGGTCGGCTTTATTGCGTTGATAGGTGGACCGCCTTCGGCGCGACACCTGAAACGCAATCATTGCACGCCCCGATAGGACGGATGGCCGAAGGCCAAGTGAGCGCCAGCGAGCGGTCCGTCCTATCGGTGAGCTCACCTGCCGCCAACACTGCGGGCACTAAACATTGAAAAACCACCTGCTTAAATGCGGGGCAAAGCATTTCAAAAACCGCTACGCTGTTGGCGGTCAGGTGGAGTGACTGGTTAGGTGAACTTGCTAATATTATTGCACTTACAAATATGAGACCACAAACTATTTTGAGCAATTAAGTATTGTGTCCCCAGGGAATTTCCCCGGCCAACGACTGAACTCAGCGGCCGCTATAAGCGGTCCGCTGGAGTGAATGGTTATGTGCCTCGTATCCAGTTTGCCAATCTTCGTTTGATGCGAGATAGACGTTGTGTATCAATTTGGCCCAATTTCCCCAAGAGAATATCACTATCAACTACAGCAAGTCTGCTGATTCTGATAACGCTTGCTAACTTCAAACCAGACTGTTGGAAATCTAAGTCAGTAGGAGTGATAACTTCATCAAAATCAGGAATTTTTTGATGGAGTTGTGACGATATCATACAAATTAGCCAATCGTTATATTGACCAGGTAAGCGACGAAGTACGAGGGCAGGGCGAAGCTTTGCTTCTGTTTGACCTGATTGGGGAAATCTGAAAAGGACAATCTGACCTTCGGTAATCATGAAAATGATTCCTTAAGATCATTGAACGAATACGGAGTTTGTTCGTCCTCCATCCCTCGCATCGCAGAAGATAGGGAAAAGTCTGTCCAATCTTTTATCTCTTGTTTTTCTACCTTTGAGCGAAGATATTCCACAAAATCAAGAATTTCTACCTGTTTAGATTCTGGCAATGTTTGTATATGTTTAATAATTGTCTCTGCTAAGCTCATAATGATACCTCCATTGATATTTTGAATATCATAAAATGTGGAATTTTGCGAGCACATAACGTCGCTGTTGAGCTGCCGTTTTTGGGAGCGGAAATTGCATTTATGCAATTATCCGTGCCAAAAACCAAGCGGAGCGCAGCCGCCCCTTGAGGCGGGGTCTGCTCTAACGGCCTTGATAGGCGGAGCGCGAGCGGAGCCGGAAAGGCCAGGTAGAGCAGATGCTCAACAGCGACGATAGGACGGATGGCCGAAGGCCAAGTGAGCGCCAGCGAGCGGTCCGTCCTATCGAAAAAATCACGCGCCGCTGTAAGCGGTCGCGTGGATTGATTTTGTTATGCCGGGATTTCAAGATAGGTAGAAAAGCTATGCGGCAATGGAATAGGAAGATGTTCTTCCTTTAATCCTTCGAGATGAAACTTTATAGTTTCTTTCATTGTTTGTTCTACCTCCTCCCGAGTTGCTCCGGTTGCAATACAGCCATCCAAATCAGGAGAATAGGCTGAAAACCCTGTCTTTGTTTCTTCTATAACAATTAAGTAGCGATTCATTTTTTTAGCCTTGCCTGCTTTAATATACTGTTCAAAGTTCCTGTTGCCAAATCGTCACTAAGTTTGCCGGCTATGGTTACAAGCCCCGGCTTTGTAAGATGTTTAAATTGTTGATGGCTTCCACGGGTTCTGGCCAGATACCAACCATCTTCCTCAAGCATTTTGATTATATCACGAATTTTCACTCTTCATTATTTATCATACATTTTCTATATGTTCAATTTGCATAACGCGAAGTTCACCGGGAGTCGAGCACCTTTTTCGCCGATCCGGTGGAACGATTCGTTATGCCTCGTCTTTCTCAGTTTCTTCAGTTTCTTTAGGTTCTGTTCCCTCTTCTTTCACTACTTCAATTCTCAGCTTATAGAAACCTGTAGTCAGATGCTGAAGATTTTGGGAAATCTTTTCTATCTCCTTGGCGATCTTAACTACAGGCCGGTCCGAAGCCACTGTCCCTTCGAATGATTTAACGTCCAACTTGCACTCCATCGGCGGCATGTCTTTCCCATTCTTCTTGAATTTGCATTTTACAATAACAGGCTCCGTGCCCAGGTTTTTCATGAGTCCACCGTATTGTCCCCAATTGATTCTTCTCTCCTCACTAGGACCTAACGCGGGAACCCCTTCAACCAGCGGACCACGAGTCATCTTCTCGGCGATTTTCGCTTCCGCTTCTGCTATTCCCCAAGCATGAGCAGGGATCGGTCGAGAAAATTCAAATGTAATGTCCTGCGCTAAGCCGGAACCAACATTTCTTATCACCAGGAGCAGAACCGTTGGTCTCTCGTCGTCATGAACAACGGAAACAATAACGCATGGATTCGACTGCCCCTCAAGAATCTCCTTGGTCAACCGTACATATACGAAAGTGAGCACCGCCAGAACAACTGTAGCCACTGCTGGAACCCATATGCCCCAATTTATCGAATTCCAGACTGCCACAATACATGCGATCATACGCGATTACCTCCGAAGGCATAACGTCGCTGTTGAGCTGCCGTTTTTGGGAGCGGAAATTGCATTTATGCAATTATCCGTGCCAAAAACCAAGCGGAGCGCAGCCGCCCCTTGAGGCGGGGTCTGCTCTAACGGCCTTGATAGGCGGAGCGCGAGCGGAGCCGGAAAGGCCAGGTAGAGCAGATGCTCAACAGCGACGATAGGACGGATGGCCGAAGGCCAAGTGAGCGCCAGCGAGCGGTCCGTCCTATCGATAAAAATCAGCCGCGAGTGTAACGAGTCGGCTGGATTGCCTTGTTGGGCCATTTTTTGTGGCGTTCTGGGCAAAAAAGATTTACTTCCACCCAAGCCATAACGTTTCCCCCGTGGTACCGCAATGAATGGTGATTTGCCCTAAAGTCTTTCTCGGGGCTTGACTGGAGCCACCTCTATAACGTTTGGACTGCTGACTCTTGGCATAATCGATGATTTGATTTGCTTGCTTTCCGATTCCCCAGAATAAAGCTAAATCGGTTAAATGCTCCATCCTTTTGGGGGTTATTTTTGCCGGTTGATCGATCGATTTACCATTCCAGTGAATACTGATCGCCACCACATCCTGACCCTTGGTAGTAAGTTCAACACCGAAGGCGGAGGATGAGTCGTCAAAATCCTTAAATGCATAGTAATTGTTTCTTCCCCCGGTGCGAAGATCCCAAGCATCTTTGCTTACCAATATCTGCTTCTTAAAGAACGCGCTTGCTTCAAAGTCTGCAATCGTTTTTGGCTTCGGTGCCGCACCCGCAGCAGGTAAAATTGATAGGATAACAGCAAACGTTACGTTAAACGTTATAATGAACACGCCCAACACGATATTGATTCTTTTCATCTTGACCTCCCGTGTACGGTTTGGCTGCCAAATTCCTTGTTGTGGCCTAACGAACGTCAGTAAGTCGTGCGCTTTCATCGAATCAGCCCCTATTGGCTTGTTAGGCGGAGACATCGTGCGCGGATTCTTTTATCTCGCGCAAGATTTCAATTTTTGATAAGCGTCTTTGAACCCATTCAAACTAAAACTGTGAATCGAGGTGCCCCCGTCACCGAAATCTATGGATATTTTTACAACCTTGGCTTTGCTGTTCAGCATATTGTCGACAATGCTCTTGCCGGGTAAGCATACACCGTCAATCACGTCCTTGCCGGTGACGTATGCACCGCCGACCATGTGTCTGTGGCAAACTGGAACTTCAGGGGTTATAGTAATGCTTGTTCCATCGTCCACCTGCAACGTTGCTCGCTTGGCTATTTTAAAATAGGCCCCAATGTTTTCTCCGTCAAAGGTAACATTGTTACTCGGATAGCTTATGTCTAAATAGGTAGTCCCATATTTCGGATTTTTGCCCGTATCAAGATAATGAGGTGCGGATCTAATAGCACATTGTTTGAATTCACCAGTTATGCCCACCTGCAGTACTGTCCAATTCTTGTTCCTATAGAATGTCTTTACATAAGGATCTCCTGCATAGGCAACAACACTCGACAACAAAATTAATGCAAGTACGATCTTTTTCATAGTATGATTCCTCTATATTTGTTGCAAAGCCCAACGATGCTAATCAGCCGCGCCGCTTTTTGGCGTCGGCTGAATTAGCCTTGTTGGGGCTTTCTTCATTCTTTTGTTTTTTCCAAAGTCTAGCTATTTCGGCAAACGTCAAACCCTCAAGACGCTTCTGTTGACTGAACAATTGCCATTTGCTGAGAGTTGTTTTCTTTTGTATTTGCTTGTCAATCTGTTCTGCATCCCCAAGTAGCGATGACAGTTCAATTACCTCAATCCTCTTAGGACATTCCTTCCAGTTGTGTGTCCAGCAAATGATGACATCAACTCCAGATGGATCATGGCCGTGCGTCTTGAACGACCGACTGTCATATTCAAACTCGATTCTTACTTCCTCCCAGCGATTATTCACGACTTTTCTTCTGGCTAAACAGTCAGGATAGCCAGATTGGATGGACTCAATCTTGAAGTCGAAAGTTTCATGAAGAACACCAAAAAGATAAACAACACCGAGCTCATTAACCGGTGCGCAAGAAAGAGATTTGAATGCGATTTTGTCTCCAAAAAGCCGTTTACGGTTTGAAGTGGTCATCTTTTACCCCTGCCCCAACGCTCCGCTTAACCCGCCGGGATTTATCCGGTCGGGTTAGAGCGGTTGTTCGGTGAGTCATTTACCTCTTGCAGCTTTCCTCGCTTTGGCAATCGATGGCGTGACGTAGATGACATAAAGAAACTGCTCGGCAAGTTTCAGACAGTCTTCAGCGTCCTCTTTCGCCACCGGATCCTTTCCGGGATGGGCTGCATCATTACCAACCCACCTAACCACTGTCGCCCATTCCTCTATATCCTTCGTAATCGTTCCAAGTCGGGTAAGCTCACATATTTGTTTGACCAAATCCCCTTCCTTTGCGCCCTTTTCAAGACAGGCATTTTGAATACAACGGCGCGCCATTGCAGCACAGGCACGATAACAGCCGACCGAAAGGCATAGTTTGGCTTCATTGAGATCCTTGGCGAGTTCCTGAGGAATGGCCGGATCAGTCGGACTTGGTAAAGGGCTAGGGTATATTTGCTGTCCCTCACCTCGAACAAGCACCGGATTATGACAACTATTGCATATTCCTATCCACCACTTCCAGCCGTCATTGCCCTGCCACAAGGCAGCTGTGTATTTTGAATCTCCCCGGTGGTCCCGGTATTCAGCAGGAGCTACATTCAACGACGTGTATCTGAGGCAATGTGGGCAGTATATCGATACGGGCATTTCTTACCTCCATTTTCTCACCGAACAGTGTAATAGACGGAAAACGTTCCATCATATCAGACCATATAGATGGAATAATTTTCCACTTATTGTGATATTAAACCATAAAACACGGAAAAATGTGCGAACTATTTTCCACTTATTACAATTTTCCTTGCCAAATTCCACTTATTACGATACTAAAGAAAAAACATGGAAAATAATAAGCCAAAGTTTCACCCCAATCCGCATCTCAAGTTAATGGACCAAGTTCGCGAGGTCCTCCGATATCACCATTATGGTGATCGCACAGAGCAAACCTATTGTCAATGGATTCTTCGCTATATCCATTACTTCAGAGGCAAGACCCATCCGCAGCTTCTCGGGACGAAAAATATCGAGGAGTTTCTCTCCCATCTGGCAACCGAGAGCAACGTGAGCGCCTCGACACAGAGACAGGCGCTCAATGCCTTGGTTTTCCTTTATAAGCACGTCCTGGATGTCGACCTGAAAGAAGACATCGCTCCGGCGCGTAGCAAGCGCCGTAGAAGTCCGCCGACCGTGATGTCG
>DHHR01000002.1 GCA_002403385.1 Syntrophaceae bacterium UBA4767 | reverse complement strand
ATTTTGTGCAATCGATGGGGTTCACTCCAGTGCAGTCCAATGTACTTCTAACACTTTAGTACAAATTAGTTGAAAGATTTAAATTCGATGGGCTATAAGTAAATCTTAAGTAAGATTGTCCACATTGAATCGGCAAATGGGAACTCCCAAAGTTTTTCATAAACCATTGTCTTTATTCAGCACTTACTTATGCGCTTAAGGAGGCAGCTTTATGTCGTGTCACATGGGAAAAGGGAAACAGAGAAAAGGGAAATGGTTAAAAATTGAACTATCCGTACCCTCCGAACTTGTAGATGCCGTCTCAAATTTTGTAACCGAGCTGGGCGCTCAAGGGATATATCAGGAAATAGGTAAGCCACCATTTACGAATGAATTTCCGGAATCGGTAAATAAAGAAACATTGAAGGCTTTCTTCCCTTCCGATGCGCGCTGGAAAAATCGTCTTGCCTCTCTCAAAAAATACATGGAAAGCCTCTCAAGGCTATTCCCCCACCTCAAAAAATCCCGTTTATCTGTTGAAACGATTGAAGATGAAAATTGGGGAGAAGAATGGAAGAAGTACTTTCTTCCCCTGCGTGTTAGTAAACATATCGTTATAAAGCCTACATGGGAACGATACAGCCCCGCCGGGCATGACATCGTCATCGAGATAGACCCCGGTATGGCCTTTGGAACAGGCCAGCACCCCTCTACGAGGATGTGCATGGAAGCCCTTGAAGACGTTCTTTTGAAACACAGAAACGTCGAACAATTAAGAGTACTCGATGTGGGTACGGGAACGGGAATTATTGGCATTGCCTGTGCGAAGCTCGGCGTGAAAAAGGTGGTCTGTGTTGACATAGACAAAAAAGCCACCGAAATCGCAAAAGAAAATGCAGCGATCAACCAAGTTGAAGACATGGTAGAAATTATCAATGGAGATGTGCTTACAATTCATGAAAGCTTTGATCTGATTATCGCAAACCTTACAGCAAAGATGCTTATAAAACTTCGCACCCATTTTCTGTCTTTGTTGAAAAAAAACGGCTGGCTTATTATCTCCGGCATTATCGAGCAAAATAAGGATGACATCGAAAAACACTTCAATGCTGAACCATTCATATCCTCTCAGGTCTTTAGCGAAATGGATTGGCGCTGTTATATCTTCAAAAAAGGAGACTAGAGACCATTGACCGTACCGAGAATCTACATTTCAGCGCCGATGGATCATCTTGATTGTGGTTCCTGTTATAACTTAGGCGAAGAAAATCTTCGGTATCTAAAATCTGTCCTGCGTATAAAGCACGACAGCCAGATCATTCTTTTTAATGGCAGTGGGTGTGAGTGCAAGGCTTTAATCAAAGAAATCCAATCGGATAGAGCCGTCGTAGAAATACAGGAAAAATTCTTCTTTCCTGCGCCAGATATTTACATAACCCTTTGTCAATCTCTTCCCAAGGGACATAAGATGGATTTTATTATTCAGAAAGCAACCGAACTTGGTGTGGATAAGATTGTCCCTTTCTTGTCGGAACGAACCATTCCCATGCTTACTCGGGAAAAAGCTATGGCGAAATCTTCCCGGTGGGGCAAAATCGCCATTGAAGCTGCCAGGCAGTGCGGCAGAACCGATATACCTACGATCACGCATCTTCTGTCCTTCGATGAAATGCTGAAATGCGCTCCACCCATGTCTGCTAGAATTATTCTGTGGGAAGATGAAACAAAAGAAAATATCAAACGCATCTTAAGGGGAAATTATATAAAAAGTGTTAAAGATTTTTTTGTTGCGGTCGGCCCGGAAGGCGGATTTACGGAAGTAGAAATTCACAAGGCGTCGGAACAAGGCTTCATTTCCGCAAGCTTGGGGAAACAGAGATTAAAGGTGGAAACGGCCGTTCTGACAATTCTTGCCATCATCCAGTATGAAAAGGGATTCATCGGCAACACATCTCAGAAAGGGGGACAACTTCCATGAATGAAGTTCACTTCGGCGGGTTCTGGCGCAGGGGTGCAGCATTTTTTATCGACCAGATTATAATTTCCTTTCTCATGCTTTTGATCGGCGTGATTTTCTTACAGGGATACTACGCTTTCGACATCGGTGAATTCTCGCTCATGAGTTTTATGACCGCATCGTGGTTTACGGCTCTGTTCATCAACCTTTTTTATTTCACTTATTTTCACGGTACAAGCGGTCAGACTCCCGGTAAAATGATCATGGACCTCAAAGTGATCCATGCTAGTGGCGGTAAGATCACGCTGGGCACAGGTTTTCTGAGGTGGGTTGGTTGCGTCATTTCCGCCTTATTCTGGGGGCTTGGCTTAATCTGGATTGCCTTTGACCGCAAGAAACAGGGATGGCACGACAAAATTGCAAAAACCACAGTCATACGAACCATCAATGGCGGTGAAACGCCTCCTCCGGCGGCTTGACAACGGCAGGTCAAAAATACCTTGACAAACAAGGGGGTATTTTATAGAAAAAATTGCCCTTCAGTAAGGTTTCACATTACGCGCTGACAACGGGTCGGTAGCTCAGTCGGTAGAGCATCGGACTGAAAATCCGAGTGTCGGCAGTTCAATCCTGCCCTGACCCACCAGGAATCAAGGCTTCCAGAGATGGAAGCCTTTTTTGTTAGTGCGCTTTTGCCTATAGCGATGATCCTGCGGTTTATGCACCCTGACATATCTAATTGGCGCAGTTGATGAAGTCGACCGGTGATGCCAGT
>DHHR01000010.1 GCA_002403385.1 Syntrophaceae bacterium UBA4767 | reverse complement strand
ATGTCCCAAATACCTTGATCTCGTGGCGATCAACCCCGTTCACACTATATAATGAGACCTTTGCACAACTCCGTAATTTGCTCCTCGTTTGTTTTAGAAATATGTCTGAAAAAGTGAGTTATGCAAAGCTATGTATTTAATATCACTTGACCATTTAACTATTTCGTGCCATATTTCTTCCATCATAGGAATTTCCGGAGGGACTATGGGCTACAAACAGATGAACCAGAACATAACCTTTGCCGAATTATCACTTTTTACCTCTATGGAACATAACCGCAGTCTCAAGAGATTGGAGAAGATCAACCGGGCCGTCGACTGGTCTGAAGTGGAAGCGGTCATCAGCGCCCATTATACGGTGGGTACCCGCCTTGAAGGGGCCGATGCCTATCCTCCTCTTCTCTTGATGAAGGCGTTGCTTTTGCAGAAGTGGTATCAGATCGATTCCGACCCGGAACTGGAGAACCAGATCAACGATCGGATCTCTTTCAAGAAGTTTTTGGGGTTGTCTTTTGATGTACCTTCTCCTGACCATTCCACTTTTTCCCGGTTTCGGGGACGTCTGTCGCAAGAGGCCATGAGGGAGGTGAACAGTGTCCTTCTCCGGCAGTTCTCCCGTAAGTGGTTGGTAATCAACGAAGGTATTGCCGTGGATGCCCGCCTCATCCAATCGGCCAGTCATCCCTTGAGTAGTGAGACATTGGAAGAAGTGCGGCGTTACCGCGAGACCCCGGAGGGGCAGGTGGATGTGACGGGGAAGCCTCTGAAGTTCTCCCGGGATTTGGATTCGGACTGGACGGTGAAGAACGGTATCCCTCATTATGGGATGAAGGCGCATGTGGCGGCCAGCCTTCATACGGGAGATCCCATGGGGATTGTGTATGCGGACAAAGGGTATTATGGGGCCCCCAATCGGGGGTTTCTGGCCATGAATGGTATTGCCGATGGGATCATGCGGAAGGATACCCGTTCCACCCGCTTGACGGCATGGGAGAAGGAACGGAACAAGGCCATTGCCAAACTGCGGTACATCGTGGAGCAGTATTTTGGGTTGAGTCATTTGCAGATGGATGCCTTCAAGGCACGGTTCACTCGGATCATCAGAAACAGTATCGATGCCCTCTTTAGGCAGATGGCTTTCAACATCTTTCGCGGGGGCAAGATACTGGGGACAACATAGATGGAAGGAGGTGAGTGTCTGGAGTTGTAGATATGGAGAACGGGATCACCCACTTGGTGGGTGAAAGCGGTATTGGGGAGGTGAATAGCGATGACATAGTAGTCATGGTTATCGTCATCCAGTAGTAGGCAACAGTATCGCATCCCCGTTTTTGAGTAAATCAGGGATAGAAATAGGACGTTCGTGAAGTTTAGAGAAATGCAAAGGTCTCGTATGCAAGTAACCACTAGCGCAGGTTACGTGATAGCGCTTCGTTGAGACAAAATAAAGATAAAAAGGGCTTTGAGATATTATAATATCTCAAAGCCCTTTTAGTATTATTGGGTTCTATACCATTTTTGGGTGCGATACAGAAATCCTATATAACCGCGCAACGTCAGGATATCGCCTTTTACCCATATTTTGCATTTATAACTTTTGCCATTATCCGGATCCATTACCGTGCCGCCGGCGTATTCCTCCCCCATCTCCGTGTCAGTATTTCCGGTTTTTTTCATGTTTTTGATGATTTCCAGGCCGACAACCGGTTTGTTTTTCAAATTTCCTTCACATTTAGTGCAAAGAGTACCCTGTGGCTCTAAAAGAAGCTTCACAACTTTGCCGAAGAATACGCCGTTCCTTTCGAATATCTCCACGTAGGATTTGGCTTTGCCTTTATCTCGGCCTTCATCAGCGATAGTTTTCCATATCCCGACAACTTTGTTCTGAGCTATCACTGAGCTGCTAAACACCAAAACGGAAAAAATACACACAAGAACCACCATAAATTTTCTCATCATAATGTAATCCTCCCTTCTTGCTTAAATGATAAAACTCACCTCTGACTTAAGAAGTCCACTTCCCTAGCGGGGAAGAAGTGTAGCAGGGTCTGTCTTGTGTGTCAAGTGGAAATTGACCACAGAGGGTACACCGGTGAAGCGAAGGCGGCCCTGAGGTTAAAATTGTATGCCGATAAAGCGGAAGAGGAAGGATACAAGCAAATGGCCAAGCTCTTTCGAGTCATTTCATTTTCCGAAGAAATTCATGGCACAAAAGCGTTAAGACTGCTTAAAGAGATCAAAAGCACAGAGGAAAATTTGGCCATGAGTTTTGAGTCGGAAACAAAAGTGGCAGGTGTGGCATACGATCAGTTTGTTAGGCTGGCAGAGGCGGAAGGCAATAAGGCCGCAGTATTGCATTTTAGTCAAAGCAGAGATGTTGAAGAAACCCATGCCAAGCTTTATAAAGAAGCCATGGGCCATCTCATGGAAGAACGGGAAACATCTTACTATGTTTGCAAAATATGCGGTTATGTATCGGATGGCGTATGGCCTGATGAATGTCCTGTATGCGGGGCGAAGAAAGACCAGTTTGTTCATTTTGATTAATTTTTTTGTGGCCTACACTAGCCGAGAGAATTTTTCCTCAGCATTTTTAGAGGCATGTCGAACCATCTCGGGAGCGGCGGTAGATCTTAATTTCGATAATTCTCCTGCCTTGGCGGAGTATTTCCTTGAGAAATATATTATGGAGGCTACTTATCCATGGCGATTTTTATGACTTCCAGCATGTTATCCACAAAATGGAAGGTGATCTCCTTCTTAATTTTTGGTGGTATATCCACTAAATCTTTTTTATTCCACTTGGGAAGAATGAGTGTTTTGATGCCTGCTCGATGAGCAGCCAGGACCTTTTCTTTGATCCCTCCCACGGGGAGAACAGAACCACGCAAGGTAATTTCTCCGGTCATGGCAAGGTCTTTTTTGATGGTTTTATTGGTTAACAGTGATGCCAATGCCGTGAGAATTGTGACACCCGCCGATGGCCCGTCTTTCTGAATTGCTCCAGCCGGCACATGAATATGGATGTCCATCTCCTCAAAGAAGTCTTTGGGAATATCCAGATCCGCCGCGTTGGCGCGGATAAAACTAAGCGCCGCTGTCGCGGATTCTTTCATGACATCTCCCAGTTGACCGGTCAGCGTAAGGTTTTTCTTTCCCTTCATTGCCGTCGCCTCGACGAAGAGAATTTCTCCTCCTGTTGGAGTCCATGCAAGTCCCGTAGCTATCCCTGGTTTGGATATCCTTACGCTGGCCTCAGGAGCGATCTTTATGGGTCCCAGATATTTTTGTACGTCCTTGGTGTTTATAGTTGCATTTTTTATCTCACCTTCCGCCACCAGCGAGGCAACACCACGGCAGATGTTAGCAATTTCGCGTTCAAGATTTCGCACTCCCGCCTCTCTGGTATAACCGGAAATAATCAAACTTAGGGCCTTTCTGCTAAAGGTAATCTGGTTTTCCTGAAGGCCATTTGCCTCCTTCTGCCTGGGAATCAAATAACGTTCGGCGATGTTTAGTTTTTCATCAAGGGTGTAACCGAGCAGTTCAATTACTTCCAGCCTGTCTCTCAAAGCCGGCGGTATCGTTTCAAGAATGTTTGCCGTGGTAATAAACATAACGCGGGACAGGTCAAAGGGCACATCCAGGTAGTGATCCGAAAAGGAAAAATTCTGTTCGGGATCAAGCACCTCCAGAAGAGCAGAAGATGGATCCCCTCGGAAATCCATGCCTAATTTATCGATTTCATCGAGCATAAAAACGGGATTGTTAGATTCCGCGCGTCTGATTCCCTGGATAATCCGGCCCGGGAGCGCTCCCACGTAGGTGCGGCGATGTCCTCGAATCTCGGCTTCGTCCCTGACCCCTCCCAGTGAAATCCGGACGAATTTACGTCCCAGAGCACGGGCAATGGAGTGCCCAAGCGAGGTTTTACCTGTACCCGGAGGGCCGGCAAAACATAGAATGGGACCTTTCGTATCAGGCTTTAATTTTCTTACAGCCAGATATTCGATAATGCGTTTTTTGGGCTTTTCCAGACCATAATGGTCTTCATCCAAAATATCTCTTGCTTTTTTTATGTCAAGGTTGTCTTCAGTGCTTTCATTCCACGGCAGAGCAGTCAGCCAGTCCAGATAAGTGGAAGATACGGTATATTCCGCAGATGATGGGTGCATACGGGCCATCCGCTCAAGTTCCCGCTCAGCTTCTTTTTGGGCTAATTCGGGAAGATTCTTACTTTTGATCTTTGCACGGTAATCTTCAATTTCTACCTTGTCCTGATCCGTTTCTCCCAGCTCCTGCTGAATGGTTTTCAGTTGCCGGCGCAGATAATATTCCCGCTGGGATTTGTCGATGTCTTCTTTTACCTGGGACTGGATCTTATTACCCAATTCAAGAATTTCTACCTGGTGGCTAACCAGCCGCGTAATTTCCTTCAGCCGTTCCCGCACATCTATAATTTCTAAAATTTTCTGTTTTTCTTCTGTTGCAATGTTGGTGATAGATGCCACCATGTCGGCAAGGACGCCCGCTTCGGAGATGGATTGGGCCATCAAGCCGAATTCCTGGGGCAAAAAGGGTGACAGCTTTACCATTCTGTCAAAAAGGCCGACAAGGTTGGCCATTAACGCTTCCATCTCAATGTCTTTGGGTTCTTCTTTTTCTTCGATTGTTTTTATACGGGCCTGCAAATAGGGTTTTCCCTCAATGAATTCTAGGATTTTGAACCGGCTGATCCCATGGAGAAGAATTTGTGCCTTGTCTCCTGATTTTGCCATCTTCAAAATTACGGCGCTTGTTCCGATATGATAAAAATCATCCGGTGTGTATTTGATTTCCTGCGGAAGTTTTTTTGAAGTAATGAGCCCGGTGAGACGATCATTGGCCATAGCTTCATCCACGAGGGCCGTTGACTGAATGCCGGCTACCTCGAGAGGAAACATCATCCGGGGAAAGACAACAACATTGAACAAGGGCAGCATGGGTAGAATATCGGGCAGTTTAACCGACCTTAGTTCATCAGGCATCTTCTGATCTGTCATGGGAACCTCCATTCATATGTCCTGTCAATAATTAAATTGCTGTTTGTGCGCCCAAATGAAAAGTAAATCTAATCCTTTTGGATAGGAACCTTGTATGCTTGATTCGGTGGTAATTTTGTGATTCGGATTTGAAGCAGACCATCGGTATATTTCGCAGAAACGGTTTCCGTATTGATTGGCGCCGGCAACATGAGGACTCTCTCAAACCGCCCGTAGGGGATTTCCACTAGGCTGTATCGGATGTCTTCCATTAGGGTGGTTCTTTTTCTCTTACCATGAATTTTTACTGAACGCCGGCTGACTTCGATGTGAAGGTCTTCTTTGTTGATGCCGGCGATTTCGGCCACAATCACTATTTCCTCAGATGATTCATAGGCATCCATCTGAGGTTTCCAGCTTTGGTGGCCATGTAAGGCAGGGTTCATCAAGCGAAATATGCTGTCGAAAGTTTTGTAAAATTCGGTTTCCATTTCCCCAAAATCATCATCGAATACAATCTTAATAGGATTCATGCTTAAAACTCCCAAGGGTTTAACCTCCTTTGGAGGCCTTGTTTGAGAATATCTTTCCACGCTTCTTTACGCTTTACGTGATTACATTGTCAATGCCTGGATACTATACAACCGTAATTTACGGCGGGTTGCCCTGAAATGGAATGGTTCTAGTCTAAAAAAATCTTGTCAAGAAGTCAATCCTATTCTATGGATAAAACGTAATCATAATTCTTAAAAAGATGGCGCTGATCCATTAAAAATTTTTGGGGGATTGAGAAAAAATTATGCCGCCTAAAGCATGGTCTATTGTTTCAACCCATCTGGATAAATCGTGTCGTGTTTTCAATCTGCGCACCGATCGGGCTCGGTCTCCGCGTACAGGAAATGCACATGACTTTTTTGTCCTGGAATCACCATCATGGGTGAATGTGATTCCCTTGACGCTCGAGAAAGAGGTGGTCATGGTGCGCCAATACCGTCACGGCATTCGGGATGTGACGCTTGAGATTCCCGGAGGACTCGTGGAAGATCATGACTCACCTGAAGAGGCTGCCCGAAGGGAACTTCTTGAAGAAACGGGTTATCGTGAGGGATCTTTGATTTTGCTAGGCTTTGTGCATCCCAATCCAGCCATTCTAAATAATATTTGCTATACTTTTTTGGCTAAAGATGTATGCGCAATGGGAATGCAATCTCAGGAATGGGGACAGGGACGCTGTTAACTTATTAACATTCTGCTTGATATGGCGGTTCAACCCGGAAAATAGGGGCGCATGCCGAGGGGATCACGCATAGATGCAGCCGGTACTGTCCAGCATATCATGGTCCGTGGTATCGAGCGGGCGAAGATACTCAAAAGTGATGCCGATCGTGACCTGTTTATCCAGAGATTAAGCGATATTCTCAGTGACACCAAGACCACGTGCTACGCCTGGTCATTGATGCCCAACCATTTCCATCTGCTCCTTCGAACAGGAGAAACCCCAATTTCTACCGTGATGAGGAGGCTCTTGACCGGGTACGCTATCGGGTACAACTTACGTCACCGCAGAACAGGGCACCTGTTTCAGAATCGATTCAAGTCCATTCTCTGTCAGGAAGATGCGTACCTTCTGGAACTGGTGCGCTATATTCATCTCAATCCATTGCGGGCGGGATTGGTTCGGGAATTAAAAGAATTGGACTCCTATCCATATTCCGGCCACAGTACAATTATGGGTGGATTGAAGAAGTCCTGGCAGGAAAGGGAAGAGATTCTGCGACTGTTTGACAGCAAGCCGGCCTCGGCACGCCGGGCATACAGAATTTTTGTGGAACAAGGGATCGAGCAGGGCCGAAGAAATGACCTTGCGGGCGGGGGCTGGATACGGAGCGCAGGTGGCTGGGAGGGCCTGAAACAAAAAAGAGAGGAAGGTCGTTACCAGCGAAGCGACGAGCGGATACTTGGAG
>DHHR01000011.1:10000-16968 GCA_002403385.1 Syntrophaceae bacterium UBA4767 | reverse complement strand
TCTTTTCCATCCCTGGTTCTCCTTCCCACCCTCTATTATAGAGTCTAAATCACATGGTGGGAAGTGTCTCACTTATATTGGCACAGAGGGCATTGCCTCTTCCATATGTACAACAAACCGGAAGAAATGTCATAACGCCTGCAAAGTTCCGCAGGCCCAACTGTTTCACTGAGCAACTGCTCTATGGTTGATCTTTTAAATTCTTGAGTGAACCTTCTATACTTCATGACATGATCCTTTCTACTCTTATCGGGCAATGATCCTGTCTAATACTCTATCATATTTTGTGCAATCGATGGGGTTCACTCCAGTAATGACAAAATAAGAACTTGACTTTTATGGGTTCGGTTGGCATAATTTCTCTGCAAATCTGGTGATTTCATAAGGTGTTATGATTTTTCATGGTGTTGCATGAAAGAGGGTATTTAAGTTATTTAATGCTAATTTGGATTAAAAGAAAGTTGTGGTGAATCCGTGGAGTTTGTTAAATTCAAAGAGTTGGAAGAGAGGA
Organism: Syntrophaceae bacterium UBA4767; assembly: GCA_002403385.1. Taxonomy (GTDB): domain Bacteria; phylum Desulfobacterota; class Syntrophia; order Syntrophales; family UBA4767; genus UBA4767. The sequence continues at coordinate 16,457 of DHHR01000011.1, read as the reverse complement.
TTAGGGCCCTTGTCGGTGAACATGCTCTGCTTAGGAAAAAGAACAAGGAGTTAGAGGAGCGATTTGAAAAAGAACTTTTGGAAGTAGAAGAAGCAAAAAATAAAATAAGGGCGTTAAACGAGGAGAGGGATGCCGTCCGCACAAAAGTAGATGCACTTCTCGAGTTGCTTCAGGGGATAGATGTGCCAAAATAAGAGTTTTGAGGATGTGTAGCTTGAAAAAGCACTATCATATCAAAATACTGGAGCAGCAGTTATCGGTTCTAAGCGATTCGGGGGATGAACATGTAGCAAGAGTTATTGCATATGTTAATGAAAAGTTGGGGGAAATAAAGGGAAAGTCAGAAAATGTAAATACCAATACCTTGCACGTTGTCATACTGGCGGCATTAAATATCGCTGATGAGTACCTTCAGCTAAAAGGAAAGCGAGAAGAGATCGGTAGTCAATTGGAAAACAGATGTGAAAAGTTGATTCATCTTATAAATGAAGTGAGTTAATAAAAATATAACATATCCCCTGCGATGTGCGTGATTAGCGTTACATTTTTTGAGCTAATACCTTTGAACCGGGGGCCTTTCTTTTGTTTGTCGTGAGCATGTCTGCCTGCCTCCCAAACAGCGGAAGGTAGAAAGCCTGAAGCAACAATACTGGGCACCCACTTTTTCGGAAAAGGTTCAAGAAGGTAGTTAACACGGCATAGGTGGGGGTTATGTTTTATCTTATATCCCTTCCATTCTTAGTTGCCCCTTGCTTCGTTAAAAGAGGGAAAGTCCTTATGCTCTTCTGTTTATCCTTATTTTTCTAAAAAGTGAAAAGCAAATTATTTAGTTTGTGAAAAGGATTTAAGGAGGTGAACGAAATTTGTTAGCCAACATATGGATTATTATTATTGTAGTGATATCTATGTGCGTCGGTGGGGCATTAGGCTTTGTTTTGAAACACAAAATTTCCAGGGAAAAAGTGGAATCTGCCAAGACCTTCTCGACTAGAATTATTGATGAGGCAAAAAAAGAGGCAGAAAACATAAAGAAAGAAGCCGTTCTTCAAACAAAGGAACATCTTATTAAAATTAAATCCGAGTTTGAGAAGGAAACAAGGGATAAGAAGGATGAATTTGACAACTTAGAAAAAAGGTTGCGGAGCAAAGAGGAAAATTTTGATAAGAGAGTAGATGCACTATCTCAAAAGGAAACGGCGCTTGAAGATAGAGAAAGAGCATTGGTTGGTAAAGAAACACAACTTGCTGAAAAGCATGAGAAACTAAGCAACATAATCGAAGAACAACGAGAGAAGCTCGAAAAAATCGCTGGCATTTCCTCTGAGGAAGCAAAAAATTATCTTGTTCAAACCATGGAGTCAGCAGCGAAGGTTGAGGCAGCCATGGCTATTAGAAAAATTGAGGAGGAAACAAAGCGAGTTTCTGATAAAAAAGCGAGAGAAATTATAGCATATGCCATTCAGCGGTATGCGGGTGATTTCGTGACTGAAAATACCGTTTCAGTGGTTAATCTGCCCAGCGATGAAATGAAGGGACGGATTATCGGCCGAGAAGGCAGAAATATTAGAGCTATAGAAGCCGCGACAGGAATTGATTTAATTGTGGACGATACTCCTGAAGCTGTTGTTTTGTCAAGTTTTGATCCCATAAGACGTGAAGTGGCAAGGATTTCACTGGAGAGATTGATCACGGATGGAAGAATTCATCCGGGAAGAATTGAAGATGTGGTCAAAAAAGTGCAAGCGGAAGTTGATAACATTATTCATGAAACGGGGGAGCGGACGTCTTTTGATGTAGGTGTTCATGATATTCATCCCGAGTTGATCAATCTATTAGGGGCGCTTAAATTCAGAACCAGCTATTCTCAGAATGTACTCCAGCACTCTATTGAGGTTGCGCATTTGACAGGCATGATGGCAGCAGAATTGAAGATGAATATCAAAGAGGCAAAGCGCGCTGGTTTGCTTCATGATATCGGCAAGGCGGTTGATTATGAGGTTGAGGGTACGCATGCAGCCATTGGAGCTGACTATGCGAAACGGTTCGGAGAATCGCCCAAGATTGTTCAAGCTATTGCTTCACATCACGATGATGGCCGAAACAATACCATCCTTGGGGTTCTTGTTCAGGCAGCAGATACTCTATCTGCTGCAAGGCCTGGCGCTCGGAGGGAAATGCTTGAAAGTTATGTTAAACGGTTAGAAGAATTGGAAAAAATTGCGCATTCCTTCAATGGGGTTGATAAATGTTATGCCATTCAAGCAGGCAGGGAGATTCGTATCCTTGTAGAAAATGAGAAGATATCGGACAATGATGCCGCGATGTTATGTAAAGATATCATTAAGAAGATTGAATCGGAGTTGACATATCCCGGTCAGATAAAAGTTACCGTTATCAGAGAGACAAGGATATCAGCCTTTGCAAGGTAAATATACTTTAAAGGTGACAAAATCGTAAAAAGTCAAAATTCGCGGGTTTTGTCATAGTGAGCCCTTCGGCTGGCTCAGGACAGGCTCTGTCGAACCATGACGTATTGAGACCTTTGCACAACTCCGTAATTTGCTCCTCGTTTGTTTTAGAAATATGTCTGAAAAAGTGAGTTATGCAAAGCTATGTATTTAATATCACTTGACCATTTAACTATTTCGTGCCATATTTCTTCCATCATAGGAATTTCCGGAGGGACTATGGGCTACAAACAGATGAACCAGAACATAACCTTTGCCGAATTATCACTTTTTACCTCTATGGAACATAACCGCAGTCTCAAGAGATTGGAGAAGATCAACCGGGCCGTCGACTGGTCTGAAGTGGAAGCGGTCATCAGCGCCCATTATACGGTGGGTACCCGTCTTGAAGGGGTCGATGCCTATCCTCCTCTTCTCTTGATGAAGGCGTTGCTTTTGCAGAAGTGGTATCAGATCGATTCCGACCCGGAACTGGAGAACCAGATCAACGATCGGATCTCTTTCAAGAAGTTTTTGGGGTTGTCCTTTGATGTACCTTCTCCTGACCATTCCACTTTTTCCCTGTTTCGGGGACGTCTGTCGCAAGAGGCCATGAGGGAGGTGAACAGTGTCCTTCTCCGGCAGTTCTCCCGTAAGGGGTTGGTAATCAATAAAGGCATAGCCGTGGATGCCCGCCTCATCCAATCGGCCAGTCATCCCTTGAGTAGTGAGACATTGGAAGAAGTGCGGCGTTACCGCGAGACCCCGGAGGGGCAGGTGGATGTGACGGGGAAGCCTCTGAAGTTCTCCCGGGATTTGGATTCGGACTGGACGGTGAAGAACGGTATCCCTCATTATGGGATGAAGGAGCATGTGGCGGTGGATACAAAGAACGGTTTGGTGTTGATGACGGAGTTGACGCCTGCCTCGGTTCACGACAGTACGTGGTTCCCCTATTGCGTGGCGGCCAGCCTTCATACGGGCGATCCCATGGGGATTGTGTATGCGGACAAAGGGTATTATGGGGCCCCCAATCGGGGGTTTCTGGCCATGAATGGTATTGCCGATGGGATCATGCGGAAGGATACCCGTTCCACCCGCTTGACGGCATGGGAGAAGGAACGGAACAAGGCCATTGCCAAACTGCGGTACATCGTGGAGCAGTATTTTGGGTTGAGTCATTTGCATATGGATGCCTTCAAGGCACGGTTCACTCGGATCATCAGAAACAGTATCGATGCCCTCTTTAGGCAGATGGCTTTCAACATCTTTCGCGGGGGCAAGATACTGGGGACAACATAGATGGAAGGAGGTGAGTGTCTGGAGTTGTAGATATGGATAACGGGATCCCCACCTGGTGGGTGAAAGCGGTATTGGGGAGGTGAATAGCGATGACATAGTAGTCATGGTTATCGTCATCCAGTAGTAGGCAACAGTATCGCATCCCCGTTTTTGAGTAAATCGGGGATAGAAATAGGACGTTCGTGAAGTTTAGAGGAATGCAAAGGTCTCGTAATATCAATTATTTATGTTCACCCTTCGACAAGCTCAGGGTGACAATTGGGACTTTTTACGAGTGCATCAAAGGGAAATTATGAAAATATTATTTCTTGGTGACATTGTTGGCAAGCCCGGCAGAAGGGCTGTTCGAGAACAGCTGCCTAAAATAGTTTCGGAGTATGCCATAGATTTTGTCATTGCTAATTGTGAAAATGCTGCCGCAGGTTTTGGGGTGACCAGAGAAATCGTCGAAGAGCTGTATGAAAACCATATTGATGTGTTAACCTCTGGGAACCATATATGGGACAAGAAAGAGGTGATGGATTTCATACATGATTATGAAACGCTTTTGAGGCCCGCCAATTATCCTGAGGGAACGCCCGGTTTTGGAAGCGTTGTTGTTCCATGTATTTCTGGGGCTTATGTCGCAGTAATCAATTTGATAGGAAGAATATTTATGCAGCCGCTGGATTGTCCTTTTAAGGTTGCACAAGGTGAAATAGAAAAATTGAAGAGGAAGACGGATATTATTTTTGTCGATATTCATGCGGAGGCAACTTCGGAAAAGATTGCCATGGGTTGGTTCTTGGATGGGCAGGTTAGCGCTGTAGTTGGCACCCATACCCATGTTCAAACTGCTGATGAAAGGGTATTGCCAGGCGGCACGGCTTATATTACGGATGTTGGAATGACCGGGCCTTTCGATTCCGTGATCGGCATAAAGAAGGATGCTGTTTTGGACAGGTTCCTTACCGGCATTCCGAACAAATTTGATGTGGCGAAAAATGATGTGTGGCTTCAAGGCGTTATCGTTCATTTAGATGATAAAAGTGGTAAGAGCAGCGGAATTCAGAGGATAAGTGTAACATTGCGTGACTAGCGGGGTTTAATAGAATAGTTGAAAAGCGTATACGATACTTTTGTAGAAAGAGGGTTCATTGAGCAAGTTACGGACGGAAAGCTCGTAAGGAAGCTCCTTCGAGAAAATCAGGTTGCCTGTTATGTCGGATTTGATCCGACAGCCACAAGCTTGCATATTGGAAGCCTCGTTCCCATCATGGCTTTGATGTATATGCGAAGATACGGTCACAGGACAATAGCCCTTATTGGCGGTGGAACGGGTCTTATCGGTGATCCTAGCGGAAAAACACAGATGAGACAAGTGCTCAGCCAAGAACAAATTCAATACAATGTTCAGTGCTTAAAGAAACAGCTTTCCAACTACTTGGAATTAGGCGATGGCAGAACAATCTTATTAGATAACGCCGATTGGCTAGGCGATCTCAAATATATAGAATTTTTAAGGGATATCGGGCGCTATTTTAGTGTGAATAAGATGCTTACGGCGGAAAGTTATAGACTCCGCTTAGAAAAAGGGCTAAATTTTGTTGAATTTAATTATATGCTTTTACAAGCATATGATTTTTTATATCTGTTTAAAAATCATGACTGTGTACTCCAGATGGGAGGTAATGATCAATGGGGGAACATGCTGGCCGGCGCGGATCTTATCAGGCGGGTTGAAGGTAAGATGGCTTACAGCATGACTTTTCCGCTCATTACGACCTCGCTCGGTCATAAAATGGGAAAAACAGAAAAAGGAACAATATGGTTGGATCCTGTACTGACCAGCCCTTATGAATATTATCAGTATTGGGCCAATACCGATGATCATGATGTGGAAAGATTTTTAGCTTTTTTTACGTTCTTGCCGATGGAGGAAGTCAGGCAAGTTAAGTCATTAACTGATGCGAGGTTGAACATGGCAAAAGCGGTTCTAGCCTTTGAAGCGACAAAGATCGCTCATGGCGAGAAAGCGGCGCTTGCTGCATGGAAGGCATCCATAGAGGCATTTCATGTGAAACCTGTTGATGCTGATATCTTTCCATCCAGCACGATTCCTCGGATTCGTGAAGCCGGTGATATTTCTGCCATACCTTTTTTAGAAAAGTCCAGATTGGAATTGGAAAAGGGTGTCCCGGCTTTTAAATTGTTTCATGAAACCCATTTATGCGGATCTCAAAGTGAGGCCAGGCGTCTTCTTTCTCAGGGAGGAGGTTATGTTAATAATCGACAGATTGAAACTTTTGATAAAAAAATCGGTCTGGAACATGTGAACGATCATAGCGAGATTCTTCTTCGCAAAGGTAAAAAAAACTATTTTATTGTGAAAGTAAAATAATTCAAATTTTAGCTTGACTCTTGCCATAAAAAAATGTAGAAGGCTATTTTATTTGTTCAAACGCTTTCAATTAGCGCTTGACATTTTGGATCGACGCGATTATGATATTATCAACAGCAGAGTGATAAACCTTCTAGGTTTTTCTCCTTGAGTGTAAAGATACAGAGCAATCATTCGGCTCGATTCTAAGGTTCTTTGAAAATTGAATAGTGAGATAATAGATTTGCGGGTTTTTACGTTTTGAAGAAGAGAAAAGTATCTCTTACGAAGGATTAAAACTGGAGAGTTTGATCCTGGCTCAGAACAAACGCTGGCGGCGTGCCTAACA
>DHHR01000011.1:0-5000 GCA_002403385.1 Syntrophaceae bacterium UBA4767 | reverse complement strand
GCAATTGATGCGAGTCAGACAATTTTTTCGGTGGCAATAGCGGAGAGGAAACACCCGTTCCCATCCCGAACACGGAAGTTAAGCTCTCTTGCGCTGATGGTACTGCACGGGTAACCGTGTGGGAGAGTAGGTAGCTGCCGAGTTTGATAAACAAAAACCCCCGCTGGGTTACAACGGGGGTTTTTGTTTATTTCGTTTAAGAGAGAAAACAGGCCTCAGCCTTGTCCAAATATGACAAGGTCAGATTGGTCTATATATTTTTCTTTCCAATTCTTAGCTTCTTCGGGTAGAAATTCTCGATATCCTTCGTATGTGTTTTTTAATCCTAACAGTGGATATTTGTGTTCTCCCCAGCGGTGAAAAGGCAGAAAATAAACGCGCGTTGCCCCTACTTCCCTTCCTAGAGCGATAATACCATTGGCAAGTTCAAAGTCATCGTTAAAGCCGGGAATAAAAGGCACCCTGAGCCAAATCTCCACTTTTTTATCCGATAGTTTTCTAAGATTCTCCAGAATCAGATCATTTTTTACTCCAACAGTATTTCTATGTTTTTCAGGATCAAGGTGTTTAACATCGAAAAGAACAAGGTTCACGTGCTCAACAACTTCTTCCAAAATATTAAAAGGGGCATATCCACAGGTATCGAGCGCTGTGTGAATGCCTATCTTCTGTAGATTTTTGAAGACAGCAGAGACAAATCTATGCTGCATCAGGGGTTCTCCACCTGAGATAGTAACCCCTCCGCCCGTATTGTTGTAGAAGTCTTTATCCTTCAGCAGTTGAGCCACGGCATCTTCAACTGATATTTTAAGGCCGATGACAGTAATGGCGCCATACTGGCATACGCTGTGACAGGCCATGCAGTGGTTGCATTTGTCATACTCAAGATTAATCCTTTTCTTCTCGTCATGTAAAAGAGCTTTCGGTTCACAGACCTTAAGACATGCTTCACAGCCTCGACATTTTTCCGGATGGATTTTAATTTGTATAAATGGATCTATGGATTCCGGATTCGAACACCAGGGGCAATGCAACGGACATCCTTTTACAAACATTGTTGTGCGCATACCGGGTCCGTCATGAATGCTGAATTGTTGGATATTGAAGATGGTGCCGTAAATTTTCTCTTCAATATGAGTATGTTGTTTCGCGCCCATAAAAATATTCCTTTATTCAAATCTAGGCGATTGAGTGCCACCCAGCGCTATAAAAAGCGGGGAGAGCCTTCTTTCTGATGACCCTCCCCTAATATAGCAATATAGTAGAGATTTTTACATTAACTTTTTAAAAGAGGACTTTATGATGCTCTTTAACAAAATTTCAGAATGACTGTTCAGTTCTCTTTATTATTTCGTCCTGCATTCTGTTGTCAAGGTCAACAAAGTATGCCGAATATCCTGCCACTCTCACAATGAGATTTTCATAGTTTTGAGGTTTTGCCTTGGCTTCCAACAGTGTATCTTTATCCACACAGTTAAACTGGACATGATGGATTCCCAAGTCGCGCAGTGTCTTTACATAGCCTTCCATTAATCCGTAATTGGGTGGATCGAAGAATTCCGGCATAAACTTCTGGTTAAGCAGGAGATTTCCTGTCTGCAAAGGGTCAACCTTGGCGACGGACCGGATGGTGGCTGTAGGGCCGGAAGTGTCTCGACCCTGAACAGGCGAAATGCTTCCGTCGTGGAATGGTTCCATAGCTTTTCGAGCATCGAAGGTGGCGGGCATTATCATACCCATCCCGATGGGCGCAGATGCTGTTGTGCCATCAAGTATATAAGGCTTTCCGTAAATATCGATGGAATGATCGCAGACTTCTTTGACCTTAAGCATAATCTTTCGAGCTAAGGAATCAACCTCGTCGTTGTCATTCCCAAATTTTGGCATATCCTTTTCAATTATATTGTACAGCGATTCGTATTTGCCCTGATAATTTGCCGCCATGGCATCAAAGAAATCCTGTAAGGTATATTTCTTCTCATCGAAAACAAGCTTTTTGATGGCGATCAATCCGTCCGCCGTGTTGTTGACGCCGAGCACCAGGTGATGGCGCAGTCCCAGATATTCCCAATCTCTCATGTCACAGGCCTTTTCTATATTGCCGTCCAAAATGGCGGAAAGGAAAGGCCTGGGAATATACTTCTTGAGGAGCGCATCAGCTATGTTGGATAAAAGGGTAATTGTCTTGCCGGCAAATTCAACCTGCTTGCAGAAGGCATTCCAAACATCGTCAAAGGTCTTGAGTTCTGATATTGGGGGAGTCGGATAACCCACCGTGGGTCCGGAGAAGGACTGGCCTGCCATGGAGAAGCGCCCTTGCGATAAGGCAAGGTCTAAGCACATGGGAAGAATGAGGGCCCCGCTATGGCCTGCACGGTAATGACAATTCTTGCCGGGAATGACAGGCTGCATACAGTTATTGATGCCGTAATCTCTGGCGTCTTCTACCATTCCTCCCAAGCCCATAAGGCGCGGAAGGTTGACTTTATCGTTAAACAGGGCCGGCTGGGCACATCCCGAACGTACACATTTAAAGACTGATTCATACAGCTCCTTGGGGGTTTTATCATGAATCCTCACGGCAATCTGCGGCGCAATGGTCTGAAGTTCGCCGGTTACCTCCAGGGCAATATGCGTCATTTCATTGGTTATGTCATGGCCATCTTTATCGACACCGCCCAAGGTGATTGTCTGAAAGCCCAGGCCGCCACCGCCGTTGTTAACCCAGACAGGTGGCTGCACATAGCCACCTTCTTGCATTTTGACCCATACAGACTCAACAAGCTCTTTCGCCTGCTCTCTGGTTAGTATTCCTTCTTTGATATCATTTTCATAGAAAGGTCCGAATATTTTATCAAAGCGGATGCCGTTTCCCACCTGGGGTTGATCTATATAGTTAATAATAAAGTTAATCATGATGAAGCACTGTAATGCTTCATGTAAATTCCTCGCCGGCTTGGCCGGGACCTGCTTACAGACTTCAATCATCTTATCCAGTTCGGCCAGCCTTTTGGGATCTTCAATTTTCTTCTTGTGCTCTTCCAGCATCTGAGCATAGCGCATACCCCAGCGAGCTGCGGCTTCGGTGGCGATTTTCATAGCGCGCAGCTCATTTAACTTATCCATTCTTTCCTGCGTGGGTATGGTGATATCGGCCAGAACTTCCTTCGTCTTGAAATCAATTTCTTCAATAATGCCGTTGAGTCCCACTTTAAATATTTTTTCATAATTCGGGGTTGATATTTCCCACTGCCACATCCAAAGGCCTGAAATGACTTCTCCAATTCTCCAAGACATGCCATCGGGGATATAATCCCTTTCTCTTCCGTGAATACTGTATGGTTTCCAGTAGTTGTGAATTTCAAGCAATTCTTTCTTTTCTTCGTCCGTAAGCATAACGGCATAATCAGGCAACTTGCTAACTGATTTCTCCAGCCATCTCCAATAAAGCTCCGGATAGGTGGGAAGGCTTTTATCCGTGCTTGCGTAGCAACCGACGATCAACTCATTTTCGCGAGTGAAGAGCGTCATATTGTCCAGGATAGCGGCAAGCCCTTTCGCGCGACGAAGGCAGAGGGCTTCCCCCTCCGTCTCTTTGTAGATTTTTGTCAATATTCTGGCGCGTTCCAGGCATATTCTTAATCCTTCTTTTACGGTGCGCTTGTCCGCAATACGCCCCAATGATTTTACGCATGTTTCATCCCTCAATGTTTTGTTTCTTGTAGTCGCTGCCATTTTAATTCCTCCTTAAAAAGCTAAAAAATGATTTTTTATTTTTTTAGGTCAATACATATTCCCTACAGCAAATAGTGAATAGATTGCCTTTGCTTAGCAAGTGTTTTAAACCGTGTTGTATTTTAAACTTTCAAAACGGGTCTTTTCTTGTTGATGTATTGAACTTTTGTTTCAGTTTGCACTGGCAAAAACTGCTTTTGCACACCCTCCTTGCCGACAAAACCATTAAAGATGACTTCTAAAATAACGGGGATTTCGCTTCTTAGTGAGTACGCCATACCACCCCTGAACCACTTGTGAACGACCCCATCAATAAATCCCAAGACCCCGTAAAAGACCGTATAGAAATTTGTGGTCTTGAGTTTTTTTTCATAGTTTAAGGCTATAATCCTTTCCCTGAGGATAGGTAAATGTGAAGCCATATAATTGTAAAACATAAACTTTTGACCTGTTCTTTGAAAAATGGCCTTATTTTGAATTAAACGATAAAGCTCGTGATTATCCTCGATATAGCCAACCCAAAATTCGATCATTTCCTGTATTTCTTTAAGTATATCTGAATTTTTAGAATAAATTCCTGCGACATGCTTTAAAATTTCTTGGAACTTGGTTAAGATGAGTTGTTCTAAAAGGTCATCCTTGCTTTTAAAATAACGATAGACAGAGCCCTTTGCCACCCCCGAAAGCGTGGCAATTTTGTCCATCGTAGCTTTGTGGTATCCCTCTTCCGCGAAGACTTCGATAGCTGCCTTGAAAATGTTTTCTTTTTTCCCCATACAGGAAGTCTTTTCGCTCTTTTTATTGGAAGTTTCTGTAGGAACATTGATCTGGGAAAGGATATCTTCCAGATAACGAATGGGAACAGCTGTTTCTGTTTTCCCTGTTCGCTTGGACTCACCTATAGCTCTTTCTAGGGCTTTTAACGAAACGCTGTCGCTTTCTTTAGGATTGATTTGAGAAACCAAGTATGACCTTCCCCTGTAATTTTCAACAATTCACTTGACAGTTTCTGCTTCAAAAAGCATGATGAAACCAATTTGGAACGACAACTTTGATGCAGGACTGACTAGTCAGTCCTGCATATTTTAATTTTATATTTTTGTCAATAGATTTTTTTTAAGTTTGTTACTGCAATATGATTATGTCACCCTCTGTCTGAACCAGGCAAAGGAAGAAGCATCTCACGAGGCGAAGTGGGCGCTTCATGAAAGAGAGGGTTACATTTACGATGGGGGAGACAATACGTTACGGGGTTATAGAAGCTT
>DHHR01000049.1:58189-58346 GCA_002403385.1 Syntrophaceae bacterium UBA4767 | reverse complement strand
GCCCCGCCCTGTGGGCGGGGTTATTTACTCCCAGATACTGTAAAAGATTTGGCCTTCAGCCACGAGAAAAGGAAAATGCATGGAGAAAACTGTCGGCACAGGTTGATTTGAGAAATATATTGCGCCGGAAGCATCAAAGAACCGAGACCTTTGAAAA
>DHHR01000049.1:12700-58160 GCA_002403385.1 Syntrophaceae bacterium UBA4767 | reverse complement strand
TCAAGTCAAGCACGGAATGACGGCAAGGCGATTTAATCACAAATTCAAAGGTCTCGAACCGTGAATAATGACAACACTGTATCTGTAGATGGGCAGATTATTCAGCTATTGCCTACGCTTGATCATCTTCATTTGACAAAAGCCAAAGCAAATATTAACCGTTGGCCTGACGGTTCCTGGCATGTATTTTATAAGAATGAGAAAAGCGCCTTGTAAACTATTCGAAGCTCCGCCAAAACAAATAGTTGGAGGGGGGTAACGTTTTCACGTGGCAATAACACTTTTCTCCCTGATATATTTAGCAATGGAGAGACAAGCAGTTAAACCGGGTGATTCAATGCCTATTAAATTTACGAGGCCGGCAAGACCCTGGCTACCTTCTTCCTGAATGATAAAATCCTTCACCGGCTCCCCTGGCCTCTGGAGCTTGGGGCGTATGCCGCTCATATCCGGATTAAGGGAATTCATTGAAATGCAGGGAAGATACCTGCGGACCGACTCGTAAAAAACCGGTTTTCGGGCTTCGTCTACAGAGTAGTCGAAACGCTGAGAAGTGGATAGATACTGGCTGTCAGGGCCAAAGCGGACACGGCCCGAGAGATCAAGGGTTGCATGAATACCCAGTCCGACGTTGTTTTTCGCCGGCACGGGATAGATCAGGTGGTTGATCTTCGGAGCAGGGGAAGCGGTGGAATAGGTTCCCTTGCACTGTTTCAGGCGGTAGCCCGCTGTGTCAACGTCTATGCCGGCAAGAGCTGCAATGCGATCGGCATAAAGACCGGCGCTGTTGATCAGTATTTTTGTGCGGACGCGGTACTGACCGCTATTAATACTTATATCCCAAGCGGATCCATCAAAGTGGATGGCCGTTACCTCCGCCCGGTAGGCTACGATGACGTTCTTCCCCTCGGCGCTAATCAGAAGAGTTCGCATGAGACGATGCGTGTCGATAATCCCCGTGCTGGGGGAAAAAAGGGCAGCCAAAGCAGCTACTTCGGGCTCTTTGGATTTAAGTTGCGACTGTCCCAGAAGTTCAAGGTTTTCAACGCCATTGTCTTCTGCGGTAATCTTGATCCGTTCCAGCTCGGCGCATTCGTCTTCATCTGTGGCCACGATGAGCTTGCCGATCCGACGATAGGGAACATTGCATCTTTCGCACCAGGCATAGAGGATACGGTTCCCTTCAAGGCAAAGGCGGCTCTTCAGAAATTCTTTTGGGTAATAGATTCCCCCATGAATAACTTCGCTGTTTCTGGAACTCGTCTCCTTGCCGAAGGAATCGTTTTTTTCCAAAACAAGCACCTGGCGGTTCTTCTGCGCCAAAGTCTCGGCAACGGCTAATCCTACAACTCCCGCGCCGACAATAGTCACATCGACCGACTCTTTCATCTATGCAAATATCTCAAATGTCCCCTTTTCAAAATCAAGACTATCCTTCTCTCACACAGAATTCCCAACCGATGAACGCCATTCATGTCTCCTAATGTATTTTAAGTTGATGCAGAATTCCGCTCTACGCCGGGATGACTGATGTAAAGACTATTATGAGACCGTTAATATTTTAACTAGACGGTCTGTTTTATCCCCGATACCAAGGCTATGAGGGTCTGATTCCTGTCTTCAATGTTCAATGCCTGCTCCATGCCGCCGGCATCCAAATTCATATTAATGGCTTCTTTGGTAAGCCTTAATGCAAGGTGATTTTTCGTCAGCATTGTTCGAGCTATTTGCAGGCCGGTGGAATACAGGTCCTCTCTGGGAACAACCCTGCTGATCATTCCCAGCTTCATAGCTTCCTCGGCAGATAAGAATTCGCCCAGATACATGATTTCATAGGCGCGACCGGCGCCAATGATACGCGGCAGAAGGTAGCTGCAACACATATCTGCTCCACCCAAACCGATATTAATATAAGCGGCACAGAAACGGGCATCGGGGGATACGATTCTAATATCTGAAGCCAAAGCAAAACTGAATCCCAAACCGGCCGCAGCTCCGTGAATCAGCCCTATTATGGGTTGGGGCGCTCTGCGCATGCCAAGATTTAGCCGCCCCAGACGAGCCTGAAACCTATAGAATTCATTTGGTTTGCTGAACTGTTCCGCGTGTTCAACAGTGTATTTCATGTCCAAACCGGCGCAAAAACCTTTTTCACCTGCGCCTTTTAATATGATTGCCACTGTTTCGAGATCATACAACCGCATGCGCCAGAAAGCATCCAATTCGTCCAACATCTCACCGTTGACCGAGTTGTAGGCTTTAGGTCGGTTTAGAGTCAAAACTCCCAATCCTTTTTCAACGGTCTCCCACTGAATCGTGTTGTATTGTTCCATGCATACTCTCCTTCGCTATGCTGAATTTTGTTGAGTCTTACGGCGCCTCAAACAACTATTTTTCTGTCATTCGACCTTGCGTTATATGACACAATTTTTACGGGCGTGAGTATAAGGAGACAAGCTGTTGTGTGTCAAGGGGATTTGTAACCATTTTAAGACGTGCCGGATGAGTTTGTCTGTATTCCACTGTAAACGAACGTCACAGGCAGTTAGACCGGATGGAAAGTTCATTTGGGGGGCGAGCCTGACATTTTTGGCCGTAAAAAAATGGGGCGGGCTCATCTGTCTCCCCTTCCCCAAAAGCACTCCTTTTCCTGTTCATTTGCCAGGAGGTCGTATCCGGGACATTCCAGAACGATGCGGCCGTTTTCCAAAACATATGCCCAACTGCACATTCCCAAGGTCTGTCTCACGTTCTGTTCCACCAAAAGGACGGTAATCCCCGCTTCGTTGATCTTTTTCAGCATATTGAAAATATCCTGCACCAAAAGAGGCGCAAGACCAAGGGACGGTTCATCGAGCATCATAAGCTTAGGCGGCAACAGCAGTCCCCTGCCTATGGCAAGCATCTGCTGCTCCCCTCCGGAAAGCGTTCCCGCTGTCTGTTTTTCTCTTTCCCTGAGCCTTGGAAACAGGGAATACACATATTCCATCGTTTCGTAACGCTTGCGTTTTGCCTCGCCGTTGAGAGAACCCACAATCAGATTTTCTTTAACCGTCATTTCAGGGAAAAGGCGTCGCGCCTCGGGAACATGGACAAGCCCTAATTCAATGATCTTGTCAGCCGGAATATGGTCGATGCGCGTGCCGTTGAATTCAACGGCTCCCTTTTTCGGGGTAAGAAGAGCGGATATGGTTCTCAAGGTTGTCGATTTCCCCGCCCCATTGGAGCCAACGAGGACGACGATCTCCTTATCCTTTACTTCAAAAGAAACATCCCAGAGAACCTGGATATCTCCGTAAAATACATCAATGCCTTTAACACTGAGCATACGCTTCCCCCAGATAGGCTTCGATTACTGCCGGATTATTGGCTACCTCGTGGGGAGTCCCTTCCGCAATAGTCTGACCGAAGTTGATTGCGTGTATCCGATTCGATATGGACATGATAACCTTCATGATATGCTCGACGATTAGGATGGTGATGCCGTTGCCCCGCATTTTTTTATCAGCTCAATTGCCGCATCCAATTCTGGAGGGGTAAGACATGCCAATGAACAAGACAGAGAAAGCATTCAGGCTGGCAGTCTTGAGATGGAAAAACGAACAGCCGAGCCTGTTTAGCCCTTCGGAGTATTGTTACCATGCGATAGCCTCTAATCTTCAGAACACATCGGAGGAAGTGATTTGGCAGTATAACGGAAGGGGACAGGCAGAAAACATCATAAAGGAGCTTAAAGGCGGCTTTTCAGGGGAAAAATGCATGTCGTTTGGATAACACATTTGAAGTTGATTTTCGGACATTAACGGACAGGCGCGTCTTGAAGAAGGGTTTTTAATGAGAAACGAGGCATTGTCGTTACAATAAGGACGATAAAGATGTCCGAATGCGTTTTTTAGAGATTGCGCCGGTTTTAAAAACGCATTTTCGGGCAATTAAACAGGATAATGCAAAAGTCTATCGGCATTTTGGGGCCGTTAGTTGTCTCTTGACCGGGGAGTGTAATTGTGTATAAGAAAGAGGTATCGAAACAATTGCGAGAGGAAAACCGATCAAAGAAAAAACCGATACAGAAGAACATGTTATTTGGTTCGTTAATGCGTTATTGAAGAAAAAAGCGAAGGACCTTACGATACTGAATGTGAAGGATACATCCTCCTTCGCTGATTACATTATTATATGCAGCGGGACCTCAAGCCGGCAGGTTCAAGCTATTGCGGCATCTGTTCACAAAAATCTAAAGGCATCAGGCGCTATCCCTCTGGGTATTGAGGGGGAACAACTCGGCCAGTGGATACTGATGGACTATGACGACGTGATTATTCATATCTTCTATGAACCCATAAGAGAATTTTACGATATGGAACGCTTGTGGTCAGATATCCCCAAGATGGTGATTGATGAGCATATGGCTGAGGTAACGGCTCTTAAAAAAGGGATGTAAAATTTGAAACAAATTTTTACAAACCTCGCCGACATCATTTTTCCACCCAAGTGTATTGGGTGCGGTGTTGTCTTTGATGGTAACAATTCTCACTTTTGCGGCCATTGTTTTGCAAAAATCAATTTCATAAAATCACCCCTTTGCCATTGTTGCGGTATTCCGTATTTAGGTGATGAGGAAAGCAATCATCTTTGTGGCAACTGTATCAGCACAAAACCACATTTTATCTCCGCAAGAGCAGTCGGTCAGTTCGACGGCGTTCTTCTTGATGCCATCCACCAATTTAAATACAGGGGAAATATCGCGATCGGAAAAGCGCTGGGAGAATTGATGGCTGAAAATGAGTATCCATCATTAAATATCAAAGAATACTCGCTGATTATTCCCGTACCCCTGCACTTGAAGAGATTAAAAGAGCGTGGATTCAATCAATCCGCCATACTGGCCAAGACACTCGCTAAAAAGTTCCGCATGCCCCTGGATATTACGTCTTTTAAGCGTTGCGCCTATACAGAGCCGCAGGTTCGCTTGAAAAAACAGGAACGTGAAGCAAATGTAAAGGGAGCTTTCGAAGTGACCGATAGGAGGAAAATTGCCGGTCAAAAGGTTATCCTTGTGGATGATGTATATACTACGGGAAACACGGTTAAGGAATGTGCAAGGATGCTGGTGAAAAACAAGGCCGAGCAGGTCGCCGTTCTCACCCTTGCCAGGGTTATCTGATTTTTCAGGTAGGACAAAGCTATGAATAAAATCTATCCGAAAGAAAAACTCAAAAAAGAGGTCGAGCAACTGCAAAGGGAAGGGAAAAAAGTAGTATTTACAAATGGGTGTTTTGACATCCTTCATGTAGGCCATACTCGTTACTTGCAGGAAGCAAAAAAATTAGGGGACGTCCTTATAATTGCAGTTAACAGTGATGCTTCGACAAAAGCCATCAAAGGAGAAAAAAGGCCGCTTATTCCTGAAGGAGAAAGAGCAGACGTTGTCGCCTCCCTTGAAGCTGTTGATTATGTGACAATTTTCAGTGAGTTGACACCCCTCGAACTTATTGAATATATAAAACCCGATATTTTGGTAAAGGGGGGAGATTGGGCGGAAGAGCAAGTTGTGGGCCGGGAATCCGTCAAGAAATGGGGAGGGTGTGTGGTTATCGTCCCCGAAACTAAAGGGGCATCAACGACTAATATTGTTGAAAAGATCCTCAAGGTCTATGGAAGCGGTTAATTTCAAAGTGGTTTAAGGTAAGTATTTTTATCATTTATTTCTGTTCCTGCAGGGTGAAAGTGTCACCTTTTTTGCGATGAGGAAATGTCACCCTCCTGGTGTGATATTTTGTGTTGTAAACATGTTTTAATGCCCCGCAACGTTTAAAGCTTCTATAACTCCGTAACGTATTGTCTCCCCCATCGTAAATGTAACCCTCTCTTTCATGAAGCGCCCACTTCGCCTCGTGAGATGCTTCTTCCTTTGCCTGGTTCAGACAGGGGGTGACATAATCATATTGCAGTAACAATGTCTTGATTAAAGCAATAAAAGATTATATTGATGCGTGCAATTAGAATCCGCATATTTTCGTATGGACTGCGCCCGTAGAGCGAATCTTGGCTAAAATTAACAAATGTAAAGAAGCGTTGGACGCACTACACTGGTGTTATCTTTGATAATCATGAATCTAAAAAGGGCGTTTAAAATGGCTTTTTCCTTTTCAATCATCCCTAAGGATAATCCTAATCAAGCTGTTCTCCTCCGTCGCTTTTTCATCGGGGCGGCTTTTTATACCCTCGCTTTTTTCTTCTTTTGCGGCGCCTATTTAGCAAATATTGTGACAATGCAGGCGCTTTGCTGTTATGGGATTATTATAATCACGATTAATATCGTTTTATATGTCGTCTTTCGCGCCGGCCTCAACCTGCGGATGTCGGATCCCAGTCTCACTTCTATCCAGATGTGCATTGCCAGTTTTGCTGTTATGTATGGGCTATATTATCTCAACCAGGCCAGGGGTATTTTTTTTGCGCTGTATGTTATTATACTTCTGTTCGGCATCTTCCGCCTCAAAACGCGCCAGTTTTTATTTATCAGCGCTTTTATGACGCTTACTTATGGAGTCGATATCCTTCTGTTAAACACTTTTCGTCCACAAGGCATCGTTTTAAAGATCGAATGTGTGCAATTGTTAGGGCTAGCCGTCATTTTGGTTGGTGTTTCCTTTCTCGGAGGGCATCTCAGCTCTCTACGCCAAAGCTTGACGATCGCTCAGAGAGAACTGCGAGCCTCCTTAAATGCTATTGGAGAAATGGGGATTCGCGATGACCTGACAGGTTTATACAATCGTCGCCATCTGACGAAAATGATTGAATTGGAGAAAGAACGTTCGGCGCGCAGCGGCGCCGTTTTTTCTTTAGCCATGATAGATATTGATGACTTCAAAAAGATCAACGATACGTATGGACATCTGGCAGGCGATCAAGCATTGAAGACATTCGCTGCTGCCCTCAAAAGCATTTTGCGCAAAACGGACTTTTGCGGACGCTTTGGCGGAGAGGAATTTTGCGTTGTGCTTACACAAACGGATATCCTAAGAGCGAAGATCTTCGCAGAACGCATTCGCTCCTGTATTGAAGATATTTCGTTCCCAACCTTAGACCCTAATTTCAAGGTTACCGTTTCCATTGGCCTGACGGAGTGTAAGATGCAGGAAAGCTTTGATGAAATGCTTTCCCGCGCGGATAATGCCATGTACAAAGCAAAACACGAAGGCCGCAACCGTGTGGAATGCTATGATTGAATATACACAGCTCCCTTAACGCCTCTGTCCCTCTCATCCGCCGCCTTCCCACATCATACAAACAATCCCGTTGCGTGATCCAGAAATTGATGATAAACACCACGCAGCAAGGGAATCTATTTTGGTTGCGACATGACAGACACAGAACATTCAAAAATAGAAAGCGCCGCGCCGAAGGAACATCTTGACCTGAGGGCCGTAAGGGAAGCCCGCGGCTTGACACTGAAAGACATTTTTCAGCAAACGCGCGTGGGAATAGCTCATCTGGAAGCGATAGAAAATGAAGATTATAGGCAGCTCCCGGAGCCGATCTATGCAAAAAATTTCATTAAAATGTATGCGCAGGCATTGAGAATAGATCATTCGGAAATTCTTGAGCGCTATGAGCAATACCTCAAATCGCTCGAGGCCCCACAGGAAAAAACGGCGGACAAAAAACCGGCGCTGAGGTCCAAGCGCCCGCCCAAATACCTTTTGACCATTTTGGCGACAGTCATTATCATTGCCGTCATCATCATCATATTCTTGTCCTTGCAGCGTGATAAAAACAATCCCGCTGCTTCTTCCAGTACCGCCGTAACGGCTTCAAACGCATTGAAAGTAGATGAAGCGATAGCGCCTGGCGTAGATCAATCGGCAAAAGACAAGCAGCCGGCGTCAGCGCCGATAGAGAAGAAGCTTTATAAACTGCTCATTATTGCCCGCGACAGCGTCTGGCTGCGAGTGGCTATGGATAATAAGCCGCCTCAGGAATTCCTGCTGCGGCAGGGGGATAAAATTGAAAAGGAGGCATATTCTTCCTTTGATCTTGTTATTGGGAATGCCGGAGGGATTGATCTTAAGTTTGGGGACAGGTTCATGGGCAATTTAGGAAAGCCGGGACAGGTTGTCCGCTTGAAGCTGCCTTGAGACGTAAAGTTGAATTAATTCTTGAAGTCATGAAAAATAGTGATGTCAGAAAAACAGAAAATTAGAACGCGATTCGCTCCTTCGCCCACAGGTTATTTGCACATTGGCGGGGCCAGGACGGCCCTTTTTAACTGGCTTTTTGCCAGACACAAGGGGGGGCGATTCATTTTGCGCATCGAAGACACTGACCAGCTTCGCTCCACAGAGGAGTCCACGCGGGCGATTCTTGATGCCATGACATGGCTCGGCCTGAACTGGGATGAGGGGCCATTTTTCCAGTCCCAGCGTGTGGATATCCATCGCCGGATGGTAAAAAAGCTCCTCGAGGAGGGCAAGGCTTACTACTGCACTTGCGCGCCCGAAGAACTGGAAGATAAAAGGAAGCGCGCCCTGGCGGAAGGGCGAAAACCCAAATACGACGGAACCTGCCGTGAGAGGAAACTGACCAAAACGGCGCATGCCGCAGTGCGGTTTCAGTGCCCGGATACCGGAACGACAATCGTCCATGATCTTATCAAGGGCGCAATATCATTCAACAATGACGAGCTTGATGACCTGATCATCGAGCGGGCGGACGGTTTTCCCACCTATAACTTTGCGGTGGTTGTCGATGACGCCTTGATGGAGATCACCCATGTCATCCGCGGTGATGATCATGTCAACAACACGCCTCGTCAGACGCTCCTGTATCAGGCCCTCGGTTACCCCGTTCCCCGGTTTGCCCATGTGCCGATGATCCTTGGGGCTGACAAGACAAGATTGAGCAAACGCCACGGCGCCACATCCGTCATGGCCTATAAAGAAATGGGCTACCTGCCGGAAGCGCTGGTTAATTATCTGGTCCGGCTCGGATGGTCCCACGGTGACCAGGAAATTTTCTCGCTGAAAGAGCTGATTGAATACTTCTGCCTGGAGGCAGTGGGAAAATCCGCCGCCGTTTTCAATCAGGAAAAGCTGCTGTGGTTGAACCAGCATTACATCAAGCAGTGTCCTGAAGATCGTCTTGTGGAAGAAATGATGCCGTTTTGGAAAAATCTTGGTTTGGACCCTTCCGACCGAAAGCTTGCCAGAAATGTGGCCATTGACCTCAAGGAGAGGGCCCGAACATTGCAAGAATTAGCCGATGCCAGTGTCTTTTATTTTCAGGATGAAATCGCTTACGCTCCCGAAGCGGCGGAAAAATTTCTCACCGCCGAAGCGGCCGGACATTTGCGGGCCATAGCGGATGGAATATCCGCCCTGACGGACTACTCCAAGGAGGGGATTGAAGTTTTTTTGAGGAGCTTTGCCGGCCAACGCGGAATGAAACTGAAGTTCATCGCCCAGCCGCTGCGGGTAGCCCTTACCGGCAGGACAGCCAGCCCCGGCATTGATGACATTATGGTTACCATGGGAAAGGATCGCGTAATCAGGCGGATTGCAAAAGCCGTCGAGCATATAACGCGCCATAGGGCATAATTTCTGCCTTGACTTTTAAATTGTTGTTGACTATAGGGAGCAACCCTTCAAAGGTGTCATGGTTCGACCGTTCGACGATCTTGCCCTGACATGTCACCCTGAGCTGTTTGTCCTGAGTTTACCGAAGGGTCGAAGGGTGACTATTTAAGAAAATCCACCTGTGGTCCCATCGTCTAGTGGTCAGGACGCTGGCCTCTCACGCCGGAAACAGGGGTTCAACTCCCCTTGGGACTACCAAAAAAAACATTGCAAATAATATAAACTTCAGATATAAGGAAGCCGGTTTCTATGTGCCGGGGAGGGGGGTTGCCGGATACCATGTCCATGGAAGATGCAAAAAGAAATGTCATGATCTGCTTTCGAACCACTGAAGATTTAAGAAATGCGATGGGAAGGTATGCCGCCGAAGACAGGCGCACCCTTTCATCAATGATTGAATCCGTTCTTTCAGAGCATTTAGAAAAACATGGATACAAGACAATCGCTCAGGAAAAGCGCCGTCGCTTGAGGAAACCGGTCAATATCCCGGCATTCGTGAGTGAAGCCGGTTCGGAAACAAAATTGCGCCAATCTGGGGTCATTGTGGATATTTCCTTAAACGGCCTGAGGATTTCCATTCCCAAACAGGCCGTCGATAAGATCAACTTCGACAACAGCGCAACAACCTTAGACGTTACCTTTGCTCTGCCGGAAGCTGCTCAGCCGTTAAACATCCGCTGTAAACCGATACGATTGGTTGATGACAGGGAAAGTGTCCACATAGGCGCCGCTTTTGTGGATTCAGATTTTAAGAGTTATCAGATTCTTCAACAATATCTCATATAAAGATGTTGCGGCAAGGGAATTTACTCCATTCATTTTTGACAAAATCGTAAAAAGTCAAAATTCGCGGGTTTTGTCATGGTGAGCCCTTCGGCTGGCTCAGGACAGGCCCTGTCGAACCATGACAAACGATCATAACTCACCCTTCGACAAGCTCAGGGTGACAAAGGGTGTTAGGATGACAATTGGGGCTTTTTACGAGTTCATCTTTTTTTTCAGTAAAAAAAACTTGACAAGCGCTTAACCTTGTATTACACATAGGTTGCCTGAAAAAGCCAACCCTCCAAATGCCGGGGGACGGAAAGCCACGGGTCTTTCAAACCGAAAGATCGCCGAGTTGCCAGGCGTGGTAAGTATGTTCCTTGAGCTCAACTTTTTTTCACGTTCATTAACATTGATAGTTTCGTAGAGAGTCGAAGATGTTTTGCCCTGACGCCGGAGATGTCACCCTGACACCTCATGTCACCCTGAGCTTGTCGAAGGGTCGAAGGGTGAACGTAACAAAACCCGCACATCTTGACTTTTTACGGACTCTTTGGAAATTAAAGTTTCAACAGCCTGAAAAAGCCAACCCTCCAAATGCCGGGGGACGGAAAGCCACGGGTCTTTCAAACCGAAAGATCGCCGAGTTGCCAGGTGTGGTAAGTATGTTCCTTGAGCTCAACTTTTTTCACGTTCATTAACATTGATAGTTTCGTAGAGAGTCGAAGATGTTTTGCCCTGACGCCGGAGATGTCACCCTGACACCTCATGTCACCCTGAGCTTGTCGAAGGGTCGAAAGGCCGAAGGGCGCCGGGGGACGGAAAGCCGCGGGTCTTCAGTATTAAAAACGTAGAAGAAAGGGGGTGAATTTTTGAAGGAAAAAGTAAGGAAAAAGGAAAGAAAACGATGGCGCTCAACAGAAAAGAACAGGAAAAGCGATTTTAGAAAAGGAGGTATCTGTTATGAAGAAAATTAAGAGTATTTTAGTGGTTCTAATTGTTCTAACGTCGTTTTGTATGGCCGCACCAGTATTGGCATCGCCGACAGCGCTTGGAACTCCCGATGTTGCAGTTTACGACCAACAGGATTGGCCTGTATTCATCGGTTATTCCGCAGGAACAAATCAAGGCTTTCTTTGCACGGATTACGCTGGTGGAGATGAGGGTGAATTCACTTCACCGACCTACACAGGTACAGTCCTCACAGATCTTATAGACATGGTTGGTACTACGCCTTTAATCGCCATTGATATCAATCAGGTGGGTAAGCCTGGTTCTGATGCACAACAATACCAAATTAATTCTTTGGATGCGTGGATTGACTATGGCGCCGGCTTTGTGGATGCATACCGTTATACTGGCGTACTATCGCAGCAAGAGACCGGAAATGGCGATTCCGACTGGGTAATTCCAGGCTTAGATCTGACTGGCGCGCAGTCTCTATATTTTGTGCTTGATTTCGGCAATCGCAATGAAGGGGAGGTTATTGGCGACAACAATGACGGGAAAGAGAATTTCTTCCTCGTCAAGGCAGGCGCGCCGGAAGTTCCCATCCCCGCCGCCGTCTGGCTTTTGGGCGCCGGCCTGATGGGTTTGGTGGGTCTGCGGAGACGGAAAAACATCTAAATCAAATGGAGATAAAACCCTAAAAAGAAAGGGGGTGATGAATTCGCAGGATAAGGAATTTGGGAAAAGCGGTTCTGGGGGAATTTTGGGAAGAAACAATTTGAAAGAAGCAGCGAAAAACGTTGCCAAATAGGGAGGAAATTATGAAGAAAATATTAGTTTTAATGGTTTGTTTGAGCGTTTTGGCCTTCTGCGGACCGGCACAGGCCGGTTGGGTGCCGTCGGGGACAGTGGATTTTGAGGATTTGTATCCAGGTTATGAAGCACAGGATATTACAATACCTGACGGTTATGGGGGATTCAATTGGAGTCCTGATTTCCTGGGCATAACCAAGTATCGGTATCCGGGTTCAGGCTATGAGTATGGCTGCATTGGGAAAGTGTGTGCGTATACTGGTTGGGCTGACGATGTGTGGTTTGCAGGCCCGAACGGCGATGATTTCAACTTCATCGGCGCATTCATCACCGCAGCTTGGGATGAGACCGAAGATGTTATAGTGAATGGGTATCAGAACGGCGCTCTGGTGCGCACAACTACCATCACCACGAACAATGACGAGCTCAATTTTTTCTCCTTTAACTGGCTGTATGTGGACAAGGTTGAGTTTCAGCCGCAGGGACAGCACCTCGCCATCGACAATATCAGCCATTGTCATGGTGTCGTTCCCATTCCCGCCGCCGTCTGGCTTTTGGGCGCCGGCCTGATGGGTCTGGTGGGTCTGCGGAAAAAGGTTCGAAGCTAAAAAAACAAGCAGCATGATATATCCACACAAAACAACAGGGGAAGCAGCGCCTGAAAAGGCTCTGCTTCCCCTGTTGCGCAATTGTGGAGTTATGGCCGCTGCGCAAAAGCTTGACAGCCGTTTAACTTTGTATTACATACAAGTCCAGGTTGCCTGAAGAAGCCAACCCTCCAAATGCCGGCAGACGGAAAGCCACAGGTTTTTCAAACAAAAAATATCTCCGATCCGCCGGCTATGGCGGGCTCAAAGCTTGTTCGCAGCGATAAAGGCGGGCCTGCCGTGGAAACTTTGTAGATTTATTTGCGCTTTCCTGCTATATCTGCCCCGCTGTCAGGACGTGACTGAAGCAAGAAACATTGTGGTTATTATTTATTTTAATGGCAGATAAACTTCGTTTTGACGAAAAAGCCCTGGATTTTGGCGCCATGGAAAGCGCGGGATGTAATCCAGAGGGCGGAGCTGTCTCTGAGACTGAGACCTTTGAATTTGTGATTAAATCGCCTTGCCGTCATTCCGTGCTTGACTTGAGCCTGCCCCGTACTCGATACGGGGGAATCCAGTGTTTTCAAGCTGTTATAGATTCCGCCCCGATTTTCATCGGGGTGACGCGTCGGAATGACGTGAGAGGCCGTTTTTCAAAGGTATCAGGCTATGTTAAAAAAAATGACCAAACTGCATATAAAGCCGCTTCTTTTTCTTGCCATACCGATACTGGCTCTGCTTTTAATTGTCGCCCTATGCGCGCCCCTTTATCTGAACTATGCCGACCCGCCCTTTAAAGCCGATGCCGTCGTTGTGTTTGCGGGGGAAACAAATATGGGGGCAAGAAGACAGGAGGCGAACCGGCTGCTTGCCGCCGGCTATGCAAACTGCCTCATCATTCCTGGATTCGGCTATATAATGGGAAGCGCCGACCGACTGCTGCCTGCTGTCATTGATGGCAAATTCGCGCACAGGAAAGGATCCGACCTTCGTGGCAAGTATCCGGATTTTTATGAGAACACCCATATCGAGGCGCTGGAAGCCAAACGGATCATGGATTGTTTTCATCTGAAAAAGGCGAACTTCGTCAGCTCTCCCTACCATATGCGCCGGATAAAAATGATAACAGAACATGTCTTTCACAAAAACAATCCCGGCGGGGACGCCTATCAAATCCATTTTGTGCCGGCGCCTCTCGAGCCGTCAATGGCCAAAGCGGCGCCGTGGAGCAAGAAATACATAAAGCATGTGGCCTTGGAATATGTCAAGATGGCGTGGTTTTTTTCATATCAACTCTTCTCGCAGGCAAACGGTTAAAATGATCATCATGGAGGCAATTTAATGAAAATATTCATCACCGGCGGCGCCGGCTACATCGGAAGCCATGTTGTCAAGGCATTGGGCGAAAAGAACCATGAGCTTCTGATCTACGACAACCTCTCCACAGGGCACGATTGGGCGGTGCTGTATGGAACGCTTATCCGGGGAGACCTTGCCGATCTTAAATTGTTGAATGCAACCCTGGAGCAGTTCAAACCTGATGCGGTTATCCATTTTGCCGCCTCGATTCAGGTGGAAGAATCTGTGCGGGAACCGCTGCGCTACTACCGCAACAATATAGCCAATACGCTGAACCTTCTCCACGCCATGGAAAGCAACGGCATTCGGGACTTCATTTATTCCTCCTCCGCCGCTGTTTACGGCATTCCAAACAAAATGCCCGTTGTTGAATTCACGCCCCTAAATCCCATCAACCCCTATGGCGCCTCCAAGGCCATAGTGGAAACCATGCTTCGCAACATCGCCGGCGTCAAAGACTTCCGCTACATATCCCTGCGTTACTTCAACGTGGCCGGGGCGGATGTTAAGACCCGCATTGGGCAGGCATATCAGGACGCCACCCATCTCATCACCCGGGCGCTCAAAACCGCCCATGGAGAGTTTCCCAAATTGTCCATCTTTGGAACGGATTACCCCACCGCCGATGGAACCTGCATTCGCGACTATATTCATGTGGATGATCTGGCCGATGCCCATCTCCTGGCATTGAATTACCTGCTTGAAACGGGAAGGACAGAAATCATGAACTGCGGGTACGGCTATGGCTTCTCGGTAAAAGAGGTGATAGCCCTTGCCAAAAAGGTGACGGGCATTGATTTTACGGTCGAGGAAACGGACCGGCGCCCCGGAGACCCGCCGGAGCTCGTGTCCAACAGTGTAAAACTCCATCGGCTCACCGGCTGGCAGCCACGCTGTGACGACCTCGAGTTCATCATCCGAACCGCCTGGAACTGGGAATTAAAATATCAGACAATTCGGGGGCATAACGCCTAATTTAATGCCCACTTTTCTTGCCTTTGAATTGAGACATACAAACCAACATCTAGGAGCCTATCATGAAGCGCGCACTCATCACCGGCATTACCGGCCAGGATGGTTCTTATCTGGCAGAGTTTCTTTTATCCAGGGGTTATGAAGTCCATGGCTTAATCCGCCGGGCAAGCACTTTTAACACCCAAAGGATAGACCATATCTATGTTGACCCGCATACTCTGGACGCCAGGTTATTCTTGCATTATGGGGACCTAAGCGACGGCGGGCAGCTGAGCAATCTCATCTACAATGTTGAGCCGGATGAAGTTTATCACCTGGGCGCACAAAGCCATGTAAAAGTTAGCTTCGATATGCCCGAATATACAGGAGACATAACTGCATTGGGAACAACAAGGATACTCGAAGCAATCCGGAGAAGCGGCATCAAAACTCGGTTTTATCAGGCATCCTCTTCGGAGATGTTCGGCGCAGCTCCACCACCGCAGAATGAGCTTACGCCTTTTTATCCAAGAAGCCCTTATGCTGCTGCCAAAGCTTACTCATACTGGATGACAATCAATTACCGGGAAGCATATAAAACATTTGCCTGCAATGGCATACTTTTTAATCATGAGAGTCCAAGAAGAGGAGAGACCTTTGTTACAAGAAAGATAACGAGGGCAATAGCAAACATAATTACCGGGCAACAGAAAAAGCTGTATCTTGGGAATCTTGGAGCCAGAAGAGACTGGGGCTTTGCCCCGGAGTATGTGGAATGTCAGTGGTTGATACTTAAGCAGGAAAAACCTGATGACTATGTCATAGGCACCGGTGAAAGCTATTCAGTAAAGGAGTTTGTGGAAAAGGGTTTTGAGTATGCAGGTATAAAAATAGAATGGCAAGGACAAGGAGTTGAGGAGAAAGGAATAATCAATTCCCTCGCCAATAGCCCATCGCCCGGCGCCCATTGCCCCCTAAAACCAGGAGAGGCAATAATAGAAATCGATCCCCGATATTTTAGGCCTACAGAGGTGGAATCTCTTCAGGCAGACATTGCCAAAGCAAGGAAGAAGCTCCAGTGGGAGCCAAAGGTAAGGTTTGATGATCTTATTAAAATAATGGTTGATTATGATATAACAAAAAATGGCCTTGAACCTGAGGGAGAGGGTCTGGCAATATCTCAAAAAAGCGGATATGGATGGACAAATCATGAGCTTTCCTTCTACGAGAAGATAAGGGAAGCAAGATGAATAAGAATTCTAAAATCTACGTGGCGGGTCATAGAGGTTTAGTCGGCTCTGGAATCCTAAGAAAGCTTAAGGAAAAAGGATACACAAATATCGTAGTTAGGACAAGCAAGGAACTTGACCTGACAAGACAGGAAGATGGAAAACGATTTTTTGAAACGGAAAGGCCGGAATATGTTTTTCTTGCTGCCGCAAAGGTAGGCGGCATCCTTGCCAACGACACATACAAGGCAGAGTTTATTTATGACAACATCATGATAGCTGCCAATGCCATTCATGCCTCTTACCGGTACGGGGTTAAAAAGCTGCTAAATTTAGGCTCTTCCTGTATTTATCCAAAACTTGCCCCTCAACCTTTAAAAGAAGAGTATCTTCTAACCGGTCCACTTGAACCAACCAACGAACCTTACGCAATTGCCAAGATAGCAGCGATTAAGCTTTGCAAATATTACAACGAGCAGTATGGCACGAACTTTATCTCGGTCATGCCCACCAATCTTTATGGTCCTAATGACAACTATAATTTGGAGACTGCCCATGTGCTGCCTGCTTTAGTGAGAAAATTCCACCTTGCCAAGCTTCTGGAGCAGGAAGATTTTGAGAGTATAACCAGAGATTTTAAAAAATATCCCATTGGCTTTAGCCTATCTCTGCCGGACAGCGCAACCAAAGCAGATATCCTCTCCATCCTCCAGAAAATCGGAATCTCATCGCCCATCGCCCATCGCCCATCATCTGTTACTGTTTCTCTCTGGGGCAGTGGTTCTCCATACCGGGAATTTATGCATGTAGATGATCTGGCAAGCGCCTGCGTATTTTTGATGGAAACATATGATTTCAAAGACATCGGTGAATTTGTAAATATCGGCACAGGCGAGGATCTGCCCATAAAGGATTTAGCTCATCTAGTTAGAGAAATTGTTGGTTTTAAAGGCAATGTCATCTGGGATACTGCAAAACCCGACGGCGCTCCCCAAAAACTTCTTGACATAAGCAGGATTAAGGCCTTAGGCTGGCAACCAGAGATTGGATTGAAAGAAGGGATAAAAAGGGTATATGGGGAAGGGATAAAGATGGGACAATTCGGGGGGCATAACGCCTAATTTAGGCTCTTTCTCATTTTAGGTGTAGGCAACCCAAGGTTACAATGCCCATCTGTCATGGTGAGCCCTTCGACCCTTCGGTAAACTCAGGACAAACAGCTCAGGATGACACAAGAGGTCGTGGCAAGCTGTTTGAAACCTTTGAAAAACGGCCCCTCACGTCATTCCGACGCGTCACCCCGATGAAAATCGGGGCGGAATCTATAACGGCTTGAAAACACTGGATTCCCCCGCATCGAGTACGGGGCAGGCTCAAGTCAAGCACGGAATAACGGCAAGGCGGTTTAATCACAAATTCAAAGGTCTCAAAGAGCCCCCAAACATTCCCTGAATGCCCTGTCAGTTGCAATATTTCCTCTTAAGGGGTTCCCTTCAGGGGGTTGCGTGAGGGTTCTCAAATCCATGGTAAAGAAACAATAATGGATACCAATAATCAAACAGGTTGTGCAAAGATCTCAATAAGTTGCTCTTTGATAAGGCATCGTCCCCGTTGGCGTGGGCCGCTAACTTATCTTTGGGTAGTTTTATTGCTTATCGTTTTATATCCTGCTTGCACTATCTTTGGGCAGCAGGCAACATCATTAAACTTTGAAGGCTGGAAAGGAGGCGGAGGCATAAAAATTGATTTGTCTCCAGATTCAACTCTTCTTCATGCTTATGGGAACACCACAGGTGGAACAATCTTAACATCCCCTACGCCTTATGCAGCGATTAATCACGAGACTAATGTAATTAAAGTTTCAATGATGGTAAATGTGGTGGCTTGCTATGGCATTATACAGATGAAATGTTACTTTATTGGCCAGAACAAGGAAAACCTTGGAAATTTCACTTCTTCTTATTATGACGCCGTCAGGTCGGGAACGTGGCAAAAGCTGGCGGCATGGTTCCCTATTCCTGAAACAGCAGCTTCTTTACGCATAACCGTCCTGCAAGGGAACAGTGGACAGATTGACCTTAGTCTAAAGGATTTGGTTGTTGAGCAAGTTGATAAAATAGAGCCTCTGGGAATATATGCCAACACACCTTTGCCCAAATCTCTTGAGCCGTTTTCCGGTATTCATCCTCGTTTATTCATAGATAAAACCAGCATAGCTGAGTTAAAAGGAAAGATAACAACTCCTCCTTACGATGCTTTTTGGGCGAAACTAAAAACAAAAGTAGATGCCATACCTGCCCCTGAGCCTATATTCCCTAACTGTGTGGCCGCTATCAGGCAAAGAGGCTATGCCTATAGTCTTCCTAAACTTGCTTTTGTGTGGCTGTTGACGGGTGACCCTCGCTACCTTGAACGGGCTACAACGATTGCTACAGCTATGGCTAACGCCCCTTCATGGGGAGGCTGTGGAACTACCTCGGAAAATAAAGACCTCGTGGCGGGAGGCGTTCTCTTCGGATTGTCCCTTTTCTATGACTGGTGCTATGATGTGATAAGCCCTGAATTAAAAACCAAGATTTTGGATAAGATAAACTATGTATCCTCGATAATGGCAAAAAGTGTTGTTAGTCCAAGCATAGCTGACCCCTGGTGGAAAAATGCCTATTTATGCAATCAGGTGCCTGTGGGTCTTGCAGGCTTGGCGGCGGCAGGATTAGCCACGTTTGATGAATTAGGTGATGCCCCTGCATGGCTTCAAATAACCCTTGATAAAATAGAGAACCTCTTGACGTTCAGGGCTGATGATGGAACGCACATAGAGGGCATTGGCTACTGGGGATATGATCTAGATAGTCTGCTTAAGATTGTTTATCTTTTTTCTAAGAACTTAGGCGTTCCCCTGCCTACCGTCCCAGCGGGGCAGGCAGGCCTGTATCAACATGAATGGCTGAAGAATACTGGAATGTATCGCCTGTATATGGGACTTCCCCGCAATTCGTGGACACGCAAAAATCAAGTTGTTGACTTTGATGATGCAGTAAGGGCGAATTGGTATGGCCCTGATGTTATGCTTAGGGGATTGGCGAAAGAATATCAGAACTCATATTTGCAATGGCTGGCTAATGAAGTTGATAGAGAACGATTTACTGATGACGAAGCGGAATGGCTTAATCTTGTTTGGACTGATCCTAACCTGCCTGCACAGAAACCAGACAGCCTCCCGACATTGAGACACTTTGAAGACCTTGGGATAGTATCCGCCCGTTCTGATTGGAGCGGGGATGAGTCCTTGTTGGTATATACGGCCGGCCCGTCTATGGGGCATAAGGCTCTTCATACACCTTCCGCAGGATACTTGTTTGCTGAACACTTCCACCCAGATGTCGGTCATTTTGTTCTATTCGCTAATGGAGAATGGCAGTTGCGTGATGACGGCTACTGGGATGATAAGGGAGGGATGAACCCTAAGAAAACCGAAAACCACAATACCTTGGTAATAGACGGGATTGACCAACTGCGGGCCAATGAGATGTTTGCAAAGAAAGCCGAGCCTTCTATTATAGACGTATTTTCTTCCTCAGATTATGATGTTATTCAGAGTGATTTGAGGGCGGCTTACAAACCAGACCTTGGGCTTTTAAAGTTCAAGCGGACACTAATCTTTATAAAACCTAATCTTCTGATAGTCATAGATGATATAGCGTTGAAAGAGACTCACAATTTGGAACTATTGTTTCACACTCAGAATCCTGTCGAAGCAAAGGAAGGCCCTCTTGAGGGCTATTTCATAGCACAGGGCAAAAACTCTAAGCTGCGGATTGATTACTTTCCAAAAACAGATGCAGAAGGTCGCGCGGGAGTGGAGCTATATTCCAATGGCAAGTTGGCCATGCCCACTGTCCGGCTGCATAGAACATCTGACAAGTGGCGAAACGTAACAACTTTTTCATGGTTGAATGCCCGCCTTCAACCACAGAGATTACGGATAAGTGAAGCGGGTGATAAATGGATTTTCGAAACTCCGTTGAAAACGATCACATTTGATTGGACCACCGCAAGCGTTACTGTTGCAGGGCAACTTTCTCCTCCGTGAAATATCAGGATGTCAGCAGCAAGATAATATGAACAGTAAGGTGACCATTCTGCAGGACCGGCTGTTGCACTACCGCGTTGGGTTATTTGAGCATTTAAAGCGCCTCGCTGATGAAAGGGATATTGCTCTTTCCCTCGTCCACGGGCAGGCCTCGCCTTTAGCTGTAATGAAAAAGGATGAAGGATATCTTGACTGGACTTTACAGGTAAAGAACCGCTGGTGGGTTATAAACGGACATGACTTACTCTGGCAGCCGCTGCCGCAGCAACTGCTCGATTCGGATCTTGTTGTTATGCTTCAGCATAACCGCATTCTTTCTAACTACAAGATTCTTTTCGGCGGGCAGCGGCGGCGTTCCAAGATTGCCTTCTGGGGCCATGGGAAAAATTTTCAGAGCAAAAAACCACGGGGAATGGGCGAGCGCTTTAAGCAGCGGCTGATCCTGTCAGTGGACTGGTGGTTCACTTACACCCAGACGAGCGTTCAAGTGATAGAAAAGGCTGGTTTCGATCCAGCCCGCATTACCTGCCTCAACAACGCCATTGATACAAAAACATTCCAGGCAGACCTCGCGTCAATAACACCTGATGAGATTAGGGCATTAAAGGAGCAGTATGGAATACCTGAACACAGTTTCATCGGATTGTTCTG
Organism: Syntrophaceae bacterium UBA4767; assembly: GCA_002403385.1. Classification (GTDB taxonomy): domain Bacteria; phylum Desulfobacterota; class Syntrophia; order Syntrophales; family UBA4767; genus UBA4767. The sequence goes on along the minus strand of DHHR01000049.1, from coordinate 37,120 downwards.
CGGATCAATTTATCCGGATAAAAAGCCCGAAATCATGATTGAAGCCGGAAAGATCATTAAATCCAAGATGCCGGAGTTTCATTTCTTTGTTATCGGCGACGGACCCAGCGCAGGCCAAATCAAAGAGGCTGCCGTTAATAATGAATGGCTGCATTATGTCGGCGTAAAAAAAGGCCGGGATAAAGCAAAGTTTTTTAGGATTTCCCATGTGGCGATCAATCCCGGTTTGGTTGGTCTGCACGTGCTGGATGCCTTTGCTGCCGGATTGCCCATGGTCACAATGGCCGAATCCAAACACTCTCCGGAGATCTGCTATCTGGTGGACGGACATAACGGCTACTTGACCGGAAACAGCCTTGATCAGTATGCCGACGCCATCTTAAAACTGTTCAACGACAAAGCAGCTTATCGAGCAATCTGCCGGCAGGCTCTGCTGGATGCTCAAAAATACACTGTGGAGCGCATGGCAGAAAATTTTATTGACGGAATAGAAAAGTGTTTAGAAACGGCATAAACCTGACAGTCATGAAGCGGCCAACAGCGCCTATCCCATTAATTGGGTCTCAATTACTACCCTTTGAGGTGACAAAATAATTTCATATCTGCTTGCCTTCTACCGCTATCTGCGGACGCAAAAAGCATTGGCAAAAAAATTCATCACCCATGGAAAACCTATTTTTGTAGGTCCTCATGTCCGGCTGTATGCGCCGCATCACATCCGGCTTGGAAATAATGTTCGAATTCAAAGCTACGTGCATATCGAAGCTAATTGCACAATTGGAGATTACTGCAGTCTTGCAAGTCGTGTCGCATTGATTGGCCGTGTGGATTATGACTTTAGAACAATCGGCGTCCCCTTTAATCTTGCCACATGGGTAGGTGCCAATAAACTAAAGGGAACCTATATTCAGGAAAAAGATGAGGTAACCATCGAGGAAGATGTATGGGTCGGGCATCAAAGCATCATTTTGACCGGGGTAAGGGTGAGGCGCGGAACAGTAATTGCGGCGGGCTCGGTGGTGATCCGCGATACGGAACCATACTCCATTGTTGCCGGCGTGCCGGCAAGGAAAGTCGGGGAACGTTTTACGAAAGAACAGATCGCCATTCACGAAAGGAAAATAGCCACCGGCACATTCAGGTACTCTTTGCGGGGCTACGAACACTATATTGTGAAACCGGGCGAGTGATGAAACGATGAAGGCACAGATCAAAGCGCTTATCGTTCAGCTTCTCCCGAATGTTGAGCTTATCCCGTATATCCTGTTTGCGCTGATCCCGCTCACATTTATCTATTTTCTCGCATCGTCAAAGAAATTCCAGGCAAGCATGGTCGCGCAGTTGATCGTCATCCAGTTGATGACGCCGATCGCCTATTACCAGATCGCAGACATCAGGGGTATGCAGCCGGTGTACCTCTGGTGGCTGGCGACGCTTATTGTTGTGTTCCTCTCGCGGATATCATCGGGAAAGCCGCTCAATTTCGGCAAGTTCTTTAAATTTCCAATCATCCTCCTGTTGATCGCCACGTTTGTAGCCTGGATCAACACATTCACAGCATCTTCGCAGCATGCCTTTTACCAGGCCGGCTTTTCACGAAGCACGCTTTTTTGGGGGTCTTTGCTGACGCCCATCCAAATCATGCTGACCGCCTGGATGGTCATGCTGGTTACCGAAGAAGAGCAAGATATGGCCGTCATCCAAAAGGCGCTGATGGCGGCGGCCATTATTTTCGGCGTGCTGATCACGGCGATTTACCTCAAGCTCGGCGCCCAGTCAGGCTCGTCTCAGGCATTGTTTGCGGGCCGTTTTGCAATCAACGACATTATGGGCGAAGAGAACAATGGCCTGGCGGCGATAGGCGTGTTTTTGTTTATTGCCTGCGTGTGTATGAGAAGCCACGGCGGCAGGCTTTTGAAGGCGGTATCGATCGGGGCGATCCTCTCGGGCATACTGTTTACCTTGTCTCGAATGGCCTGGCTCGCTGCGGCCCTCGTTGCATTACTTCTGCTTCCTAAAGAGAAATGGCTCATACGCATTATGATAATACTGGTTTTTATCGGTTTATATCTACACTCTCATACAATCATCATCAACCGTCTGTATTATGGGACGGAAAAAACGTATTCATCAAAAATAGAACAATTGGACAACATCAGTGCAAACCGTGTAACAATCTGGAAAGCCGCATGGGCAAAAATTCAGGAAAACCCTATTATCGGAACGGGCATTCAAACTGCCGTGCGGCTGCCGGGCGGCGAAATAGCAAACCATCCGCACAACGCTTACCTTCGAACGCTGCTTGACATGGGCATAATCGGGCTTGTAGCCGTTTTCATTGCCTATGGGTATATGCTTATAATTTCATACCAAAAGAGCGGCCTTCTGTTTTTTTCAATCATTTCTCTATTTATTATGGGATTCGTGTGCCTGGAGTTTCATCCGCACAAGCAGAATTATTTGATCTGGCTCTTTTACGCCATAACCTTGAATGAGCCAGGAAGAACCAAACTCCCTTTAGGCGCTGATGGAGCATAGCCGAGCATGACCATGCCGTATTCCTGGCGCGAAGAAATCGGCGCCATGCTTGCGTCGTTCAGACGAAAAAGCGCTCGCGGGCTGCTGCGGGATGCCTTTATCGTAGGCTCCGGCAGCGTCGGCGCCCAGTTGTTTGCAATCTTGCTGATACCGGTTATTACCCGGATGTTTTCCGTCAGCAACTTCGGCGTCATGACGACATTTACGGCTGTCACAGTTACCGTCGCTGTGTTCGGAAACGGAAGCTACGATCAGGCTATCAATCTGCCGAAAGAGGGCAGCAAGGCCTGGAGCCTTTTTTGCCTATGCATAGCGATTGCGTCAGTATTTTCCAGCGCTGTTTTTCTGGTAACCATTATATTCGAGCATAAAATATCGCAATTTATCTTTGGTGTAGCTCATAGTAAACTGGTGTTTCTTGTCCCCCTGACCGTGCTTTCATACAACATCAACATAGCCATGTTGTTTTTGACAATTAGAATGCGCGGTTTCAAGATGTTATCCGGATCCGCTTTTCTGGGAACAGCCGCTAATCAAGGATCGAAAGTAGCGGGCGGGTGGCTGCTTGGCGATAAACTGTGGCTATTGGTAACAGGGTCTTTTCTGCAAAGCTGCATCCCCTGTTTTTTTTTGGGCGCATATATATTCCGGAAAATGCCCAAAGATATAATCCGGCTGCCAGGCAAATCGGAACTTCGGGCTCTTATGGTAGAATACAAGAACTTCCCGCTTTATTCAACCTGGGTCGAATTTCTCCTCAATTTGAATCGCAACATAACTATTATTTTGCTGGCCGCAGCATATAGCAGCGCGGTTGTAGGAATCTATGGACTGGCAAACAATGTTTTTCGTTTGCCGCTGTCTATTATTGGCGATTCGTTCAGGCAGGTATGCCTGCCACGATTTTCTGCCCTGATGAACGATAAGATGCCGATTCGAGGGCTTTTTGTTAAAGTCCTGCTTGGGATTGCCGTACTGGTGGTTATACCGTTTGCGGTTATCATAGCGTTTGGTCCCCAGTTGTTTTCGTTGGTATTCGGCCAGAGATGGGCAGAGGCAGGCGCATACGCGCGCATCATCAGCCCATGGTTGTTCATGATGGTTTTTCTGCCGCCGGTCTCAGTTATTCTGGTCATCATGCAGAAGCAAAGAGTCCGGCTCGCATTTAATATAATATTAACGGCTTTTCAGGTAGCGATGTTGATCATGGCTAAAACTATACAGATAGATATATTAACACTGCTTGGGGCGCTTTCGGTAGGAAGTTCTGTAATATATGCATATAAAATATTCTATGCCTTCCATTTAATCAAAGGCTATGAGAGGAGTTATTCCAGAGCAATAAATATCGGGTGACATAACAGACTGTTAAAGTATGGAGCAAAGGACAATGTATTTAATCAGAGGGATAGCATTCATATTTTATATCTGCATTGCCAAGCGCCTGCCGACATCTGATACAAAGGTGTTTGGTAAAGTGTCTAAAAAAATAAGGCAAATATGCGGCAAAGCAATGTTTGCCAAATGCGGTGTGAACGTCAATATCGAGCGGGGCGCTGATTTTGGTTCCGGCCGTAGAATCGAAATCGGAAATCACAGCGGGATCGGGAAGAGGTGCTCCCTTCGCTGGGAGGTAACGATTGGCGATTACGTCATGATGGGGCCGGAGGTGGTTATTATTTCTCAGAATCATCTCTTCAATAGAACGGACACACCTATGGCATTACAAGGATTTGGCGATCCTAAACGAATCATCATAGGAAACGATGTGTGGATAGGCTGGGGGGTTATGATTTTACCTGGCGTAAAAATTGGAGACGGAGCGATCGTTGGAGCAGGCGCGGTTGTAACAAAGGATGTCCCCCCATACTCTATTGTTGCGGGAAACCCTGCCAAGGTTGTTAAAATGCGCGAGTCTCAGGTTTCAGGGGGTCAGAACCTCTAAGCGAAGCGCCGTGTCCTTGCCATAGAGGCCGCGAAAAGCCCCCCAAAAACCCTTGACCGATACAATACCAATATAAAAGGGAATCTGGGTATTCACTTGACTCAACCTGCCACAACTGGTAGTGTTAGGGCAAATGCCAGAAGATTATCCCAAAACTATTTTGGATCTTGAGCGCCGATTCTCCATCGAGGAAAATTGTCGTCAGTACCTTTTTTCTCTTCGTTGGCCTGATGGCTTTGTTTGTCCTCGCTGTGGTGGGAGAACAGCATGGCCGACGCGCCGAGGATTGTGGTTGTGTGGTAGCTGCCGCCATCAAGTAATCGTTGTTGAAGCGCTGGTTGTTGGGTACCCATCAAGGGGCTGTCAATCAGGAGCATTTGGCTTACTATCTTGATGAGTTTACTTTTCGATTCAACCGCCGGAAATCAGCCTCACGCGGTAAGCTGTTCTATCGCTTGGCTCAGCAAGCCGTTCAAGTGGAGCCAATCGTATTTAAATCGTTAATCAGACCACAACAAATAGGGGGTGGTTGAGTCAAGTGAATACCCAGAAAAGGGAATAGTTTTATGATTATTCATTTTGCCGATGGAAGATTAGGTAATCAATTATTTCAATATGCTTTTCTTAAAACAATTGCAAAGGATAAAGAAAAGATAATTACTTGTAATATGGATAAATTTTTAGAAGTTATTGACTGTAATGATGATAATTTTAAAAATTTTCATTTAGGAAAATATCAAAGATTTTTTATTAAAATATCTATCGGAAAATTTCTGATTTTTCTTTCACAAGTAAAACTTACTGGATATATAAAACAAAATAGAAGTAATACTTCTGCCCTCCCCTTTTATACTGAAAAAAAAGGAGTGTTTCCAATAAAGTTTATTGAAACAAACTTTTTTCAATCAGAAATGTTTTTGAATCCTGCAAAATTTAAGATTGAAATCAAGAAAAATTATTTGGATTCAGCAAATAAAATCTTCGAAAAAATTGGCAATGGTTTTAATAAAGTTTTTGTGCATATTAGAAGAGGAGACTATCTATTTGAAGAATATTTAGGTGAGATTGGCATTGATTTGCCTAAAAGTTACTATTTTAAAGCTATGAATCTCATCAGAAAATATATCGAAGCCCCTTTTTTTATTTTTTTAAGCGATGATCCGAGCTTTGTCGAATGTTGCTTTCAAAAAGAGAAAAATAAATACATATCAAGAAACAACATGGCGGTTGACCTAGCATTAATGTCTTTATGTGAATATGGAATAGTTTCAAATAGTAGTTTCTCATGGTGGGGCGCTTATCTTATGAAAAATAAAAAAAAGGTCATATTTCCAAAATATTGGTATGGATGGAAGCAGAAAATAGAATCACATGTGGGTATTCAGCCAAGCTGGGCAGAGGTTATTGATATTGAAGAATAATTTGCTTGTCATCTATTGGTATAGAGGCGCTATTTAAAAGGTAGGCATTGTTTCCAATTCATTCTTACTAATTATGTCGTACTCGTAAAAAGTCAAAATTCGCGGGTTTTGTCATGGTGAGCCCTTCGGCTGGCTCAGGACAGGCTCTGTCGAACCATGACGTAATAATTATTTATGTTCACCCTTCGACCCTTCGGTAAACTCAGGACAAACAGCTCAGGGTGACAATTGGGACTTTTTACAAGTTGATCAATTATGGAATACTGTTATTAATGCCGACTTACAACTCCAAAATTAGAGTTTTAATGATCTCCATGCATTACCCGAGACCTTCTGACCCTCCTGCCGGCGTCTGGTTTAAAAATCAAATCGGCGCATATGCTAAATACAGTGATATCTTTCTTTGCGTGCCCGTTCACATCACTCCGTCAATAAAAATCATAAAACAGCAAGTCGGTATTGCAGGAAAGATAAGATCGATTAAGGATCAGTTGTTTGGTGCGTTCCAAGAAAAACTCCCGGCATTCTCAACTCCTGTTAGAGGCGAATTTGTACGATTTGCATCCATACCGCCCGAACGTTTATTTCCCTATTCCGGTGGCATAATTCTAACCTGCCGACTGTTGTTCTTCCTTATGGGTCGCGGGAAGTTTGATGTTTTTCACGGACAAGCCATGATTCATGACGGTCTCGCCGCAGTTCTGCTCGGGAAGATTTTCAACCGCCCCTCCGTGGTTACCGCAATCGGCAGCGATATACACACGATAAAGAAGAACTCCTTAGTTTACAAAGCAACGCTGTTCGTCTTGCGCAAGGCAACACTGATAACAACAGTGTCGGCCGATCTCAAGCAGCGTATTGTAGAGATGGGGATTGATGAGCGTAAGATTATCGTAGCGCCAAACGGGGTAGATCCGCAATTTCATAAAAACCGATCTTTTATTGATGTAAGACAGCGGATGAATATACCGCCGGATGCGAAAGTTTTTGGCTTTGTAGGACGATTGATTCCGATCAAGGATCCGATGACTTTACTGACAGCTTTTGCGCATTTACTGAAGCAAAGAAATGATTTATACTTGATTTTCGTCGGTGGCGGAGAGCTGAAGGACGCGCTTTTACAGGAGGCAAAAAGATTAAATGTTGCGGCTCACGTAAGGCTTACGGAAGGCATGGTTTCGCCACATGAGGTGCCTGATTACATGGAAGCATTCGATTTCTTGTGCCTGTCGAGCCTCGGAGAGGGGTGGCCCAATGTGATTCTCGAGGCGATGGCATGCGGCAAGCCCGTTATTGGGACTAATGTCGGCGGCGTTCCCGAAGCAATAGCCGGTGAGGACTATGGTTTAATTGTCCCGCCACAGGATCCTGTGGCCATGGCGGACGCAATGAGGAAAGCCTTGGATATTCCTTGGAACCGAGAAGATATTGCGCGATATGCCAGAGAGAATTCATGGGAAAAAGTCGGGGCAAGGTACCATGAGATTTACAGAAGACTGTGTGCTGCGCGCAAACATAAGCGTTTCTGATTCCCTTTTTAAGGGAACAGGTTTATATAATGATCTCGATAGAAATCGAGATTCAGTTAAGATAAGAGAGGGACAATGCTGTAATACCCGTGAGGTCTGGAATTTCAACGATAGAAGTAATGGGTGTTCCTTTTTCGTGTTGCACGATGGAAGATGTTCTTAACAGAATGGGGGCGGATATTGCGGCTTCGGGGAAACCTCAAACAATCTCGATCACGAATACCGAGTCTGCTTATTATGCTGTTAGAATGCCGGAGCACTTGGATTATGTTCGAAACGCAACATTTTCATGTTGTGACGGCGTTGGGGTTGTATTGGTTGGACGCCTAAGAGGGGGCGGAATCCCTCGTCTTTACGGGCCCGAGTTAATGCTTCGCGCCTGTAAGTACGGGGTCAGTCGAGGCTGGCGTCACTACTTCTATGGGGGAAAAGAAGGTGTGTCAGAACTTTTGAGTCAAAAACTTACTGGACGATATCCAGGCCTTATAACAGCCGGCGCTTATTGCCCGCCGTTTCGCCCGTTGACCCTAGAAGAGGACGCCGCTGTTGTGGAGATGATAAGAAAGGCTCGGCCGGATATTGTGTGGGTGGGGCTTGGGTTATTAAAGCAAGAGAAGTGGATTGCTGAACATCTGACTCGTGTGGGAGCGTCTTGGATGATTGGCGTCGGCGCCGCATTTGACTTTCATGCAGGGACGGCCAAGCGCCCTCCGGGGTGGGTAAGTACGCTGGGGTTCGAATGGCTTTACCGCTTTGTCCGTGAGCCTAGAATGTTCAAACGCAATCTCCGCAGTTTTGCGTTTTTATTGAGTGGCGCCCAAGAAGCGCTTCGATGTCGGCTTGGGGCGCTGCCGCGCGCCAAGGGCTAGTGCGGTCCAGTTTTGACGGCGATAGGTGCAAGGGATGTGTCCCAATCATTACAAATAATGACAAACAAAAGTTAAAGATAAGGACGGAAGGCAGATACGTGCGAGGGGAATACTATGATTAAGGCAGGTTTTATAGGCTTCGGCAGAATGGGGATTACACATTTCTCCATGCTCAATACCCACCCTAAAGTTAAGATCATGGCTGTCTGTGATCAATCGTCAACCATGTTAAAGGTATTAAATAAGTATGTGGATGTTAAGTGCTACAAAAATTATAAAAAGATGCTTGATGAAATAAAATTGGATTGTGTCCTGATTTCGACGCCCGGCGATTCGCATGCGGAAATCATAATGAGCTGCATCCGAAAAGGCATTCATGTCTTTGTTGAGAAGCCCTTCACGATGACATCGTCCGAGGGTCGTGAGATCGTTGACGAGATAGCGGAAAAACCCATCGTGAACCAGGTCGGATATGTCAATCGGTTTAATGAAGTGTTCATGGAAGTCAAACGTCTTATAGACGACGGCATTATCGGCAAGGTCGTAAATTTTAGTGGTGAAATGCACGGCGCCACAGTGCTCAAAGATTCAAAGTCGAGTTGGCGCGGGAAGAAAAGCGCAGGCGGCGGCTGTTTGTTTGAATTTGCGTCACATTGCATTGATCTGGTCATTTATCTGTTCGACAAGCCCGATACCGCAGCCGGCAGTATCATGCAAAGCATATATTCTTCGGAAGTGGAGGACCTTGTCAGCGCGTCTTTTCTCTATAAAAACGGCTGCAGCGGCAGTATCTTTGTGAACTGGAGCGATGAGACTTACCGTAAGCCAACCAATATAATTAAGATATTAGGCACGCACGGCAAAATCATCGCCGATAAGCATGCCTTCAAAATTTACTTAAAAGAAAAAGACACAAGGCACGGTTTTGATCAGGGTTGGAATACACGGTACATAACCGATTTTGGGAAACCTGCGCGCTTCTATCTGCGGGGCAATGAATTTACCAATCAACTTGATTGCTTCATTGATTGTATCGATAAGGGCGAACAAAGTAATATAGCAAGTTTTGCGGAGGCGCTGAAGACGGATATCATTATGGACGCGATTACACAGGATGCCGCCCGTAATTTGCCCAGGGAAGGCCGCCTGACCGGAAACGCAGATACTCAGGATAAAGCCTCCTTCTGGAAAAGAATCACGAAGAGAAAGGATTAATACAGATGTTAGATCGCATCATTTTTGGCGACAATCAATTCTTTGGGATCAATCATATGTCGGAAGACAAGGCCCAAGAACTTGCAGAAAAGTTTAAGGATCTAAGGGCCATTACCGACGTTTTGGATATAGCGTATGATTGTGGAATAAAGGCCTTTATGCTGAACACTCATGAGCGGACAAAAGAGATCTGCGACCACTTCAGGAACAATCCGTCAAGGTACGCGGATCTGGCCTTGTATCCTTCTATGCCATATGCCCATAAATATGCAAATGCTGTTGCCGAGAAGGGAATCTTCGGAACCCTCAGGGATTATATCCTGGCGGACAGCAGCGCAGGAGATGTCCTCCGCATGATAGCCAAGGGCGGCATGTCTCTCTTTGAACAGGATATGCTGAAGGTAATGCAGTTATTGGTCGATATGGAAATGAAGATATTCCGCGGCCTCAATGTCAAGGTGGTTTTTCTGCAAAACATCGTTACGGATCTACTATTGGGCCTTAAGGTAAAGGAGGCCTTCGTCGGCTTTTCATCATACATCCAAGAAAGATATAAGGTGGAAGCCGGTTTTAATACGATGAACATGCCTATGCTCGTTGATTTTCTGCATGAATGTGGGATTGAGAATCCCATTGTTTGTTCCTCGATCAACAAGGCCGGTTATTTTATGAATCCGAATAAGGAATCATACGAAATAGCGCTCCAGGGAAAAAATTTCCGCGCCATGGCGATGTCTATCCTTGCTTCGGGCGCAATCAAACCCGAAGAAGCAGTCGAGTATGTGTGCAAGCAGAAAGCTATTCAATCAATTGTATTCGGGGCGTCAAGCAAGCAGCATATTATACAAACCAAAGATTTAATTGAGCGATTTTCTTAACAGATGCGCTAGCGGGCGCTAAAGCGCATTCCCCCACAGGGCCCAAAAACGTCTTCGCTATGCGCAAGGAGGCCTGCACAATGCCCGGCATCTTGCCGGCGCCGAAGAACACAAATGCAAGACATTTGAGACCTTTGAATTTGTGATTAAATCGCCTTGCCGTCATTCCGTGCTTGACTTGANNAGCCCTCCTCGCGTTGGCTCTATCTCTTTATTTACTACTACCCGCTTCTTCTCGTCGATCCCATGAATAACAAAACTCTTGCTGCTGATATCCATTCCAATGTAAATCATAACTGCCACCTTTCGTTAGTTGGTTTGCTTTGGTAGCCTAACCAACTGTTACGCCTTCGGGCTTAACTGTCAACTGGCGCTTGGGGGCTTTTTCATAGTATCTCCTTTCTATCTCTTCTCGCAGGAAATCCCGAAAATGTAAATAACGCTACTTTAACTCACAAATCATATGTCAAAACGGAGACTTTGTCAAGCAACATATATAATAATATCAATATATTATCTTTGCATAACTGTGAATTTATCACGGATAATTGACGATAATGAAAACTAATGACCAAGCAAGTTGTTCAAAGCTCTCCTATAAGGTTTGATACTATATGGAAACGTATTCCATATAATAGCGGTAAAACGCTGCAATGACCAGGGAGTGCGTAATAGCGCCATTCCTAATAAGCGCGGGAATTTCTGCAAGGGGACGAAGAATCACCTCAATGTCCTCACGTTCATCCTGAGATTGCACTCCCATTGCGCATACATCTTTAGCCAAAAAAGTATAGCAAATATTATTTTGAATGGCTGGATTGGGATGGACAGAGCCTAGCAAAATCAAAGATCCCTCACGATAACCCGTTTCTTCAAGAAGTTCCCTTCGGGCAGCCTCTTCAGGTGAGTCATGATCTTCCACGAGTCCTCCGGGAATCTCAAGCGTCACATCCCGAATGCCGTGACGGTATTGGCGCACCATGACCACCTCTTTCTCGAGCGTCAAGGGAATCACATTCACCCATGATGATGATTCCAGGACAAAAAAGTCATGTGCATTTCCTGTACGCGGAGACCGAGCCCGATCGGTGCGCAGATTGAAAACACGACACGATTTATCCAGATGGGTTGAAACAATAGACCATGCTTTAGGCGGCATAATTTTTTCTCAATCCCCCAAAAATTTTTAATGGATCAGCGCCATCTTTTTAAGAATTATGATTACGTTTTATCCATAGAATAGGATTGATGCACTCGTAAAAAGTCCCAATTGTCACCCTGAGCTTGTCGAATGGTGAACATAAATAATTGATATTACGAGACCTTTGAATTTGTGATTAAATCGCCTTGCCGTCATTCCGTGCTTGACTTGAGCCTGCCCCGTACTCGATACGGGGGAATCCAGTGTTTTCTAGCCGTTATAGATTCCGCCCCGATTTTCATCGGGGTGACGCGTCGGAATGACGTGAGGGGCCGTTTTTCAAAGGTCTCATTACGTCATGGTTCGACAGGCTCACCATGACAAAACCCACGAATTTTGGCTTTTTACGATTTTGTCAATATTTATTATGGTTCATATCATTTTGCGAAAGAATAGCCAAGGGTAAAATGAACTATTTATTAATTATTTTCGCTACTTAAATAAAAGGACTTTTTACGAGTCCATCAAATGTGTTTTCCGTAGAAAATTTCCACAACCTCAAAAAAATGGATTTCCCCCGAAATTTCTACGTATGATAGTGAGCATTGATCCTTACATAATCGAACGAAAGGTCGGAGGCGCAAATACAATGGCTTTTGGTTCCCATGCCCAGGGAGATGCGGATTTTGATATGGTCCTTCGCCATGATTTCGCAAATAATTTCCGGGTTCACGGCAACGCCTTTCCCATTGCTGAATACCAGGGTATCTTCAAAATATAGTTTAACGTAATCGACATTCAAAGGAACGCCTACAGAGCCCACCGCGGAGATGATTCTTCCCCAGTTGGGATCATTTCCATAAAAAGCAGTTTTTACGAGATTGGAATTTGCGATGGCGTAGGAAACGTTCTTAGCGTCCCTGTTGCTTGCCGCCCCGTCAACGTATATTTCAATAACTTTCGTCGCCCCTTCCCCATCCCGAACAATGGCCTGAGATAATTCAATCATGACGTCAAGAAGCATCTCTTTAAAACGTATAAGATCCTTTGATCTCGACATTATTGGCTTATTATGGGCCATTCCATTGGCTAAAATGATGGCTGAATCATTGGTGCTCATACAACCATCCACAGAAATGGCATTAAAACTCCTCTCCGCTGCTCGGCGGAACACGCTATCAAGCGCTTTTCCATCAATGGCCAAATCAGTCATGAAAAATGCCAACATAGTTGCCATATGAGGCTCAATCATGCCCGCCCCTTTTGCGATGCCGCACAAGGTTATTTCTTTTTCATCGATAATCGTCTTGCGGATAGCAATCTTGGGATACTTGTCCGTCGTCATAATCGCTTCTTGTGCATCAAATATTCCCCCGGCATGCAGCCCCTCTACAAGTTTCTTCATTCCCCTTGTGATCTTCTCGACAGGAAGCCTCTGACCAATAACCCCCGTGGAAGCCATCAAAATCATTTTTTCTTCAATGTTGAGCTCTTTCGATAACGCTGCCGATACATCAAGAGCATCCTTATAGCCTTCGCTGCCTGTTGCGGCATTGGCATTGCCGCTATTTGCCAAAATAGCCTGCGCGCTTTCCGCACGCAGGCGTTCTATATCAATTAAGACCGGCGCCGCTTTAAAACTGTTTTTCGTAAAAACACCGGCGGCTTTGGCAGGCGCCTGTGAAAAGATTAAGGAGAGGTCTTTTTTCTGATTTTCTTTAATCCCCGTATGAATTCCGTTCGCCAAAAAACCCGGAACTGAAAATTCTCCTTCTCTTTTTGCAATCATTAAATCATCCCATTAATGCCGGAATATCTAACTTACTGCCCGCAGCATTTCTTGTATTTTTTCCCGCTGCCACATGGACAGGGGTCATTTCTTCCTATCTTCTGCTTTTCCCGCTTGACGGTTGCAGACGCTTTAGCATCTTCTCCGCGACTCAAGACGTATTGCCGGCGGGATCGTCCCTCCATTCTTTCAACTTCTTCTTCCCGTTGTATCCTGACGAAGCATAATTTCTCCGCCGTATCCTCCTTGATACGGCGAATCATATCCATGAACATCTCATAGCCTTCTTTTTGATATTCCCTAACCGGATCCTTTTGGCCGTAGCCCCTTAATCCGATTCCTTCCTTAAGGTGATCCATGGCCAGCAAATGGTCCTTCCACTGGTTGTCAATAGCTTGAAGCATGATAACCCTCATGAGATAATTCATCAGGGGCTCACCAAATTCTTTTTCTTTGTTTTTCAAATAATCCTTAACACTTGAAACAATGGTCTCCTCAATAAGCGCCCTATTTAGGTTGCCTTGTTTGCCTGGATTCAACTTCAGCGAAAATTGTTTAAATACCCAATCTTCCAGACCTTTCAAATTCCAGTCTTCCGGGTGTAGTTTTTCGTCAATATAGTCGGGAATCGTATCTGCCACAATTTCTTGGATCATCTCCTCCAAATCAGCCCAAAGCTGTTTTCCCTGAAGAACTCTCTTGCGCTGCTCATAGATAACCTGCCTTTGTCTGTTCATTACATCGTCATATTCCAGGAGGTGTTTTCTAATATCAAAGTTCTGTCCTTCCACCCTTTTTTGTGCATTTTCGATTGCCTTTGAAATGAGACGATGCTCAATTGGTTGATCCTCTTCGATTCCGATACGATCCATAATGGAAGAAATCCGCTCGGCTCCGAATATTCTCAGTAGAGCATCCTCTAAAGAAAGATAAAACCTGGATGTCCCCATATCTCCCTGACGACCGGAACGACCGCGCAATTGGTTATCAATACGGCGGCTCTCATGTCTTTCCGTTCCTAGAATATGCAGCCCGCCCAACTGTGCGACACCCTCTCCCAATCTAATATCGGTGCCTCTTCCGGCCATATTCGTAGAAATTGTCACCATGCCCGGCTGCCCGGCTTGAGCGACAATTTCCGCTTCTTTTTCATGGTTTTTAGCATTTAAGACGTGGTGTTTTATGCCTGCTCGGGTGAGATACTTACTCAAAAGCTCTGATTTTTCGATAGAAATTGTTCCTACCAGAATGGGTCTCTTTTGTTCGTGCAGTTCCTTAATTTCCCGGATCACAGCATTAAATTTTTCCTTTTCGGTTTTATAAATAACATCCGGAAAATCCTTACGGATCATGGGCATGTTTGTCGGCACAATGACGACATCCAGGTTGTATATCTTCTTGAATTCTTCAGCTTCTGTGTCAGCCGTGCCTGTCATGCCGGCCAGTTTTTTATACATCCTGAAGTAATTCTGAAAGGTTATTGATGCAAGTGTTTGATTCTCCTGCTCTATCTTCACCTTCTCCTTGGCTTCAAGGGCCTGATGCAGCCCATCGGAATATCGCCTTCCGGGCATAATGCGCCCCGTAAATTCGTCAACAATGATCACCTGGCCATCCTTCACCACATAATCCACGTCACGTTTGAAGAGTGTGTGAGCTCGTAGAGCCTGATTGACATGATGAAGGATTTCAATGTTGCTGGGTTCGAAAAGGTTTTGAACTTTCAGATAATTCTCGACGCGAGCGACGCCTTCTTCCGTCAGGGTTACGGTACGGCTTTTTTCCTCTACCGCATAATCGTGCTCCTTTCTAAGCATGGGGATGACCTGGTTGATCTTGTAATATTTATCCGTTGATTCTTCGGAGGGACCGGAAATGATAAGCGGCGTTCTAGCCTCATCGATAAGGATACTGTCCACCTCGTCAACAATAGCATAATTAAATTCTCTCTGAACATAATCTTCCAGTGAAAATTTCATGTTGTCGCGCAGATAATCAAATCCGAATTCGTTGTTTGTCCCGTAAGTGATATCTGCATTGTAAGCGGATCTTCTGTCTTGATCATCCATGCCATGGACTATAACACCTACCGAAAGCCCTAAAAAGTTATAGATAGGCCCCATCCAGTCGGCGTCTCTTTTGGCTAAATAATCGTTGACTGTAACCACATGAACACCGGCAGACGACAGTGCATTGAGGTAAACAGGCAAGGTTGCCGCCAGTGTTTTCCCTTCGCCTGTTTTCATTTCTGCGATTTTTCCCTCATGCAGAACGAACCCGCCAATTACCTGAACATCAAACGGTCTCATCTGCAGGGTTCGTTTTGCCGCCTCTCTGGCAACGGCAAAAGCTTCAGGCAGTATGTCATCAAGCGGAATCCCATCCGCCAATTTTTCTTTAAAATACGGCGTTTTCGCCTTCAACTCCGAGTCAGTCAATCCCGATATAGTCGGCTCAAGACGATTTATCTCCTCAAGAATAACAGAATAACGCTTCAACTCACGATCATTCTTGGTGCCGACAATTTTTCTTAAAATAAACTCAAACATCTATCCACCTTATAAAAAAACCGGCAATGACCGGCGCTATTCGATGCGTGTTTTTTATGGCGCTTTTATAGTAAACGACATAACGGTCACCCTCCGGTACCCTTCGACCCTTCGATAAACTCAGGACAAACAGCTCAGGGTGACATGTCATGGTGAGCTTGTCAGAACCATGACAACTTTTAAAAGCCGTTTGCTATAAAATAACAATTGGTTCACATATAAGCAAGACCGTGCAATAAGGCAATAACCGCTAGTCTTTTTTAATCAAGATCAACGGATCGCCTACGTCAATTTTGTCTCCGGGCGAAACAAGAATTTCTGTAACCTTTCCATTGATTTCCGATACTACCTTGTTTAGCATTTTCATCGCCTCCAGAACAATTAAAATCTGCCCGGCTGATACTTCATTTCCCTCTGCAATGGGTATCTCACTTACCGTACCGGCCAGCGGCGACCGGATATCACCTGATTTGGCCAATGATTCTAATTCCTTTTGGGTTAATACAACTCTCCGCCTAATTTGTTCGCCTTCCTGCTCCAATTCCGTCAATACGGGCTCCGGATTGTGGTCAACGACAATGTAGGTTACCGCGTCGCCTGTTTTTGTTTTTCTCTGATGGCCTATTTCAAGAGAATGTTGTTTCCCAAAGGCATCCGTAAACTCAAACTTATCTCCCAGATTAAAGCCTCCTCTTTTAAACCAGATATTAGGCGGCAGAACCCATGTCTTTCCGTATTTTTTTTCGAACTTGAAGAATCTAACGACATCATTGGGATGCTGCAGATACAGAACAAGCTCATCCTGTGTGGCCTGACGTCCAAGATGACGCTCAAGAACCTTTTTTTCAATTTCAAGATCTATGTTCTCGATCTTCTGACATCCTCCATCGCGTGATAAAATATGTTTCCATGCCGGTCCAAAGACAGTTCTGTATATCTCATCAGCCGGACGATAAAACGGAAAGTCTCCATACTTACCCAGCATCAGATTTTTTAAATCATCGCTGACTTCTTTATATCTTGCATTCTTTAAAAGATTGTTGACGGCTGTGGTCCACAGAATCTGCGATCCAGGTGTAACGCTCCACCAGTTTCCCAATTCCACCTGCACCCTGGGCAATTCATTTTGCAGTATCTCAGGCATACGGTGCAGGAAGCCGCCCTTAACCGCCTGTTCAAAGCTCGAACCCATCGCGCCTCCAGGCAGTTTATGGGTTTGCACCGTAGGATCAAATCCCAGAAACTGCGATTCAAAATCTTTGTAATATTCCCTTTGTGTGCGCAGCTCATTTGACGTATCAATAACCGCCTGCCTGTTTAAGGATACGGCTTTGAATCCATAATCTTCCAGGATATCCACCACCGTCAAAATAGGAGGAGGACCATAAAAACCCACAAAAGCATGATCGGCTGCATCGACAATCTTAGCTCCATTCCGAACCGCTTCGACGATTCTGCCGACATCAGCGCCATCCGTGTTGTGCCCGTGATAATGGATAATCAATTCCGGATATCCCCTCATAATCGATTTAACTAGGTTCCCAATGCGTTTCGGCGTCCCCAAACCGCTATGATTTTTTATACAGAGAATCACCTCGGAGCCGGTTACTCTTAGGATCTCACCGACCTTTTTCACATAGTACTCATCTGTATGCTCAGGACCTGTGGAAAAACAAATAGACGGCTCTAAAATACAACCCGCGGCCTTCACCTCTTCGAGTACAGGAATCATGTTAGGCACATAGTTGAGAAAGTCAAACACGCGCCAGACATGAATATATGGCGCGAAACTACGGACGGTTAGTCTTACTACATTTTCCGGATATGGCCTATAGCCAAACAGGTTCACGCCCCGGCATAGATTCTGAAACAAAGTATCAGGCATATCGGAGCTGAGCACCTGTAATTTTTCCAGCGGATTGATCTGGCATCTGAGCAGGTCCACATGCACGGAGGCGCCGCCAGAAATTTCTATGGAAAAATATCCCGCCTCATTTCTCTGTTTCGCCACCAACAACTGGGTATGTGGCATAATACGGTTCTTAAAATCAGATTGAGAAAGATCCCTTTCCGTATTGGTCAGATAGTAGCCCTTCACCCTCCTGATTTTATCCAGTATAGATGAAACACCCTTTTCCCTGAGTTCTTTAGGCGTTATTCTTTCCTCAGGCACATTTCTTGTTTTCTTGTGTTTCATAAAGCGTTCTTCTCACTCAGTAAGCATAAGGATTTGTTTTTTTCGCATGAATTTCAGCAATCAGCCTTGAGAGTTTTGCCACCTCCCTTTCTTCTTCAGAATATGCAAAAATTTCGGGGTGTGTTTCAATGTAGCTGGTATCAAATTTTCCCGCCTTAAAATCATGCTCCTCACAAATAGCCCGGTAAAAGGGGATTGTTGTCTTCGGTCCCACAATTAAAAAATCGTTCAATGAACGTTTCAACCGTTGCAGCGTCTGTTCCCAGTTATAACCCCTTATGGTCATCTTCACCATCAAAGAATCGTAATCCGTTGGGATGGTATATCCCTGATAGACCGCACCATCAAGACGAACGCCAAGACCGCCTGGTGACCGATACACTTCCACCTGTTTTCCCCCTTCCGGCATAAAGTTGTTCTTGGGGTCCTCCGCATTAATCCTGACCTGAATTGCTTTTCCCAACAGCCTTACCCTCTCTTTGGGAATATTAAGAGGATAACCCTCCGCAATTCTTATTTGTGCCCGAACAATATCCACTCCCGTCAATTCTTCCGTCACGGTATGTTCGACTTGCAATCGCGTGTTCATTTCCATAAACCAAAAATTATGAGTCTTAGGATCAACAAGGAATTCAACGGTTCCCGCATTGATATAACCTGCGGCCTTGGCTGTCTCGATAGCGCACTTATACATCGCATTTAAAACCACAGCAGGAAGATCTGCCGGAGCAATTTCCAGTATCTTTTGGTGTCTCCTCTGAATAGAGCAATCCCGCGAACCCAAGTGGAAGATATGACCGTGTTGATCAGCGAGAATTTGTATCTCTACATGCCGGGGATTTTCAATCATCTTTTCGATATAAACATTATCATTACCGAAAGCCGACAAGGCTTCCGATCTGGCCATCGGCAATTGTTCGATGAGTTCTTCCCTGTTTTGTATCTTCCTGATGCCCCTGCCGCCGCCTCCTGCCGATGCCTTCAACATCAAAGGATATCCGTGTTGTTTCCCAAAGGCAATGGACTGCTCGATACCTTCCTCTCCTTGCGCCAGATCTTCTGTTCCGGCAATAGAGGGACATTTGGCCTTTTTTGCGATTTCCCTGGCCATAACTTTATTTCCCAGATTGCGAATCACATGGGGAGGCGGGCCAACAAAAATCAGACCCGCCCTCTCGCATTCCGCCGATAAATCAGGATTTTCCGACAGGAAGCCATAACCGGGGTGAATGGCATCGGCGTCGCCTTTATGGGCCGCCCATATTATTTTTTCCACATCAAGATAATCTCTTCTTGGTCCGTCACCGATCAATATCGCCTCATCGGCTGCTCGAATATAGTAGGCCTCACTATCCGGCTTCTCATATACGGCGATGGCGCCCATGCCGAGTTCTTTCACCGTTCTTAAGATGCGAAGCGCTATTTCTCCCCTGTTTGCAATCAATACTTTCCGGATATTTCTGGCTTTCTTTACCACGAACATTCCCTCAATGTAGCATAAATAAATTCATTTTCAATTTTCCACGAAGAGTGTTTTATACTTACAACAGCCATGCAAGTCAATCACAAATACATTGAAGTGAATGCCAACCGTAATGACCAATAAACGAAATCATATTGATGATTCATATCGTTTCTGTTTCGCAAGCAAGCAGGCATATCTTATCCCCATTCTCTCTGAAAATTAGCTTGACTTTAAAATAGTGAAAGGCTAAACAGCGCGAACATATCGAAATGCTTTGCTGAATGTTTTTGGGAAGGAGTTTCCATGGCAAAATACGAACCCGGATATCTTAGAAATATAGCCGTTGTAGGGCACGGCGGCACAGGCAAAACCTCCCTTTGTGAGTCTTTATTGTATGTTGCCGGTAAAACAGATCGTTTAGGGAGGGTAGATGAAGGGACTTCCAACCTGGATTTTGAACCTGAAGAACAGAAAAGACACATTTCTATAGGCTCCGCCATTAACTTTGTCGAGTGGGACAAGCACAAGATTAACATCGTTGATACTCCGGGAGATTCCGATTTTGCCTATGATACAAAAAACTGCCTCCGTGTAGTGGATGGGGCTGTAATAGTTGTCGATGCCATTGGAGGCGTTGAATTTCAGACGGAAACGGTGTGGAAATACGCCGATGAATTTAAGCTTCCTAGAATCGTTTTTATCAATAGAATGGACAGGGAGCGTGCAGATTTTTATCATGCCATTGAAACGATAAAAATACGGCTGGGCAAGAAAGTTACCCCCCTTCATCTTCCCATAGGCGCCGAAAGCAACTTTGCCGGGCTTATAGACTTGATTTCTATGAGAAGTTTGACATTTGACGAAGCTACGGGAAAATATAAGGCTGGAGACATTCCCGCTGACTTGGAAGGTAAAGCCAATGAATGTCGTGAAGCCATGGTTGAAGATATTGCAGAATCCGACGAAAAATTAATGGACAAGTATCTGGAAACCGGCGAACTTTCCACGGAAGAAATTTGGAACGGCCTTAGGAAGGCTGTGATTTCCGGCGCCCTTATTCCGGCCTTATGCGGATCTGCCATCAAGAATATTGGCGCCACCTCTTTACTTGATATGATCGTAGCCTGCTTACCTTCGCCTACGGATCGCGGAGTTGTAATAGGCAAAAATCCGAATACGAAAGAAGATGTTCAAAGACTTCCCGCAGAATCCGAACCTTTCTCCGCATTTGTTTTTAAAACCATCGCCGATCCCTATGCAGGCAAACTCACAATTTTCCGGGTTTATTCAGGATCCGTATCTTCAGATGCTAGTTTTGTGAACACCGTTCGTAAGATTAATGAGCGTTTCGGCAACATTTTTTTTCTTGAGGGAAAGAGCCAAAAACCCATCGATTCGCCTCTCGTTCCCGGTGACATCGCAGCCGTCGCCAAACTCAAAGATACGGCAACCGGTGATACTGTTTGTAATGAGAAGGCTCCCATTGTTTATGAAAAGCTTGAACCGCCTCGTGCCATCATGTCATTTGCCGTGGAAGCGAAAACGAGAAGCGATGAAGATAAGATTGTTTCATCCATTACAAGGCTCACGGAAGAAGACCCTACTTTACAGTATCGACGTGACGAACAAACGAGGGAAATGATCTTGTCAGGCATGGGGCAAGTTCATATTGAAGTATCCGTTGAAAAAATGAAGCGAAAATTCGGGGTGGAAGTGAATCTCAAAACACCGAAGATCCCCTATAAAGAAACCATCAAGGGCAAGACCAATGTCCAGGGGAAATATAAAAAGCAGTCCGGCGGACGCGGTCAGTACGGAGATTGCTGGCTGGATATAGAGCCGCTACCAAAAGGCGGGGGCTTTGAGTTCGTTGACAAAATTGTAGGCGGTGTTATTCCTCAGCAGTACAGGCCGGCTGTTGAGAAAGGAATTATTGAGGCTATGCAGGAAGGTGTTTTAGCCGGCTATCCTGTTGTCGATGTAAAGGTATCCTTGGTGGATGGCTCTTACCATACTGTTGATTCCTCGGAGATGGCATTCAAAATCGCAGGATCGCTTGGTTTCAAAAAAGGGGTTCTTGCCTGTCAACCCACACTTCTAGAACCCATTGTCAATATCGACATTGAGGTGCCTGATGAATATATGGGCGACGTGATCGGTGATTTAAACAGCAGACGGGGCAAAGTGCTTGGCATGGATACGAAGGGATCTCATCAAATCATCAAAGGTCAGGCGCCATTGGCCGAAATTATGAAATATGCGCCAGATTTGAGATCGATGACCAGCGGACGGGGGACTTTTACCTACGAATTTTCCCATTATGATGAAGTTCCTCCCTATATTGCAGAAAAATTGATCGCCGAATCAAAAAAAGAAAAAGCATAACATGTCAATTACATATGGAGTCATCACTGTCAGTGACAAAACTTCTGAAGGAAAACGAGAAGATAAGAGTGCCTTGGAAATTTTCCGGTTGATGGAAAACATCGGAACGTATTCTGGTGATTATACCGTTATTCCTGATGAAAAGGAAATTATCAAAGAAAAACTCATTGAATACAGCGATATTAGAAAGCTTGATCTCGTCTTAACAACTGGAGGCACAGGAGTAAGTCCACGGGATGTCACCCCCGACGCTACCTCAGAAGTGCTACACCGGGCGCTTCCCGGCATGGCAGAAGCTATGCGGCACAAAAGTTTTCTGATTACGCCAAACGCAATGATTTCACGAGCCATCGCCGGCGTCAGGGGGCAAACGCTCATTGTCAATCTACCGGGCAGTCCCAAGGCTGCTCGTGAAAATTTATCGGTAATCCTTCCTGCTTTGAAACATACCATTGAAAAAATTAAAGGTGACCCTTCTGAATGTGGCTTCTGACAAACTGGTTCGCTTTATCCTTATGTGTTCCAGGCCAAAATACCCGTTTGCACTTGGGACATCTTTTAAAGAGCAAATGATTTTCATACACGTACGAAGGAACGATTTCCTTTGCTTCTTCCCTGCGCATTTCCGACAAAGGTTCATTGCATCGGATGCAGAGCTTAAATAATCGATCTTGCCTGAGCACAAGGCCAAAATTGTCAATGACATCCGCTAACTGCTGTTGGACATGGTCACTATAAATAATCATAAGCCAGCCATCAAATTGACAATGGTTCATCTTCCTTTTTCTCGTTAGGGCTACTCTATTCTCTGCTTGGGCTTCTCTTAAAAAATTTCGGTTTGCAGCGCCACGATAATAAATGGTATCATATCCGAAAATTCGGAGCCATTTTGCTAGCTTTCCCAAATTTATATCGGCAATAAACTTCACGTTTTGAGGCTTTTAAGTAAGGTATGCTTGATTAGACTTTATCTGAATTTTTTTGTTCACTGCTACCGCCAAAATCCTCTTTCGCCCTAAGCTCTCGCCGGAGTTCCCTGATGGTCTTGTTTAATCGGGCAATGGTGCGCGTTAAACGGAATCTTTCCACAACCCCCATAAAACCAGTAAAGATGATTCCTGAAAGAAATGCGATAAATAAAAGCATATATGTCGGCATGGAAACATTGATAATGTTGAAATATTTCAACTGCATTTCCGTAGTATTGGCCAATGAAAAAGTGATAACAAAAAGCACGAGCAGCACAATAATTATCGTATAAACTACTTTCATCTCGCTAGACCTCCTCAGGCTTTTTTAAAAAGTACGGGCGCAGCAATTCCCATGTTTTTATTACATCTTCCGGAATCACTCTTGCATCGCCAACTGTGCACATAAAATTCGTATCTCCCATCCAACGGGGAACAATATGCATATGAATATGATCATCAACACCGGCGCCTCCAGCTTTTCCTAAATTCATGCCTACATTAAAGCCTTCAGGATGCATCGCCTTTTCCAAAGCTACGATTGCCATATCCAGAAGATTGAATATTTCCAGTTTTTCCTCTGCCGTAAGGTTTTCCACCTTACTAATATGCCTGTAAGGGATAATCATTAAATGGCCGCTAGTATAAGGATAGAGATTCATCATCACAAAAGCGGTTTTCCCTTCGAAGAGAACAAAGTTTTCGTTTCTGATGGAATCCCTGCAGAAAATACAACCATCTGGTTTCTTACCCTTTATATAAGCCATCCTCCATGGCGCATATATGGATTTCATTTCTTATTCCTGTATCGTTAGTATGTATCTTAAATGTTCAACAAAACATTTCATCCGTTAGCTCGATAATTCTACCATATGGTTTTTCTCCAATTTCAAGAATGCCTATGGTATTCCGATCGGCAAAACGTTTATCTGTCGGAGAGCCGGGATTTAAAAAAAGGATTCCCTCGTGATTTTTGATACATGCCTTGTGTGTGTGACCATAAATAACGCAATCCACATGACGACCTATCTTGTTTATAATCCTTTTTTCAATACCCAAAGGCATACCCCAACCATGGATCAACGCCACCTTAAAGCCCATGAGATCGAGCATTATTTCTTGCGGCAGCGCTCCCTGAACGCTTAAAGGATCCATATTGCCGTAAACGGCTTTCACTTCCTTATCTCCGAATCCTTCGAGCACTCTTAAATCAACAATATCCCCAGCATGTAAAATGAAGTCAACATCCTTGAAATATTTACCAGTTATCTTTGCAAGTCTCTGATCAAAACGGCTTAGATGGGTATCGGAAATTAGTCCTATTTTCAACGTGTCATGACCAACCTTAAAAATGTTAAGAGAAATTATAACTAGACAAAACAAAAAGACAAGGAATATTTGATGACTCGTGCGCCTCTCTTGCCTGCACGGCAGTTCATAAACGAAGGCTCCATTGACGATAAGTTTGCTCTGTGCGATAATCATAATGGTGATATCGGAGGACCTCGCGAACTTGGTCCATTAACTTGAG
>DHHR01000049.1:0-12657 GCA_002403385.1 Syntrophaceae bacterium UBA4767 | reverse complement strand
TCAAGTCAAGCACGGAATGACGGCAAGGCGATTTAATCACAAATTCAAAGGTCTCATTATCATGGATTGATAAATGTCTAAAAAAACATGTAGTGGTGACCACTTTTCATATAAATCTAAAATAGTTTTGCAATAAGATTTTGATTTTTTGTGTGATTTTTTGACGCCAGGTTTAAAATTGACGGGCAAGTCTCAGCCCATTTCTAACGGGCCGGATATAGCTCTTTGAAAGTGGAGGAGAAGATTTGGCTTCTCTAACTTGAGCAATTACGATTGACAATTAATGACTTAATGGATATAAATTTGCAGAAAGGCTTGCCTGCGAGAGTGGCGGAATTGGCAGACGCACTGGACTTAGGATCCAGCCCGCCTAGGCGGATAGGGGTTCAAGTCCCCTCTCTCGCACCAGGTAACATTTTATTTGAGGAGTTACTATAGTGACAGAAACAAGCATATCGCTGAAAGTTGAGGAGATTAGCCCAGTTAAGAAGAAATTGTCCTTTGGCGTACCATGGATAGACGTAAAAAAAGAGTTGGATGCCGTTTATCAAGAGGTTAATAAAAAGGTAAAAATTAGAGGTTTTAGACAAGGAAAAATTCCGAGAAATATCTTGGAGACATATTACAAGGAACATGCTGAAAATGAAGCGGCATCCAATCTTATCAATAGGTTTTATTGGGAGGCGGTTAAAAAGAGTGAATTGATACCGTTAACCCAGCCAATGATTGAACAAAATGGCATTGAAGCGGATAAAGATTTTATTTTTTCAGCCATAATAGAAACAGAATCAAATTTTGAGCCGCAAAATTATACGGGTTTGGAATTGGAAAAAGAGGAATATGATGTCACCGAAGAGGATATAGATGCGCGACTCCAAAACATGAGAGAAATGTTCGCAACCATGGAAGAAGTGGCAGAAGATAAAGTTGTTGAAGAAGGAAACTATGTGAATATTAATTTTCAGGGAGTTCTTGATGGCCACGCTTTGAAAGAACTAAAAGCAGAAAATTACTTTTTAGAAGTTGGTTCAAAGACATTTATACCGGGCTTTGAGGAGCAAATTATCGGTATGAAAAAAAATGCAACAAAAACGTTTACAATAAAATTCCCAGAAGACTATCATGTAGAGCGCTTAAAAAATAAAACTGTTGAGTTTTCGCTTGTGTTGAATAACATAAGAGAAAAAAAATTACCGGAAATTAACGAAAACTTTATAAAGAACTTCGATAAATACGAAAACCTGGAAGAGCTAAAAAAAGATATACAAAAATTTATCGAAGAAGATAATGCCGTAAAATCCGATGTTGCCTTAAGAGAAAAGATTATCGATAACTTATTGGAAAATAACGTTTTCGAGGTGCCGCCATCACTTGTAGAACTCCAGATTCGCTATATGATGACTGAAGCTCAGAGGCGGATGGTGGCAAGTGGCATAGAGCAAAACAAGGCAACTGAAATGAGTTTCAAACTTCATGATGGTTTTAAGGATGAAGCTGTCAAGATAGTAAAAACGGCGCTAATTCTAAAGAGTATCGCAAAAAAAGAAAGAATAGAGGTTACCGAGCAGGAAATTGATGCGAAAATTGAAGAAATAGCGGAAAAAAATGTTCAAGACTTCGATACCTTTAAAAAATCACTTAAACAAAACGGTTTATTGGAAAATGTCCGCACAGAACTTCTTCATAAAAAGGTATTTGATTTAATCAAGGAAAAATCAAACGTTAAAAATATAAAGCAATCAGATAAAAATAGGGGGGAGGCAGATAATAAATGACCCTAATACCTATGGTTGTTGAACAAGATGGTCGAGGGGAAAGGGCGTATGATATATATTCAAGGCTTCTGAAGGATAGGATTGTTTTTCTCGGTTCGGCAATTGACGATGACGTTTCAAACTTGATTATTGCTCAATTGTTATTTTTGGAGGCAGAAGACCCCGATAAAGAAATATTTTTTTATTTGAATACCCCGGGAGGGCAAGTTAGCTCTGGAATGGCCATTTATGATACCATGCAATATATAAAACCACCTGTATGTACAATTTGCATGGGGCAGGCGGCAAGTATGGGGGCGTTGTTACTTGCTGCCGGTGAAAAGGGAAGAAGAGCAGCCTTGCCTCACTCAAGGATATTAATCCATCAACCATTAGGAGGTTTTCAGGGTCAAGCTACGGATATAGACATTCAAGCGCGTGAAATATTGAGAATGAAAGATAAATTAAACAGGGTCCTTGCTAAATTAACTAAGCAGCCTCTATCAAAAATTGAGGCTGACACCGAAAGAGATTATTATATGACCAGCGAGCAGGCCAAAGCATATGGTCTAATTGACGAGGTTCTTGAAAAAAGAATATAAGTAACAATGATAAAAAGGGAGGCTATGAATGCTTAAGAAAGGAAGGGATACTCAGGGGGGAGGGCAGGGGCCTCTTTTCTGTTCTTTTTGCGGCAAAACCCAGGATGAGGTCAGAAAGCTTGTCGCGGGACCTACAGCATATATTTGTGATGAATGCATTGACTTATGCCGGTGCATTATTGAGGAAGAAGGTGATACCAGTACTACAGATGATCTTCTTAGGAGGATACCGGACCCAAAGGAAATAAAGAAATTTTTAGACCAATATGTGATCGGTCAAGAACACCCCAAGAAGGTTTTATCTGTTGCAGTTTACAACCATTATAAGCGGCTGTTTCCCGGCATCAATCTTGGTGGCATTGAAATTCAAAAGAGCAACATACTCCTCATGGGCCCTACCGGATCCGGCAAGACCCTCCTGGCGAAAACGCTAGCAAAAGTTTTAAATGTCCCCTTTGCCATAGCAGACGCAACAACATTAACAGAAGCAGGATATGTTGGTGAAGATGTCGAAAACATAATATTAAGTTTATTGCAAAACGCAGACTATAATGTCGAAATGGCGTCAAAGGGTATTGTATATATCGATGAAATTGATAAAATTGCAAAAAAATCCGGCAATCCCTCAATTACTAGAGATGTATCTGGAGAGGGTGTCCAGCAAGCGCTTCTAAAAATCATTGAGGGAACAATGGCAAGCATCCCCCCAAAGGGTGGGAGAAAACATCCGCAGCAGGAATTTATACAGGTCGATACCACAAACATATTGTTTATTTGCGGTGGAGCTTTCATTGGTTTAGAAGATATCATCGCCCGTCGTTGCGGCAGAAGCGCCTTGGGATTCGGTGGAAAAATAAAAAGCAAAAAAGAAAGAAGAGTTGGTGAGTTACTTTTGGAGATCCAACCGGAGGATCTGTTAAAATATGGCCTTATTCCCGAGTTTGTGGGAAGGCTGCCGGTTATTGCAACATTGGATGAGTTAAACCAGGAAGAGTTGGTAAGGATTCTGAGCGAACCCAAAGACTCTATTGTAAAACAATACAAGAAGTTATTTGAAATCGGCAATGTGAAATTAAAGTTCACCGATGGCGCCTTAAGAACAATAGCGAAACTATCCGAAGAGAGAAGATCTGGAGCCAGAGGGTTGCGATCGATTATTGAAAATGCGATGCTTGATATTATGTATGAAATACCATCTTTAACGGATGTCCGGGAATGTGTAATAGGCGAAGAAGTCATCCTTAACAAGGAAAGACCGATTCTTATCTACGAAACAAAATCGGAAGCCATGAAAAAGTAAAATAAGAGGACGAGTATGTTTGAGTATGACGGAAATGACGAGAAAGAAAAAAAGACAATAGCGGTTCCTCTTTTGCCTTTGAGAGATGTTGTTGTCTTTCCGCACATGATTGTGCCTCTTTTTGTCGGAAGAGAGAAGTCTATTTTTGCTCTAGAATATGCCATGAAATATGAAAAAGGTATTTTCATGGTAGCGCAGAAAAGCGCTCAGAAAGATGATCCAAGAGAAGAAGATATTTATTCGGTGGGAACTATAGGTATCATCATACAGCTTTTACGATTGCCTGATGGAACAGTAAAGGTTCTTGTGGAGGGCAAAAAAAGAGGCATTATCAAACGATATTTGACAAAGGATGAATTCTTTTTCGTAGATATCGAAGAAATTAAAGAAATTGAGATGGACGATCAGGTTAGCACGGAGGCGCTAAAACGGAATATAAAAGAAGCCTTCGAGACTTATATAAAATTAAGCAAAAAGCTTCAGATAGAAATTGTCACCACCATTGCTTCTATTGATGATGCATCAAAACTCGCAGATGTGATCGCTTCGCACTTGAATATTAAAATCGAGGATAAACAAAATATTTTAGAGATATACGATATCAACGCTCGTCTAGAAAAAATTTATGAGTTCATGGTTGCCGAGATAGAAATCCTTCAGGTTGAGGAAAAGATTAAGAAGCGAGTTAAAAAACAAATGGAGAAGACTCAGAAAGATTACTATCTTAATGAGCAAATGCGGGCAATTCAAAAAGAAATGGGAGAAAAAGATGATTTCAAGAATGAAATCGAAGAACTTGAAAAAAGGGCAAAACAGAAGAAAATGTCTGAAGAAGCACAAAAGAAATTTAGACACGAACTAAAAAAATTACAAATGATGGCTCCCATGTCAGCGGAAGCCACTGTGGTTAGAAATTATATCGATTGGCTTCTTGATATGCCATGGGCAGAAAAAACTGAAAATAAGCACACGCTGAAGGAATCTGAAAATATACTGGAAGAAGATCACTATGGTTTAAAGCAAGTTAAAGAAAGAATTTTAGAGTATCTTGCTGTGCAGACTTTAATACAGAAAAACAAAGGTTCCATTTTATGTTTTGTTGGACCTCCCGGTGTCGGGAAAACTTCGGTTGCAAAATCGGTTGCGCGGGCCACAAACCGAAAATTCGTTAGGTTGTCTCTTGGCGGTGTTAGAGATGAAGCGGAAATAAGGGGCCACCGGAGAACATACATAGGAGCGCTGCCTGGGAAAATTGTGCAATTACTCAAAAAGGCAGGTTCGAACAACCCCGTATTTTGCCTGGATGAGGTTGATAAGCTTAGCTCAGATTTCAGAGGCGATCCCTCCGCAGCGCTTTTAGAGGTGCTTGATCCCGAACAAAATTATGCGTTCAATGATAATTATTTAGAGGTTGACTACGATTTATCCGATGTAATGTTTATAACAACGGCAAATGTTCTCCAAACTATTCCCGCTCCCCTTCAAGACAGAATGGAAGTTATTCGTCTTGCGGGCTATACTGAGCTAGAAAAGCTCAACATTGCAAAAAAATTTCTTGTGGCAAAACAAATGGAAGCTAACGGCCTTACGAAAGACAACATCTTTTTTTCAGATGGCGCCTTGCTGACTATCATAAGGCAGTATACTAGGGAAGCCGGTGTTAGAAACCTGGAAAGAGAAATTGCTTCAATTTGCAGGAAACTGGCGCGAGAAATTGTCACCCATGGTGGAGGCAAGAAAATAAAGGTATCATCCAAGGTCATTTCTAAATACCTGGGAGTTCCTAAATTTCGCCATGGAGAAGCGGAAGGGAAAGATGAGATCGGATTGACTATTGGATTGGCATGGACGGAAGTAGGCGGTGAGCTTTTAGCGATAGAATCATCAATTATGCAAGGAACAGGGAAACTGACGTTGACGGGTAAGTTAGGTGATGTGATGCAGGAATCAGCGCAAGCGGCCTTAACCTATGTAAGGGCGAAAGCGCAAAAATTCGGTTTGCCGGAAAATTTCTACAAAGAAGTGGATATTCATGTTCATGTACCTGAAGGGGCTATACCGAAAGACGGCCCATCAGCAGGCATTGCCATTGCGACATCCATTGCCTCAGCCTTCATGAAGAAAAAAGTGCGCGGTGATCTCGCCATGACGGGGGAAATAACTTTGAGAGGAAGGGTGCTTCCCATAGGAGGACTAAAGGAAAAATTGTTGGCCGCACATAGAGCCAATATGAAGACGGTAATAATTCCGAAAGATAATGAAAAAGACCTATCTGAAGTTCCGGCAAATGTTTTAAAGGCCATTGAAATTATATCTGTTGAACATGTGGACGAAGTGATGAAGGTGGCCTTTGTAACTCAAGATAAACTGTCGGAAGAAGGTGACGCAACTGATGACAAGCCATCCTTCATATCCTTGCAAGCGCCAATGAATACACCTCAATTTTCTAAGGATTATTTGAGGATAGATTAAAGTCTTCCGCACGCGGAAGCACAAATAGATAGCTTATTTAATACTTGACAATGGGATTTATTATTGTTAATGAGCGCAACTCTGATTGCTGCGTGGGCGGGTAGCTCAGTTGGGAGAGCGCCACGTTTACACCGTGGATGTCACAGGTTCAAGTCCTGTTCCGCCTACCATGGTTTGCGAGGGAATCTGTTTAAGAAAGCTAAATGCAAAATAAACATTATGATTCCTGATATAGATTATTACCTTGGCAATTAAACATATCAATCGATTATTGATGATAGCCGTATTTAATGCAATTCTACATTTAAAGTTATCATATTTAGTTGTCGGTGTAATATAAAAATGAATTTTCGGGGTCGTAGTTAAGCTGGTTATAACGCCGGCCTGTCACGCCGGAGGGCGCGAGTTCGAGCCTCGTCGACCCCGCCAGATATGAAAAGGGGCTAATTTTCTATGGTTGGCCCCCTTTTTTTATGTACTCATTTTTTTATTCCAGTATTTGCCATGCCCTTTCGCAACCGGCGAGGCCATCCCCTATAATAAACATTTACTGGAAAGGCATGGTTACATTCAAGATTTGTAATTACAGTCTTTATTGGGGCATACTGCTCTGGAATGTCCTTTGCCCCTGATATTTTTTTCGACAAGGAAAGGGTATTGACAATGTGGGCACGGTTCTGGGATGGGTTTGTCCCAGAGGGCAAAAGTGCAGGCAGGGTACCGGGAACAGCTATAAAATATCTTTCCCTTTTTACTCATTTTTTCCGTTAGGAAGCCGCTGCATCCTTCCACGGGGCATTTAATCCCGATATTGATGGGCATGGTATTTTTACAGTCAGGATATTTGGAACAACCAAGAAACCTACCGAATTTACCTTTTTTGATAGCCATGGGACTGCCACACTTGTCGCAAATCGCCGCGGTTGTCTGCTGAGTCTCTGTTGTTTTTTGTGATGAATTGTTATCTGACGAAACATTCATGGTGTTTTTACATCTCGGATAATTGGAACAGGCAATGAATTTACCGTTCTTACCCCATTTTATTACCATGGGACTGCCGCATTTCTCACAAATATGTTCAGTAGGTGTTTCTTCACGCTTTACATTTTTCATTTTCGTTTTTGCTTTATTTAGTTCAGCCTCAAAGAGCTTATAAAAGTCAGTTAATGTTACAATTCGGCCGATTTTACCCTCTTCAATCATATCAAGTTTGTTTTCCAAAGAGGCAGTAAATGCGATGTCCATAACCATCGGAAAG
Organism: Syntrophaceae bacterium UBA4767; assembly: GCA_002403385.1. GTDB lineage: Bacteria > Desulfobacterota > Syntrophia > Syntrophales > UBA4767 > UBA4767. The sequence continues at coordinate 5,271 of DHHR01000049.1, read as the reverse complement.
TTTTGAACAAGCAATTCGTTGACTAAAACGCCAAGCTCTGTCGGGAAGAACTTCCCGCCTTCAAGGCGGACATAATTTCTTTCCTGAATCGTGCTCAATATGGTTGCATAGGTGCTTGGCCGACCAATTCCTTTTTCCTCAAGCTCTCTTACAAGAGAAGCTTCCGAAAATCTTGGCGGAGGCTGTGTGAATTTTTGTTCGGGCTTTAGTGACAAAAGAGAAAGCCCTTCCTTTTCTGATAGTTGTGGAATAATTTTTCCAAATTCCGTGTCCACCTCATTATTTTCAGCGCTTTCATTATATAAGATTGTAAAACCGGGAAATTTCATAATGGAACCTTTGGTCTGAAAAAGATATGGACCAGCCTTTATCGAAATGGTCGTCTGATCGAATAACGCCGGATTCATTTGACTTGCTACAAAACGGTTCCATATGAGTTGGTATAGCTTAAATTGATCATTGCTCAAATACATTTTAATGGACTGAGGCTTATAGCCCATAGATGTTGGTCTGATAGCTTCATGGGCATCCTGAGCTGTTGCAGTATTTTTATATATCTTGGCCCTTGCGGGAAGGTAAGAAGCATCGTAGTTTTGATTTATATATCTACGAACGTCATTTAGCGCCTCTTCGGCAATCCTGACAGAATCAGTCCTCATATATGTTATCAAACCTATGAATCCTTCATTGCCTATCTTAACCCCTTCGTACAACTGCTGGGCAACACGCATGGTCTTTTGGGCTGGGAATCGAAGCCCACGCGAGGCTTCCTGCTGAAGCTTGCTGGTTGTAAATGGCGGTAAGGGAAAGCGCTTTACTTCTTTTCTTTCAATTTTTTCAACCGAGTAAGAAGCGCTTTTAAGCTCATCCAAAATTGCGTTAGCCTGAGCTTCGCTGTTTATTTTGATTTTTTTTGCGTCTTTTTTTATGAGTTTTGCTTCAAAAGGCGGCGGATTCGATCCTTGCAAGGTGGCTGTGATATGCCAGTATTCTTCCGGAATAAAACGGTTAATTTCATCTTCTCGATCACAGATGATGCGAACGGCGACAGACTGGACGCGACCAGCGCTCAACCCGCGTTTAACTTTTTCCCAGAGAACGGGACTGATTTGATAACCCACCAAACGATCTAATGTGCGTCGTGTTTGTTGGGCATCATATTTATTTGAATCAATTTCTCTGGGATGTTGAATGGCTTCCATGATGGTGCTTTTCGTCAAATCGTTAAAGAGAACCCTATAAATCTTCTTATTTTTCTTCCCGATTTCTTCCGCAACTTGCCAAGCTATGGCTTCGCCTTCACGATCAGGATCGGGGGCCAAATAGATATTTTGAACATTGTTGGCGGCTTTTTTTAGTTCATTTATGATCTTCTTTTTGCTTTCAATCGTTTGATACGTCGGTTCAAAATCATGTTCTATATCAATGCCCAGTTTTGATTTTGGAAGGTCCTTGATATGTCCCATGGTTGCTTTGACATCGTAATGGGAGCCAAGATAGTTTTTAATCGTTTTTACCTTGGTCGGCGATTCGACGACAATCAATGAATCACACATATTTATTCCTCGATAACGAATTTTTTCCCGGGCAATTGCCTGATAAATCCTTTTAGTTCTAAGGTCAACAAGATATTTAGTGTTTCCTGCGGATTGTTTCCTGACGAGCAGATGATATCGTCAACGCTCATGGGTTTTACTGTTGACAGCAATTTTAATATGCCTTGCTCCGCGGCGCTTATGGGAACGTGTGTTTTTTTATGGCCTGATGTTGTGAGAATTTTATTCTCACCCACGGTGGAAGTAGTTGTTTTGGAGGGGAAGTTTACCTGGGGAAAGATATCTTCAAGAATGTCATCGACATTTTCAATAAGTTTCGCACCCTGCTTAATAAGTTTGTGTGCGCCCCTTGATCTTAGGGAATCTATATTTCCCGGAACCGCAAAAACTTCACGTCCCTGCTCAAGCGCAAGTCTTGCCGTTATGAGAGAACCGCTCCTGTCGGTTGCCTCGATGACAACTACGCCATAGGATAAGCCGCTTATAATCCGATTACGCGTTGGAAAATTAAAGGCATTGGGAGGAGTGTGAAAGGGAAACTCAGAGAGCGCCGCGCCATTTTCTATAATGGCTTCGAAAAGTTTCTTGTTTTCAGGCGGATATATGATATCCAAACCTGTTCCTAGTACAGCTATTGTTCTCCCTTTTCCGGACAACGCTCCCCTATGGGCAGAAGAATCAATGCCCCGGGCTAATCCGCTTACGATTGTAATTCCTCTCAGTGTGAGTTCCCGACAGATTCTTTCCGTGGAATATCTTCCATAAGTACTGGCTGCTCGGGAGCCCACTACAGCCAGATTGATGTCGTCTTTTTTGAGGTTGCCCTTTACGTAAAGATAAGGAGGGGGATCATATATCTTCTGAAGGTTCTGAGGATACAAAGGATCGTGACAGGTGATGATGGATACTCCCAGCTTTTGAGCGGTATCCAATTCCTCGTCAATCTTGTCCCATTGATTGAAATTATGAATATCCTTGGCTATTTGAATATCAATTCCCGAAACAGCAATTAACGAAAGGGGATCAACTTCAAATGCCTTGCGAGGCGCCCCGTAAGCATCCAATAAATTTTTAAATGACAAATTCCCAATACCCTTGAGCCGCTTCAAGGCCACCCAATATTTGATTTCGCTATACTCCATAGAAATAATCGCATATTTTTTTAAACAGCGATAGGTTGTTAACCCATAGAATAAAATCGTGTCAAGTATTTTCACTATAAAAATCATTGCGTTCTTTAACGCTTTGCGTTAGACAACTTGACGTATTGAAAGGAGATAAAGAATGACAAGGCGATTATGTAAAATCATGCACTTCATTTTTTTTCTCTCATTAGTTGTAATTTGCTGTTCCGAGATAGCAATTGCCCGTGAAATGTCAGTTTTAGAAGCGGGTAACTTTCCACTAGCACAACATGATGAGCGCCTGCAAATCATTCAAGCTGAAACGGATATATTTATCTTCCCTTTCGAAATAGATTTCGGTAATATTTGCCGTTTCGAAAAAGGTGTCACTAAGGATTTTTCCTTAAAAAAGAAAGGCAATGTTCCATTAAAGTGGAATTTAATTGAAATAGAAGATTGGATATTGCCCGCTGGTGCACGTGTAGATGGGTTTATGGGGCCAGATAAAACTTCCCATGAGATAAAAGTTACGCTTAAATATATAGGGAATAACAACAAACCGGGAAATAGCAACGGTGAATTGTCTATTATACAGTTGCGTCTTGAAAGCGGCAATAAAATTATTGTCTGTCAGAAAGAGTTCCCCCCAGGCGCTTATAGCCAGAAAATTCAATTCCGCTTCAATGATTGTATAAAAACCGCTATTATGCATTTTACAGTTTCGTTACCTGATAATCTATTGCCAAAGATAAATTTAGAACCCCTTCGACTGGATTTGGGAGCTGTAAAAGCGGGAGAAAAAATGGTCAAAAGGTTGAGTCTGAGTAATAGAGGCGAGGCTCTTCTAAAATGGTATGCAAGCGTAGAGGGACAAGAAAGCGGCAATGTGGAAACTCATAGGCAGTGGGGAAGGAGGTATAAATCGTTTTTAGATGATAAAAAGAAGGATAGCCATACCACCACCTACACTATCGATAAAGACACGGCTTCTTTGTCTGGTAATTATACTTTATTGAACGGGTATCCCTGCCTAGCCAAGAAAACGCAGACACTTAAATACCAATTTTCAGGAAATTTTATTGAAGTGTTCTTTTCTTCCCATTCAAGTGAAGGGAATCTCCAATTTTACACAGATGATAACTTGACTTATGACTACCACTTTTTGCTTGTAAAAAAAGATCTTCAGGAAAGTCTTGTTGTAAATGATTCTCCGGAAAACCCCCATGTTCTGGCATTGATTCCCGTAAATGGACAATTTCTCATCGAAGGCGTTCAATTTTCCGAAAAAGAAATTGTTAAGCAAGGCGTAAAGTGGATCGACATCTTTCCTGATAGTGGAGCTACATTGACCGAACATGATTATGTCAATATTGGGGTAAATACCATCGGATTAGTGCCCGGTTTTTATACTGGAAAGGTCCTTTTTAAATCGAATGGAGGTGAAGCGGAAGCTGTATTATCCATGGAAGTAGTCGCAGCGGAAACATCAAAAATAATTGATGTTTACCGTTATTTAAAGAAATCCGACTATCTATACACGGCGGACCCTCAAGGAGATTTCAAGGTTTCAAAGCTAAATGGTTACATTAAAGAAGGGATTGCCTTCAGACTATTTACTGCTGGTACACCGGGAACGGCTGAATTCTATAGATGGTTCAACCCCCAAAAGGGCGATCATTACTATTCATATGTTTTGAATTTGGACAGAAAAAGATTTGCTGGATACATTTATGAAGGTATAATTGGAAATATTGGCACTTCCCGACTAGGGGGAACAAAACCGCTTTACCGTTGGTATAATCCTAAAACGGGGCGCCATTTTTACACGACAGATGCAGGGGGGGAAAAAAAATCAAAGGAAGGTTATATTTTTGAAGGTATTGCCGGTTATGTAAAATAGTGGATGCCATCATTAAATCTTGACAAATTGTAACATTGGGGTTATTAGGCACCCCTCCTGACGAGAAAGCAAATACGCGCCTGTAGCTCAGCTGGATAGAGCAACGGACTTCTAATCCGTAGGTCCCGGGTTCGAATCCCTGCAGGCGTACCAGAGATAATGGTGGGTGTAGCTCAAGTGGTTAGAGTGCCGGGTTGTGGCCCCGGAGGTTGAGGGTTCAAGTCCCTTCACTCACCCCAATATAGAGAAAATTGCGCCCGTAGCTCAGCCGGATAGAGTCGCAGACTTCGAATCTGTTGGTCGTAGGTTCGAATCCTACCGGGCGTGCCAAAAAATAGGGAAATAATGGGCCCTTAGCTCAGCCGGTAGAGCAACTGACTCTTAATCAGTAGGTTGTCGGTTCGATCCCGACAGGGCTCACCATCTTCGATGGGTAGGGGGTCTGAAATAATGACCATAGGGGACTGCATTTCAGACTTCCAACCCTTTTATTTTTGGGTAGTGACCAATTCTTGCTGCGTGGTAATCTCATTCCATTTTTAAATCAAATGTGATATAATATCCTCACCTTTAAGAAGGAGGTGCGGTTATGGCGAGGAAGCAAGGGGGCAGGAAAAATTGGAAGTTGCCAAAGCGTACTTATCGAAGGCGAAGATGGCGGAAGCGTTAAGGCAGGCGCAAGCAGTTGTAT
>DHHR01000054.1 GCA_002403385.1 Syntrophaceae bacterium UBA4767 | reverse complement strand
CTGATGCGCCTGCGGGCATGGTTGCTTGATCACGACTGTCCCGTTGTGACGATGGGAAGTACAGGGATATACCGGCGACCGGTTCATAATGTACTGGAGGATTCTGTCGGGGTTGTTTTCGTCAATGCACGGGATATCAAGAAGGTTCCTGGCCGCAAGACGGATATAGGGGACAGTAAGTGGCTTGCCGGATTATTGCGTCATGGTCTTTTGCGAGGCAGTTTTATACCCACGAAGGAAGTCAGGCAATGGCGTGATTTGACCCGGTTGCGGAAGCAGTATGTTCATACGGTTGGGGATTACCGGAAGCGGACGCACAAGCTTTTTGAGTCGGCCAATATCAAGATAGATTCGGTGGTATCGGATTTATTTGGGTAACGGGGCGCAATCTGATGAATTTGCTTGTTTCTGATCGGGAGAGACTGACTTTGGGGGATATTGAGCGTTGTGTTCGGGGTAAACTCAAGGGCAAAGAGGAAGAGCTATACCGGTCCATCCAGGGTTTTTTTTCGGATCATCACCGGTTGAGACCTTTGAATTTGTGATTAAATCGCCTTGCCGTCATTCCGTGCTTGACTTGAGCCTGCCCCGTACTCGATACGGGGGAATCCAGTGTTTTCAGGCCGTTATAGATTCCGCCCCGATTTTCATCGGGGTGACGCGTCGGAATGACGTGAGGGGCCGTTTTTCAAAGGTCTCCGGTTTATAATGTATTCCGGCACCATGAATGATCTGTATAATGCCGGTTTCAATCCTTGTTTTAATGGAATAGCCTCAACAATAGGAATGGATAGACCTCGGCGAAGTCAACGAATTAATGTTTCAATCCTTGTTTTAATGGAATAGCCTCAACAATTCTGCTCAGCAGTGGTGGGCACTCGATAATATAGAGGTTTCAATCCTTGTTTTAATGGAATAGCCTCAACAATTACGGCAAGCGACGGCGACATACCCGAACATGGAAAGTTTCAATCCTTGTTTTAATGGAATAGCCTCAACAATTTCGACACATCATGACCGACGCCTACCCCCTCCCCTCATGTTTCAATCCTTGTTTTAATGGAATAGCCTCAACAATCGTTGGATTTGGGCTCTGGCAGCTTGCCTACGGAAGGTTTCAATCCTTGTTTTAATGGAATAGCCTCAACAATGGTACCGGGCTTACCTGTATATATCGGATACACATCACGTTTCAATCCTTGTTTTAATGGAATAGCCTCAACAATTTATTGATCGTATATGCGCGTAATGCGTCCACGTAGTGTTTCAATCCTTGTTTTAATGGAATAGCCTCAACAATACCCAGGCAATGGAGCGTATGAGGCGGAATTATGGATGTTTCAATCCTTGTTTTAATGGAATAGCCTCAACAATTTTTCGGTAAATTCCCAATTCGGAGTATAAGGGAAGTTTCAATCCTTGTTTTAATGGAATAGCCTCAACAATACACATCAGACGCTACACACCTTGGGACGGGAAAGGTTTCAATCCTTGTTTTAATGGAATAGCCTCAACAATACATCTTCACCTACTCCGACCGCATCGATTATCAACGTTTCAATCCTTGTTTTAATGGAATAGCCTCAACAATTAGATTTTCATTGTCCTTTTGTCTGTGTTTTTCCCTGTTTCAATCCTTGTTTTAATGGAATAGCCTCAACAATCCTGCCCCCCCCTAGTGGGGGGTTTGGGGGGGGTTGTTTCAATCCTTGTTTTAATGGAATAGCCTCAACAATTCCAAAAACCTTTCCCAGACCGCTCTCCATATAAGAGTTTCAATCCTTGTTTTAATGGAATAGCCTCAACAATCGTTGGATTTGGGCTCTGGCAGCTTGCCTACGGAAGGTTTCAATCCTTGTTTTAATGGAATAGCCTCAACAATTAAGGAATTGGCACGGAACTTGATCTGCATATAGAGTTTCAATCCTTGTTTTAATGGAATAGCCTCAACAATACGATCACATACCGACACGTGCGCCAACCAAGTTTATCTAGTTTCAATCCTTGTTTTAATGGAATAGCCTCAACAATAAAACTGCCCTAAAAGAAAAGCGTCACTCATAGCCTGTTTCAATCCTTGTTTTAATGGAATAGCCTCAACAATATATAACGCGCCCGACTTGATCGCAACGCCAGGAAGTTTCAATCCTTGTTTTAATGGAATAGCCTCAACAATTGTTAACCCCGCAATACATTTGACAAAGGCCAGTAGTTTCAATCCTTGTTTTAATGGAATAGCCTCAACAATTTCCCTAGGACCATGCCGTATGCATACGGCCCTAGAAGTTTCAATCCTTGTTTTAATGGAATAGCCTCAACAATTTGGAGCCATTCCACTCATATAGCTTGCCGTGGGGGGTTTCAATCCTTGTTTTAATGGAATAGCCTCAACAATAACAGATTGGAGCTCAACAAAATATTTGAAGATGAGTTTCAATCCTTGTTTTAATGGAATAGCCTCAACAATTGTAGACCCAATACAGTTTTGGGATATGACACCATATGTTTCAATCCTTGTTTTAATGGAATAGCCTCAACAATTTGTCGATTGGGGCGGCCCTGGAGGCTCGGCAGCTAGTTTCAATCCTTGTTTTAATGGAATAGCCTCAACAATTTTTAAATAATCAATAACAAGATCAGTTATATTATGTTTCAATCCTTGTTTTAATGGAATAGCCTCAACAATTCTTCTGGTGTCAGTGGCCAGCGCCCGGGGAAGTAGAGTTTCAATCCTTGTTTTAATGGAATAGCCTCAACAATACAAATAGGGTAGAAGGAGACGATGCTGCTACCAGACTGTTTCAATCCTTGTTTTAATGGAATAGCCTCAACAATAGGAGGAGACTAATGTCCTACGATGCAGCAGCTGAATGTTTCAATCCTTGTTTTAATGGAATAGCCTCAACAATAGGCATTGCGAGCTGCTATGGGAGGCACTAATGCTGTTTCAATCCTTGTTTTAATGGAATAGCCTCAACAATCGGAACACCTGACAGAGCGCAATTTGGTTGTTCATGTTTCAATCCTTGTTTTAATGGAATAGCCTCAACAATGTGTGTGCGGCCCTTTTTCTGGACCGCTGATATCGGTTTCAATCCTTGTTTTAATGGAATAGCCTCAACAATCTTGACTTAATTTCGAGTCCTCACGAATTATATAAGTTTCAATCCTTGTTTTAATGGAATAGCCTCAACAATGTGGACATTAGCGGCAATGAGCGGATATTTACCAGATGTTTCAATCCTTGTTTTAATGGAATAGCCTCAACAATTTTACGGAAAAGCTTTCATGGCTTACCGACATCATGTTTCAATCCTTGTTTTAATGGAATAGCCTCAACAATGTTTCTTCTTATATTCGATCCACACACCATAAATAGTTTCAATCCTTGTTTTAATGGAATAGCCTCAACAATCCTGCATGAGCTATGATGAGTATGACCTTAGCCTTGAGTTTCAATCCTTGTTTTAATGGAATAGCCTCAACAATGTTATCGTCCTTGAGATAAACGTTATCGCCTACGTTAGGTTTCAATCCTTGTTTTAATGGAATAGCCTCAACAATATTGTAGAAGCGCAAATTACAACCGGCGGCATAAGGTTTCAATCCTTGTTTTAATGGAATAGCCTCAACAATCGTTAGCAATGGTAATGGCGTGGCCAAGCTCCATCTGTTTCAATCCTTGTTTTAATGGAATAGCCTCAACAATTTCTTTAGCTCCTACGGCCTCCAGCACCTCTTTGGTTTCAATCCTTGTTTTAATGGAATAGCCTCAACAATTAATTATCGCTGACGGAACGGGTAAAGGGCAAGTTCGGTTTCAATCCTTGTTTTAATGGAATAGCCTCAACAATTTTAATTTTCGTCACTGATTCTAAGGTTTTGGAGAGTTTCAATCCTTGTTTTAATGGAATAGCCTCAACAATTTTGGGCATTGCCTTCACTGCATCAGGGAGATCTCTGTTTCAATCCTTGTTTTAATGGAATAGCCTCAACAATATTATTCGATTATAGCGACTTCGCTATGACTCTAGGGTTTCAATCCTTGTTTTAATGGAATAGCCTCAACAATCTGCATGAGCTATGATGAGTATGACCTTAGCCTTGAGTTTCAATCCTTGTTTTAATGGAATAGCCTCAACAATCTCATTTTATGTGAATACAGCGTAAAAACGACAAGTTGTGATTTTTTTCAACCCCTTGTGTTTGCTTCCTAAAGCCATCTTTACATATCAAAAATGGCCATTTAAGACTTCCCGGAGTAAATTTAATGTGCCGTTCTCCTTATCTTTTTTCTTTTAAATCACCTTTTCGCAAATATTTTTGTAACAGCAATCAAGGCACCTTGCCTTGTATTTCGTCGCCTCAGGATACATTCCTTTCTGTACAACGTTCAGAATATCTTCAATAATTATATCCAGATTCGCATACATTCTTTCCGAAATGGGAACCTCCACCAGCTTGTTATTGCTTCTTGTATATATGATGAAGCCTCGGTTGACCGGCATATGAAAATGTTCGTGAATCAACTGACTATAAAGTGTGAGTTGATATTGGTGATTCTTGAACGTTACCTCCTTATATTCAGCATACTTGTAATCAAGGGCAGCAATGCTGCCATCATTCAAAAAAAGCACTTCATCAATAATACCCCGTATCCCTTTAGGTGAAGACAAGTACACTGATTTTTTTCGATCAATACAGCCGATCTTTTTCCTCAAGTAATCCGGATTTATCTTGGCTTTATCCTCATGAATCGTGCGCCCCTTCCGTACCTTGAAGCGCCTTTCCTCATGTTCCGGTATCCCAAGGTAAAGTTCAAAATACGTAAACCGTGGACAAAACAAGTATTCGAGGAGATCAGATGCAGTAATGGAGAAAACAGCAGCATCAACTATTTCATGGTTCATGTTCTTGGTGAATTCAGACAATCCTTCCGTACAAGATTCTCTCACTTTTCATCCCTTGTAATGAGATTTTCAACAACCTGCACAAACCGCACGGCAAAATCAGATCTCACCTTTGACGAAAATAACTTTTGTAACATGTTCACCCATAATAATGGCTATTGTGTATCAAAGGTGTCACTATCCTTGAGTTTTTCTTGAGGCCACCATTCTTTACCGTCCCAAACCCCCGGGATACTGATTTGCCGATCCCCCAGTAATCCGGGATCTCGAAATTCATTGAGAAGGTGCCGAGGAAGCCAAGCATGGGCGTGCCTTTGAGTTATCGTATAGTTTTGTGCAAAAAAGACCATTAATTGCGTACAAATTTACTTTGTTTTTATGTAAAGTCATTTCAATTTCTCAGATAATCATACTTGACAATTGTTCGCCTTTCGTAAACATCGCTCCAATATGAGAATCATAATCCATATCACAAAAAGTAATGCCGTTATCTTCTTCTTTATTTTTTAGCACATACCAGAGGGGCAGTTTAACTTCATACCACTGCCTTTCTAACGGCGTCAATTTTAGTACCTCATCTTTGAAGCATTTTGGTATCACAGACAGCGTCTCATATCTGGTCTGTCGGGTAACTTCCAGCTTGTCTTCCTTAAGACGGCTGTCAAAAATCATGCTCCTGTTAGACTGGGATAGCTTGTATTGCTGAATGGCGTCATTATACGATTCAGAATTTTCTATTCGGCAGTCTCGATAAACTTTCTCAACTACTCCAATAAGGTCATTTTCACTCATCTCGTTCGACGCATTTTTAAATGTTTCAAAAGAACGTGCAAGAAAATTGGGAAAGTTTATCTGGTTGTAAACCTTTTCACCTTTTTCTGATGACTTGAAAATATATACTCTGCTGTCTCTTTTGGGATCTCTGTACCTGTTCACCCTTCCTGCCCTTTGTGCAATGGCATCAGGAGGCGCACATTCTGTGAATAGCCAGTCATAGTCAATATCAAGGGAAACCTCTACCACCTGTGTGGCGATTACGAAATTGGCATTATTAATCTTCTTTTCAATTGTCTTACGGTCTTTCAATATGAACTGAGAATGGTAGCACACTGGATTAAGATGAGATAATTCTGGGGTTTGGGCTAAATCCTGACACAGCTTAACGGTATTCACCACCATCAATACCCTTTTGTCAGCTCGCACTGCTTTTTCAACATCTTCAAGTGCATTGTCTATAAACTCATCTACAACGAAATACTTGCTCCTTTTGGCATTTAAAAGGTTTTCATCTTTAATAATTTCTGCATTTTCAAGTTCCCTGGAGAACAATTGTTGTAATGACTGTGGCATGGTGGCGCTCATCAACATGAATCGTGCGCCAAGTGAAGATAAATGCCTTATCGTTGAAATGATAAGTCCCATCGTCCAGCCTTCATAGGCATGAATTTCATCAATTATAATTACGGAATTGGAGGCGTTTGCTTCCTTTAATACCCACCTGCCTGCATTGAACCCGGCCGTCAGCAACTGATCAACAGTGCCAACTGTTATGGGTTTCATAAAAGATTGATTAAAAAGGACATCTCTTCTGCTTTCCCATCTGTCTTCTTCAGCTTCTGGAGAAGAATTGTTTTGCAAGAAAAGATTTGCCGTTGAATGGGATAAACCGACGTTCTCTCTCCCAAAGAAATCAGACAATCTTTCATATATACTGTTTGCCGTTACCATTGTGGGCAAAAGGTATATTATCTTTGCGCCTTTCATTTCACCAATATTTTTCAATGCCCATAGGATAGACGCTTCTGTCTTGCCGCTGCCCGTCGGGGCTGCTGCGATTACATGCCCGGAATGTCTGCCGCAGGCCTCCTGAAATGGTCTCAATCCAGTAAATGCTATTCTTTTCTTATTACATCGTTTCTTAAGTTCGTCAATGACCAGCGGAATTTCTTTTGTAACACTATATGTAACACTCTTTTTGCCTGAACCGTACCAGTCAGCGTAATGGAGGATGCCTTTCAGGAGAAAATAAATCGCCCTGCATTTTTCGGCGCCATCCTTTTCTATGCCCTTGCTTATGAAGCCGCTTGCAATCAAATTTGACAATGACTTAAAATAGTCTTCGTGGTTATTGATTTGTTTTACCAAAGGCAAAATATATCCTTCTCTTTCGAACAAGTCTTCAGCGATTGCTACCGCCTCATTGATTCCATTAAGGATGATTTGCGGCGGATCCTGTACACTTTCTCTGGTAAATGATGTCAAGTCTGAATTAAGGCTTTTGTGATGTCCGACAACTGATAGCGCTTCTAACGGGATGGAGGACAGATATACCTCTTTGTTTATAAGGCTCCAGTATTTTGCTGAAAATGAAAATGAGACCAGTTCATGGCGATAGTTTTTCTTTTTATCAAAAGATTTGTTGTGAATTATAGCCCACATCATTTCCTGAAAGGGCTCGATCATCTTTCCAATGTCGTGGAAAGCAATAGTTAAAAGAGAGCCCTTGAGAAATCTTTCAGCCGAAAAATTATACTTCTCTGCCATTCGTTCAATCAGAGGTCTTTTAGCGCTGATTGTCTCTTTCCATGCAGTATATACTGCTTCAGCATGTTCTTTATAAGTCTGGTCAGGCTTTGCGTAAAAAGTCATAACAGAAAAAATGCAGTATTTTCAACTTTATAAACGGGCAAAGGATTTTTAACTTTTATGGGTGATCCTACAAAAGTGAATAGTTTTCTTTCCCTTACCCTTCGTTCCCCTCCCTTAAAATTAAAGGCGGTCGGCAGGAGAAAAACCTGTGGAGCCATCACCCTGTAAGTTATCGGTGTATTCTTTAAGTCAAAATTTGGTTTATAATCAAGTGCCTGATCCCCTGCAAGCATGGTATTTTCAAAGGTTGAGTCTTGCTCCTCTTCTGAATCAACTACAGCGCCTATATGTTTGATTTTGAACAGGTCATCGCTGTTGCCAAGGGTTAAGGCGTATTTGGGATTACAGAAACAGTTTCTTACTTCAGTTATATCTGTCTGATCTTTTGAGGCTATGGCAACGGTCAATGAAAAGTCAGTCAGATACTCTCGTATTAATACGTCCTTTAAAGACTCTTCAGACTTTATTTTGTTGTATTTCCAAAGGTCTTTCATTTCTCCCTTATGCGAACCAATCACACCGAAAAAAATACTCTTCTGCTGCCTAAACGACATGGCATCTTCAAAATCCAAGCCTATTGCCGCCCCCATCAATCCTGTTAAGGTGGTAGGTGGCGGCAGGGGCAAGGTCTGCTGGAATGTATGGCTTTCAGGGACTCTAAAGGAGGCTGTTACTGCAAAGCCTTTTACGATAAATGCAAACACGATACCCCCTTTTACTTATAGTATTCGTCAATCCAGTTAGTCATTGTATTAAAGGCGTCACCAACAGAGACCGTTTCAGCAGGCAGATTTAAAAATAGTCCCTTTCTTGCACCGATGACCAGGGCCTTTGTCTCTTCTTTGAAGTCGTCAATGGTTTCCTTCAGTAAATTATCATTAAGGCTTCCGTTATTTACAACAATAGATTCAAGAAAGATTGGATTTTTGACTGTTAGCATTGCAGCAGCAATAAATTTAGGTGAAATGTCTGCAAGAAATCTTGTCTGTCTGCCTGATGTCCATAGATTCTTGAAAGACGTTAAAAAGTCTTTTACACGCACTGCCTTTTCAGTATTTGAAGAATCATTCTCAAATCCTTCGCCACACCCAATCCTGTCTAATTCAATAAGTATTGTTCCTCTGTAGAGGCCTGAATGTATCTCAGTTTCAAAGATATTGGGGTCTCCACCTGCCGCAACCCCCATGAAATTTGTTGCAAAATCCAGGTCTCCTTCATATTTATGCAGCGAAACGAGGGGTGATACCCTGACAGGTGATGTGCGTTTAGTTGATGACCCCTTTTTCCCCTCTTTGGCTTCTGCTGTTCCCATATAACCAAACAAGTCGTCATCTATATATTGCATTGGGTCTTGTTGAGTGGTGGCCGCTCCCTTTGTAATTGTTGCCGCCACTCCTTCAGAAAGAGTTTTCCCCATAACTGCAAGCTGGTCTCTCAATGCCCGCCTTATCGCCTGAGCAGAAACATAAGGAAACTGATCTGTCTCCCGTGTAATCTTTTTGATGTTTGAGATATTATCCGCCTCTTTATCCGAGCCATTCAGACTTGCAAATGAGACCGGTGTTAAATATGTCACTGTTAATGCTTTTGCGTTTTTCATATAAATTTTTCCTCCTTATTTTGAGTGGGTTGCTGCATAAAAGCTGTTCAATGCCGCTATCATACAGAACTGTTTAAATTCAACGAAGTTTGAATCCGTCAACTGCCCCTCATATACGTCCGGAGGCACAACCAGCTTGCATTTAAATTGGAGCCTGTTTAATTCATTTAAAAAATCGGTTTTCCTTCTTGCCTTCCTCAAAGCAAAAAGGTCCCCCTTTTTCCCATTTTCAGCAACCGTCATTCCTATTCTTTTCCCAAGGATGACAGCTGCATCCTGAGCATCAATTGTCATAGGTTTTCCCTCCTCTCTGATGATCGGTTCATATTTAATGGTAAAGTCAACCAGCGGTTTAATGAATGTCATATTTGCACTAAATACATGGGACTCTACCAAATCAAGTAACGATTTTTTCTTGAGTATTCGTTCACATACCTTGTTCCTGATAAGAGTTTTGTTGTCACTTTTCTGTGAAAAATCTATCAGCAGTCTCATGACTTCTTTTATATTTATTTCCGATTTTTCCAGAATTTCCATTAATCTGAAAAAATAAACTGAATCTCTGAACTGCCAGACCATTTTTCCCATAGACGTTTGTCCCTTTGATTCAGCATGAAGGACTACAAATTCCAGAGGCGCTTTTGAGACAGTGAGATTGCACATTTCCTCCCAAATATCCGCTTCTCCTATTTGGTGAAGCAAAACCTTTCTGTATAGCGTGTAGAGAAATGCAAAGGCTACCTCAAAGGGCTTTTGGAACCAGCCCCCTTCATTTTTTTCAAATCCTAAAGGATGCTGAAAGTTCTTTAATAAGAGGTCGGGATCTTCATATTTAGCATCCTGAAGTGGTGAATAAACATCCATCATTTTTTCAAAAGAAACAGAATAGGGGAAAAATGCGAATAGATCGCCCCCCTGTATAAGATAAAAACCATTGACAGGCACAAACTTTCCAATGAAGGCACACTTCCAACAAACCTTCTCCGGTTTACTGCACAGGGTATTGAAATTTAAAAGACCGCTTGATCCGGTAATAAATGGGAATATTGTCTGTCCAGCTTCCTCTAATGAAATGCCGTCTTCTCCACATAAATAACATTGCCCCTTTGTTTCACCAAAAAACTTTTTAGGTATGTTTACATTGGGCTGTACTTTATTTGGACCGTCAATCAGCAAGCCAACTGTAGTTACATCTAAACCATGTTTATCTAAAAATTCGTCCATCCTTTTCTGTAGCTTGGCATGAGAATTGGGGAGAACATATCTTTTCCTTGTTTCTTCTCCTTTTTGTACTTTTTCGTCCTCCTTCATCTCAATCCATGCTTCATCAACTTTTTTTTCTTTGATCTTTTTCTCCCATTTTACAGAAGTGCCAACAGGTCGAGGAGCTTTGTTGTATATAAGGTTTGCAATACCAACGGCTTTCTTTTTCGGGAAAGCAATAAATTTATCTTCGTTACTATCATAGTAGAAGTTATATGCTTTCGTATCATCTTTTTGTTTTTTCGTAGAGGTATCGTAATATCGTTCAATCAACAGGTCATAAGCTTTTGCCATAGCCTCCCGTATCTCAGCCTCTGTCCCTTTCATTGTTAAGCCTACATCAGTGACTGCACTTTGAATATTGCCATTGACTTCCTTGAGTATTACAGCAAGTCCCAGCAGCCCTGAATCCAGCCAGAAGTGGTTTAACTTCGGGAAGGTAATCTCTATGGACTTCATTGGGGTGTACCTCCATTTTTGCGTTTGACCGTTCCATAACCCAGCGATACTTTGCCGCCGATCCCCCAAAAAGTGGGAATTAAAAAATTTGCTTCGAATTCACCTTTAAAAGTGATCAGCTTAACATCTTCTTTTACTTCGACAGCCATGTTCTCTTCCAAATTTGATTTTACATGAACCCTATCATTTACCGTATAACCGACAGATTTACACATTGAGAGAATATTGCCTATGATATTTTTTTCAAGTAAAATACGAGCATCCTTTCCTCTTTCTTTTAACCTTAAATAAAGTTGGTAATTTTTTTCATTTAGCCCAATCCACGGGGTTGCGAAGGAGTAGCAAACCATGCTTTCTGTTAAGCCAAAAGGAACAACCACATTGGTGGTGTTCTGTTTTACAATAGAATGCTTCCGATAATATATTTCAAGATATCCAAGCTCTGGCATAGCTTTAAGAAGATATGCTCCTTCTTTCAATCCGACAACAAGCGCAGATCCTCCAAACACCTTGTATTGAATAAGCGGATGTTTATAGATTAACTTGTCTCTGAAATGATTATGAAATTCAGGTCTATTTTTATACAAATTTCCGAAGAATCCTCGCACAGCCCGGCCATCGTTTAACTGGAGAGGAACTTCAGTTGTTACCCATATTTCTGTTTTTTCTATGTTCATTCCAGAATCTTCCATATGTAGTAATCTTTATCTTTCGAATGAATGCAGTTTTATTACACACATGATACCCCAAATAGAGTCCTACCAGTAATTTTTTTTCATTTTCTCTATTTCTTTTTTCACCTCTTTTTTGAAACTTTCCGGATATAGCACCTCTACCTGCGATCCGTATTTTAATGCCTCTCGTTTTATTTCTCTAAAATCTGCTACTGGAAATTCAAGACAAAGGCTTCCATCTGAGGCGCTTTTTGTCTCTTGTTTGGGATGCCATACTTGCTCGGATATCCAGGGGGCGATATCCGGTGAAAATTTTATACAAACTTTATGGGTAGCCTCACTGCGCAGGATGCCGAAATTTTTTCTGATGTATTCCTTAACTGAAGTCGGATAGTTCGTTTTCATCTATCCATATTCCTGGCAGTTCGAATTTGTTGCCTGTATATTCATAGCCTCTCTTTTTAGGGGTACGTATTGAAGGGGGGCGCTTAGCCTGTCTCTCATGAAATCAATGTCCCTTTGAGCCGTCTTTCTGGAAATTTCAAATTGTTCCGCAAGGGCGGCAGCATTGGGGAATCAGGCCTGTTTTGGCCTGATCATGAAACAATAAAAACGTTCGTATATTATTTTTGAAGGCATTGCGCTCCCTTTTTAGAAAAATTTTTCCAGCACCTCGTCATTTACCATTTTTCTATCAAAGCCCTGCCCTAGCGCCTTAATTTGCCTGAAATCTTCCTGACAGAACGGAAAAAGATAAACACTGTCTTTGGTATCATCGATTAAATCATTGCACCTTTCTGATAACTCATCAAAACGACTTTTCTCAAGCCTGCCTATGAATGCGCTCTTTTGCACCCTCACGAGGCCGTATTGTTTGCATGCCTTCGATACTTTGTCTCTGCATCCATCATCAGAAATATCGTATAGTATCCATACCAGAACGCTCACCGTCAAATCTCCTTAATCTCGAGCCAATCAGGCCGTTTCATGCCGGCGTTTGTAAGTAAAATATTCGCCAGGCGATGCGCTTCGTGTTGGATGATGTGCCTGCGTTTTACATTTTTTCTTCGATACCGCACAGATTCATCCAAATGGTTGTTCATTGCTTCCACTACCACAGGTTTTCCCATAGCATTTAAAGAGACAGCGCCGCTTTCTTCATCAAAAGATTCATCCTTCATCTGCTTGCCTGTAAAAAGATAGATAGAGACCTGTTCACCATAAATCCTGAATGGCTCAATAAGATCAAATACCAGGGATTTTTTGTTGTAGTTGTCTGTATGCAGGAATCCTATGTAGGGATCAAGTCCGGCAAGTATGCATGATTTTTCCACCTGAGAATAAAGTATGCCGTAGCAGTAATTCAGCGTTGCGTTGAATGGATCTCTTGCTGGCCTGCGTGAACGACCGTCAAATTGATGTTTCCCCGGCAACAGGCCGGAGAGACACTGAAAATAAGCCCTTCCCGCGGTTCCCTCAATTCCCATAAGCGAGCTTCTCGCATTTTCAAGATCATTATGTGGCAATCTGAGACTTGAAGCGGCGTTTCCGATGACAGCTAAGTATGAGTTAAAATACTCTTCTGAGTTTGGGCGCGCATACATTAATTTTTTCAAGAACCACATTTGGTTATTGATCTTTTGAGATATTAGGTCAATGACGAGTTCCAAACCTAATTGGTTATCGGCAGCTTGAAGCTGCCGCCGCCGCACCATAGCGGTAGAGCCCATCTTTGAAAACCATACCCTGCCCATGGGATCGCCATATTTATCCATAAACACAACATCGATATTATGTTCAAGGGCAAGCGCTATTGCCTGGGTGGAGATCATTGCCTGGTTTGAGATTACAATGCTTTCGACCTTCAAAGGGGAAATATCAAAGGAATTTTCTTTTTGTTTCAGGCAAAAACATTCATCTTTTTGGGTGATAAAAGTGCCGGGCGTGTTGATTATAAGTTGCATATTACCTCCTACATTCGCAGAAAGTAACAAATAATTTTGCCTAATACCTCCAGCCCATATCTAAATCCATGTCTTTGGGGGCTTCAAGGGTTACGGTCGTCAGTAAGGTTTGTTTCTGTCCCGCCTGTAGGTCCAGGTTCCAGATCAAGGTATCGGGATTTTGTTCAACCGGTTCCGGAGCGCATTTGATGTTAAGCTTGATCCTTTCATCCTGTGACTGAGGTTGGGGCTCTTCGAGACGCACCTTAATCGGAAAGTTTTTCGCATTCTGAACATCTATCTGCCAGTTCCAGGAGTATGTCTGTTTATCCTGAAAGAGCGTTTTCTCTCCTGATTTTTTTGAAAGCGCTGTCGTGCGTGTGGTGACAAGAGGGTCAATGCCGAAGAAGAGGGCGCTGTCCTGACCGGTCAGAGAAAACTTCCGTTTCTCCAAAATTGCTCCATCGATCATGAAGATAGCGTTTCCCCGGGGTATTTCCTTGGCGTCCTCGAATTTGACGAACGCCCTGACAAACACTTCCGTGTTGATGCTGGGCCTGGCCAGATATGTGAACTCCGAAGGCCATGTTTCTTCCTGAACCTTCACCTTCTGCCTCAAACCGGCAAGGATCGTTTTCCTGCCCAGTTGCCATAAAACATAGGCGCTTTGTTTGACGGGCATGGGCGCTTGTTCAGTGTATTCTCCGAAACCTTCCGCAGGGATGTCCGGTATAGCCTTAGCTTTATAAAGAGTTTTTTCTTGCCTTTCGGTTACGTTTCTCAACTGTCTTGGTTTGATGACCCACGGCGGAAGGTCGGCAGGTGTGATGGAAGAGGGCGGCCTCAGCGTGGCAAGACTTAAACGGATGTTATGCCAATCCTGGCCGGAGCTTTGCCAGATTTCCGCTTCCCATGTAAACAGGATGGTCTTTTCTTGCGGCCGGGCTTCAAGACGGTAAAGCGGCTGCCAACCGCAGCCCTGCATGGAATAAGTATAGGTCAGCGTTGTTTCACTTGCTTGCCGGCCGGAAAGGAGGATCGTTACCTCCCACATATTTTCTTTTTGCCCCGCTATTTTATTCAACTGCTCTTCCAGTTCGGCAATCCTTTTGGAAAGTTTGTCGATTTCCGATGTCTGTGTTGTTTTGTCCAGATAGACTCTTTTGATGTTTTTCCCGATGACAGAGGCCATATTGACGGCGTCTGTGACGGTTTTTGTTTTGCCTTTGCTCTGGGAGCGCCAGAATTCGATTTGCGTATCAAGGGATTGAACCCACGCCTGAAGAGCGCTTCTTTCGCCTTTGAGTGTTTGAATCTGCTTGAGAAGGTTTTTAACCTTTTCTTCATCCTGACGGGAGATCTCGCGCCAGGTCTGATCCATTATTTTAAGAGGAGAATCCTGCGGCAAAGAGACACTGAGAAAATCAGGATCTGCCTGGAAGTGCAGGTATAAAACGGCTTTAAGTTGGATGCCCTCGGGAATGAGGCGCACCTTTTTAACTTCTGTGATCTTCGCGGAATTCGGGTAAAGGACGACTTCTGTGGGTTCTGCCCACACGCTGGCTGCGCATAAAAAAACAAATAGACAAATTCCCATTATCCCGAAAGGGATGAAAGATATTTTTTTTGCCATAAAGAAAACCTCCTTAATTTCTTAAAGATGACAAGTTGGACAATTTACTGCCGAGATTACTGGCGCGTTGTTTTTCATTTACTTTTGTATGAATGTCCCTCCGCGATGATTTTCTGGGCGATTTTTCTGACCTCTTCCATAATAAAGGTAATATCCATCTTCAGCAGTTTCCGGTCTTTCATGAGAACCTGACCGCCGATGATGGTTGTCGAGACATCGGCTCCGCTTGCCGCATAGACAAGATGTGAAAAGCAATTGTAAACAGGCCTTAAATGTGGTTTTTTCATATCTACGATGATGATATCGGCGCATTTCCCCGCCTCGACCGAGCCGATTTGGCTTTCAAGCCCCAGTGCCCTGGCGGCATCAATCGTTGCCATCTTTAGGACAGTTTTGGCGTCCATAATGGTGGGGTCGCGCTCGCTTACCTTGTGGAGTTTCGCTGCTGTGCTCATTTCCAGGAACATATCCAGATCATTATTGCTGGCCGAGCCGTCGGTGCCCAGGCCCACTGTGACGCCCCGCTTGATGAGCTTTGGAACGGGGGCAATGCCGGCAGCCAGTTTCATGTTGCTTTCCGGATTGTGCGACACCTTGACGTCAAAAGCGGCCAAAATATCAATCTCATCCTCTTCAAGCCAGTTACAGTGCGCCGCGATGGTTTGTCCATCCAGCGCATCGAGCTTTTTGAGGTATTCAACAGGCTTCATTTGATCCCGTTTTTTGATAAGCTCTACCTCGTCTTTCGTTTCAGCCAGGTGGATATTGTACGTTACATTGTGTTTTCTGGCGATGTTCTTAATGCCCGTCAGTGTTTCGGGAAGGCACGTGTAGGGAGAATGGCAGACTAAAGACGGCGTGATCAGAGCAGAGCGATTTTTCCACTTTTCGATGTATCGTTCGGCAATTTCGGTTTTCTTCTTGATTCCAGGGTTTTCAAGAGAGGGAAGATCAATAAATCCCTGGGCGATAACGGCGCGCACACCGGAATCAATAGCGGCATGGCCTACCGTGCTCTCATAAAAATAGCCGTCGCAGAAAGTGGTTGTTCCGGAAAGGATCATTTCGGCAATGGCCAGCCTTGCGCCGGCGTAAATCATATCCCTGTTTACATATCGCACTTCCGTGGGGAAGATATAATCGTTTAGCCATTTCATAAGGGGAAGGTCATCGGCAAGTCCGCGGAAACACACCATGGGCACATGGGTATGGGTGTTGATAAGGCCTGGCAGGATGACCGAATCCGATGCATCGAGCGTTTCACGGGCTTCGTATGTCGCCTTCGGCATGTCATTGCCATTTTTAACGAAAAGGATCTTGCCGTCCCTGATTCCGATAACAGGGTCTTCAATAATATCCATGTCTTCGGACATGGTCAGGAGCCTGCCTCCGGTTATGAGGATATCCAGTTGTTTATCTTTCATCTGTCCTCAGTGTTTTTCAAAGCTTTTCCTTATTTTTATGGCAATTTCTTCCACTTTCGCCATAATTTCGTCTTCATTAATGGTCAGCAGTTTACGGTTTT
Source organism: Syntrophaceae bacterium UBA4767 (assembly GCA_002403385.1). Classification (GTDB taxonomy): domain Bacteria; phylum Desulfobacterota; class Syntrophia; order Syntrophales; family UBA4767; genus UBA4767. The sequence goes on along the minus strand of DHHR01000054.1, from coordinate 24,012 downwards.
GCATGACGATCTTTCCGTTGATGAGCGCCGTGTCCACATCGGCTCCTCTTGCGGCGTAAACAAGATGTGAATATTCATGATAGAGCGGTGTCAGATGTGGTTTATCCAGATCAATGATGATGATATCCGCCTTCATGCCTTTTTTCAATTGGCCGATCCGCTTTTCCATTCCCAGGGCTGCGGCGCCTTTGCAGGTGGCCATTTTCAAAACCGTTTCCGCGTCCATAACGGTCGGATCAAGTCTGGCTGCCTTGTGGAGCTTGGCGGCAGAGTCCATCTCCTGGAAAAGGTCAAGATTGTTGTTGCTGGCGCACCCGTCGGTGCCCAGGGCAACAGGAATGCCGGCTTCCAGCATATCGGGAACCGGCGCAATGCCGGAGGCCAGTTTCATATTGCTTTCCGGATTGTGAACAATTTTGCAGCCGTAGTCGGCGAACAAATTTATATCTTCTTCATCCATGCAAACACAGTGGAAAGCAATGAGCCGTTCGTTCAAATACCCGGCATCTTCGAGAAAGCGGGTGGCCCGTTTCCCCAGTTTTTCATTTAATTGTTGGACTTCAGACGAATTTTCAAGAAGGTGAACACCAATGGGAACATCGTATCGGTCGGCAAGTTCCTTTACTTTTGTTAAGAGAGGAGGGGAGCATGTATAAAGGGCGTGAGGTTCGACGATAATACTAACTAGAGGGTCCCCCGCCCATTTTTCGATCATATCTTTAGTGTATTTAAGGCCCTCCTCGGGTGTTTTAATGTTTGGGGAGGGAAAATCAAAAAGAACTTCTCCCGCAAGGCAACGCATGCCGGCTTGCTTTGCGGCTTTGGCGGTTTCATCTTCAAAGATGTACATGTCGCAAAACGTCGTGGTTCCTGACCGAATCATTTCAGCACAGGCCAGGAGCGTTCCCCAGTGTGCCAGTTCCGGATTTACGTTTTTTGCCTCAGCCGGGAATATATAGTTGTTCAGCCAGTCCATCAGTTCCAGATCGTCTGCCATACCCCGGAAACAGGTCATGGCGGCATGTGTATGGCCGTTGATCAATCCGGGCATGACGATGCTTTCTCCGGTAATATTGATGACCTCCTTCGCGATATATTGATTTGCTATAACCTCTTTCTTGTCAACAGCAACAATGTTTTCTCCCTCGACGGCGATTCCGCCATCTTTAATGATGGCGCCATTTTCGTCCATGGTCAGTATCCGGCTGCCGTAGATGATCTTATCCACCTCTTTCATGGCGATTCCCCCTGAGGCGCATTTGATAATGTGCTTTCTTATACCATTCGATTAAAATCTTGACACCTATTTTAAAAAATAATATAGCTTCGCCGTCATCTCCTTTGTGGGCCTGGGTGGCGGAATTGGTAGACGCAAGGGACTTAAAATCCCTCGGTACTTGTGACTGTGCGAGTTCGATTCTCGCCCCAGGCACCACTGTAAAAACAAGAGCTTGCGTCAAATGAAGATTTATCTTTAAATTACATGGGCGAGAAGTTTTTTGTGGTTTTCCAAGAATGGAATCAATCACCTGCCATCAGTGATAATATGCCGCTATCTCGTCAGAGCAGGAATAAGTTGAGTTAGTCCACCGACAATGAATTCCACCGCAATGGCTGCCAAGAGCAGGCCCATGAGGCGCGTTATAATATTAATGGTAGTTTTACTCATCATTTTTGAAATAGGGTTAGCAACATTCAATGCAATCCACGATATAAGCGCCACTAATATGCTGCTGATTATAATCAAGCCAATATGTAGGGGATGAAAAGATTCTTGGGCAAAGATAATGACAGTAGATATTGCGCCCGGCCCTGCAAGAAGCGGCGTTGCAATCGGAACCACGGCTATGCTTTCTTTGTCCTCAGCCTCCCGAGCCTCCTCAAAAGTCTGTCTACTTTGATTGTGTCTAGCTCGCATCATCGCAATTGCTATTAACATCAGGAGAATACCGCCGCCAACTTTGAAGGAGCCTATTTTAATTCCAAAAAAGTTCAGCACCAACTTGCCAATTAACGCGGATAAAATCAGTAGTATAGCTACAGTTATACTTACCATCCTAGCTATTCTAGCCGATTCTTGCTTTGTCAGGTTGCCAGTCAGACTTACAAATATGGGAATAATCCCCAGTGGATTGACTATTGCCAGAAGGGATGTAAATATTTTTATATATTCATTCCATTCGACCATTTTTTCTAACTTTTATGCTCTCCTAATTTTGACAAAATCGTAAAAAGTCAAAATTCGCGGGTTTTGTCATGGTGAGCCCTTCGGCCGGCTCAGGACAGGCTCTGTCGAACCATGACGTAATATCAATTATTTATGTTCACCCTTCGACAAGCTCAGGGTGACAATTGGGACTTTTTACGTGTGCATCAATTTTTAGTTTTTTTACAAGGAAATTATATCAAATTTTCTCCTTTAAAAAAAGCGGAAACGATCATGGGTATATCCCGCTAACCGACTCTTGCTCATCACAAAAATACAACCTAGATTTTTTCGATTGTACGGCCCAAGCCACCACGTGTTATATTAATAATTTTTCTGCCGTCTGTTGCCAGAGCTCACTTGCGACACATGCTTCAAGTGGAACTATTTCCGTTGATTTGCGAACGTAGAGAAAACACTTTGTCTCCATAGCGTCTTATTCCTCAATGTTAATAAGTCGTCTTTGGCCTTCCGCCATCGGCGGAAAAAGCGCGGGATTACCTGCTTGACGTCAACCAGGTAAAACTGGCAGGAAAATGCGGGCGAAGCCCCGCCCCTGCGGGGCGGAGCGAGCATACAATCGCTTCCAAGTTTTCGGAAATTCTTGATTGGTCGGGGCGGCAGGATTTGAACCTGCGACATCCTGCTCCCAAAGCAGGCGCGCTACCAGGCTGCGCTACGCCCCGGCGGAAGAGATGTTTATTATGAATTTTGAATTTGGGCAAGTCTTACTTTTAGTTTTTTGAAAGCTTGTGCCCGATGGCTCAATTGGTTTTTTTCATTGGTTGAAAGTTGCGCCACGGTTACTTCCCTTTCGGGCAGGAAAAAGATGGGATCGTATCCGAACCCTCCGCTACCAACTGGATTCCGGCTTATCCGACCCCGCCAGCTTCCTTCGAAAGACTCGTGATAACCATTAGGCCAATATAAAACAAGAACGCAACGGAATGAGGCTCCTCTGTTCTCTTCAGACACGTCCTTTAGTTCGTTCAATATCTTTTGTATATTACGCTCATCGTTTGCATGGGGATCAGAATATCTTGAAGAGTAAATGCCAGGCCGTCCTTTCAGGCAATCAACTTCGAGTCCTGAATCATCGGCAAGAGTAATTTCCCCGGTAAATTCGGAGATGAATTTTGCCTTTTTAAGGGCATTTTCAAAGAATGTCCGTCCGTCTTCTATAACGTCAGGCACTTCCGGATAATCTCTCAGTGAGAGAAGAACCAAATCCATATTATCAAGCATTGCTTTAATTTCTTTCAATTTACCCTTGTTTCTTGTAGCAAAAACGACCTTCATTCGTTTGAATCTCCGCTTGAACTTTTAATTCTTCATGGCAATCTATACTGAACAACTTTTAAAGGTTGTCACGGTTCGACCGTTCGACGAGCTAACGGCAAACAGTTCACCCTGACACCTTTTTGTCACCCTGAGCTTGTCGAAGGGTACCGAAGGGTCAAAGGGCGACTATTTATGTCATTACTATAGCTCCAGTGAAGATTATCAAAAATCACAGCAGTAACAGCAACCAGCAATCATGAAAACATCCCCTCCCCTACCGCCTCATTAAGAAATGCTACCGAGCGAAGAGAACAGATAGGAAACGTTGTGCCATCATTAACGATGATATGTTATAAGAGCGTTTACAACAGCTTCGGCGATAGATTTTTTAAATTGTTGATTCAATAAAATATTTCTGTCCGCCGGATAGCTAATAAAACCAATTTCAGCAACGACCGCTGGAACGGACAAACCATTGAAAATCATCAGTGGCGCTTCTCTAAGTCCCCTACCCTTCCTCGGCAAAATACGATCGAACTCGGTTAGAATAAGGTGCGCAAATCGAATGCTTTCGTTGGACATTTTGTCTGTGAGGTCATCTCTTTTGGACGATGTTTCCTGATGGGTAGGGACATAAAATTCAAAGCCTGATGATTGATCGGAAAAACCACTGTTTACATGTATGCTGATCAACATATCTGCATGTTGGCTATTTGCGTATTTGATCCGCCGCTCTACAGGCAGAGTTGCATCCCCTGACCTTGTCAACAATGCCTGGAAGCCTTTTTTTCGGTTAATTTCCTTTTGAAGAAAAAGAGCGACTGCCAGAGTGATATCCTTCTCAAAAGTTTTATTTTCATACTGTGTCCCGCCATCCGCCCCCCCATGAGCTGGATCAATCACGATCACAAAAGTTGAGAGCGGATCCGCAGCGCAGGTTGATAGCAGAATAAAAACGGCCGATAGCGCTAATATCACGGAAGACAGTTTTGAAGGAAAACGCATTTTGATGTTTCTCTTTTTTGTGAATATTTATGAAAGCGCAGGATTCATACAGCAAACAACCGTATTTTGTCAATAAATAAGGATGCCTTTATGCTTTCTTAAGCCTTTCTATGGAAGTGACAGCGTCCAATTTTTTAATTGCTGCTACAATCTGGTTGAGCTGTTTCAGATCATGCACATCAATGACAAAGTCGCATACCGCTTCAATATGTGGTTCCGTGTTAATTTCTGCATGGCTGATATTGACATCCAGAGATGAAATTACCGCGCTGATCTCAGCCAAGATACCTTTCTTGTCTATGCACCGCACCCTCATGTTGACGGGGTAGGTGTGTTTTTCCTTTATGTTCCAACTGACATTGACGAATCTTTCGGTGCCCATACCCCTGACATTAGGGCAGTCTGCAACATGAATATTGATTCCCCTACCACGTGATACAAAACCTACAATGTCGTCGCCAGGGATGGGATCACAACATTTTGCAAATCGCACCAAAACATCTTCAATGCCGGTTAAAGAAATGCCGGTGGTAGTCGGAACAATTTCCTTTCTTCCCTTTTTTTCGGTGGTAGCATTCTCAGTTTTGGCCTCTGCTTCCGGCAAAAAGTATTTTACTACGCGCTTGGCGGAGACCTTCCCATATCCCACAATCCCCATCAGTTCTTCCGGAGAGCTTATCCCATACTCGTCATAAACCTTTTTTATGTCATTTGACTTAATGATCTGACTAAATTTCAGGTGCTGTCGCTGGAATTCTCTTTCCAGAAGGTCCCTGCCAAGATTAATGCTTTTTTCTTTCTCCTGAGCGCTGACCCAGTTTTTAATCTTGGCTCTGGCTTTTGATGTAACGCTATATTTCAGCCAATCCTTGCTTGGATAATGGCCTGCCTGTGTTATGATTTCCACAATATCGCCGTTTTGCAATTCATATTTCAGCGAAACAATACTCTGATTGACCTTCGCCCCCACACACTGATGCCCCACGTCGGTATGAATACTGTATGCAAAATCTATAGGGGTGGCGCCTTTGGGAAATGCTTTTACATCGCCCTTTGGCGTAAAAACATAAACTTTATCGGGAAAGAGCGCGACCTTAAGGTTAGACATAAATTCATGCGGGTTTTGCAGATCCTGATGAAGCTCCAGCAATTCCCGAAGTTTCTGAATCTGTTCACCCTCTTTGGTTTTATCGGTCAACTTTTCCTTGTAACGCCAGTGCGCGGCGATTCCCTCCTCTGCCCAGGCATGCATTTCTTTTGTGCGAATCTGAATTTCTACACGCTGACCATGAGGACCTATTACGGTTGTGTGTAAAGAACGATAGTTATTCACTTTTGGCATGGCGATGTAATCTTTGAATCGTCCAGGGATAGGTTTCCAAAGGGCGTGTACTATAGAAAGCGCTTCATAACAGTCCTTATCCTTATCCGAATTAAGAATAATCCGAAAGGCAATTAGGTCGTAAACTTCGGAAAAATTGATGTGTTGTTCCTGCATTTTTTGGAAGATACTGTAAAAATGTTTCGCCCTTCCTTCAACCTCAGCGGATATCCCGAATTTACCCATCGCATCTTGGATAATTGCCTTGACTTCTTCGGTGTAACTCTCCCGTTTTTCTTTGGATTGCGCCACATTCCTGGCTAGAAGATTGTACTGCTCTGGATCGATATACCGAAAAGCAAGGTCCTCCAACTCAACTTTCATCCAGTCAATACCTAGACGATTTGCCAGAGGCGCGTACAGCTCCAATGTTTCTTTGGCAATATATTCCTGCCTTTCCGGGGCATGAAATTCTAGGGTTCGCATATTATGAATCCTATCTGCAAGTCGAATGAGAAGAATTCTGATATCCGACGACATAGCCAGAATCATTTTTCTGAAATTTTCAGCCTGTCTTTCTTCGCGATTTCCCAGCGTTATTTTGCTTATCTTAGTTAACCCCTCCACCAAAAATGCCACTTCTTTTCCGAAGTTATTCTCGATTTCTCCTATCGTTGTTAGCGTATCTTCTACGGTATCATGCAGCAATCCTGTAGCAAGACTCGGCGCATCGAGTTTCATATCGGCAAGAATGCCAGCCACTTCCATGGGATGAGTAAGGTAGGGCTCTCCGGATAAACGCAATTGCCCCTGGTGAACGGATGCCGAAAAAATATACGCTTTTTCCAGCAATTCCATCTCCTGCGCCGTGAGATAGGATTGCGTTTTATCCAGGATATCGGTGATGCGTAACATGAAATTTACATTGCTTCTTTAATGGCGTTAATAATCTTTTCGGTTGCATTTTCCATGGATAAAATTTGCGTTTCGCCTTTTTCTCTGCTTCTTAACTCGATCTTGCCTTCTGCTAATCTTTTCGACCCTATTGTAACGCGCAGAGGGATGCCTATCAGATCTGCATCATTGAACTTAACGCCCGCGCGCTCATCGCGATCATCAATTATAACGTCTACATTCTGCTCAAGCAGGTTCTGATAAAGCTTCTCTGAGGCTTCAAGGACCTCTTTATCATTGACGTTAACTGGCGTGATTATTACATGGAAAGGCGCAATTGCCATAGGCCAGATAATGCCCTCCTCGTCATGATTTTGTTCGATGCTGGCGGCTACTGTCCTTCCAATTCCGATGCCGTAACATCCCATTGCCATATATTGTTCTTTGCCGCTTTTGTCCAGATATGTGGCCTTTAATGCTTTGGTATATTTTGTGCCCAGCTTAAAGATATGCCCCACTTCCACACCCCTCGCTATTTTAGCGGCGCCTTTGCAACGAGGGCAGCAATCGGATTCCTTCGCAAATCGCAAATCAGCAAATTCATCCACATTAAAATCTCTACCGATATTGACATTTTTGATGTGATAATCTTCTTTATTTGCGCCCATGACAAAATTAGACATGCTCATAAGAGAATAATCCGCTACGATTCTCGCTTTTATTCCTATAGCTCCCACAAATCCTTTTGGCGAGTCTGCAGCCCTCTGCACTAGTTCGTCATCGGCAAGTTCCAGTTCGCTGCAATCAAGAAAATTCTTGACTTTGATCTCATTGACTTCTTCGTCGCCACGAATCAAAATAGCAGCGGCCTTACCGTCGGCATTAAATATCAATGTTTTGACGACCTTGTCGGGTGTCACCTGAAAAAAAGAACAAACATCCTCTATAGTTTTTACACAGGGCGTATAAATTTCCTCCAGAGGCAGGAATTCCATCGTAGATGGTTCCGCTTTTTCAGGCATTGATATCTCCGCCTTCTCCATATTCGCAGCGTAATCACAAGAATTGCAAAAAAAGATGGCATCCTCTCCGGAATCAGTCATGACTATAAACTCATGAGAATACCCCCCGCCTATGCTTCCCGTATCGGCTTCTACGGCTCTAAATTTAAGGCCGCAACGCGTGAAAATTCGTTGATAGACATCAAACATTTTACGATAACTAACATCTACACCTTCATCGTCTGCGTCGAAACTGTAAGCATCTTTCATACCAAACTCACGACACCTCATAACACCGAAGCGAGGTCTTATTTCGTCGCGAAATTTTGTTTGTATCTGATAAAGATTTTTAGGCAGTTGCCGGTAGGTTTTAATTTCATGACGCACTATCTCCGTAATAACTTCTTCATGGGTTGGACCAAGGCAATAGTCTCGATCATGACGATCTTTAAATCTAAGAAGTTCTTTGCCATAATGAATCCATCTGCCCGATTCCTTCCAGAGCTCAGCCGGTTGCACCATGGGCATAAAAACTTCCTGCGCCCCGGCACGGTTCATTTCTTCCCGAATGATCTGTTCCACTTTTCTTATGACGCGATAGCCCAGTGGAAGGTATGAATATATACCACTGCTTATTTTTTTTAACATTCCCGCCCTTATCATCAATTTGTGGCTGATTACCTCTGCATCTGAGGGGACTTCTCTTACCGTCGGCAGGAACATCTCCGAATAGCGCATTATTTCTCCTTATTTTCTATCATTAAATGTATTTCGTCCAACAAAGCAGGGATAAACTCATCCTCCCTTATTTTTTTTATCCGTTTTCCTTTTTTAAAAAGGAACCCCATACCCTTGCCGCCCGCAATGCCAATATCCGCTTCGGCCGCTTCTCCAGGACCATTTACCACACAACCCATAATGGCAACCTTGAAATAATCTCTTATTCCTGATAATTTTCGCTCCACTTCCTTCGAAAGTTTCAAAAGATCAACCTCACAACGACCGCAGGTAGGACAGGAAATGATATCAGGGCCTACCCTTCTGATATTCAGCGCCCTTAATATGCCATACGCAATAGGCAGTTCCAATAATGGATCGCCTGTTACGGAAACACGAATCGTATCGCCGATGCCATCGCATAGCAGGATGCCCAGAGAAATGGAAGATTTAATGGCAGCGTTGATAACGCTGCCCGCTTCTGTCAAACCAAGATGAAGAGGATAATCCATTTTTCGGGAAATCATCTGGTATGCCTTAATAGTGGTTATGACATCCGAAGACTTCAGGGAAACTTTTATGGCGGTAAAACCCAAATCTTCCAGAAGGGAAATATTTTTTGTGGCGCTTTCAACAAGGGCCTCTGCCGAAGGCTTTCCATATTTCATCAGGATATCTTTTTCCAAAGAGCCTGAATTAATTCCGATCCTGATAACCACGTTATTTGATTTTGCAGCCTTGGTAATCTTTTTGATTTTTTCAGGTGGAAGATTCCCCGGGTTGATTCTGATGCCGTCTGCACCTGCTTCTATGGCGTCTATAGCCAGACGATCACTAAAATGAATGTCTGCAATGAGGGGAATTTTGATTTTTTTTTTGATGTTTTTTAGCGCACTGGCTGCGTCGCGAGAGGCAACGGCAACCCTCACGACCTCACAACCCGCATCCTCCAGTTTTTTAATTTGTTTGACGGTGGATTTCACATCGCGTGTATCTGTGCAGGTCATGGATTGCACAACGACAGGTGCGCCCCCTCCGATTTGAACGCCACCCAAATTTACAGGTCTTGTCTCCTTTCTTTTTATGCCGACGTTCAAATGAAAGACTCCTCGTAACCCTCATAATCAAAGATTAATGACTTGAGACCTTTGAAAAACGGCCACTCACGTCATTCCGACGCGTCACCCCGATGAAAATCGGGGCGGAATCTATAACGGCTTGAAAACACTGGATTCCCCCGTATCGAGTACGGGGCAGGCTCAAGTCAAGCACGGAATGACGGCAAGGCGATTTAATCACAAATTCAAAGGTCTCGACTTTTATAGCATGAAGCATCAAAGCCAATCAACGAGTAATTTTTTTAGGAGAGGAAGGCCCAGGTTGGTGAGTTCTAGAAGGAAAATAATAATCATTTACCACGCCAGCAGTATAGGCAGAGATCCTTTTCGGGAAGGCCGATGGCCTCAATGATATCTTGAATGTTGAGGTATCTCAAAGAGGTCACGTTCAGATCTCGGCGAATCCACTCAATCATATTTTTATATTTCGAGGATTGATGGTCAAGATAAGCGTCAACTTTTTTGATATTTTCCCCTTCAAGTTTTCGGATAGCCCGCCTCGAGGCAAGTTCAGAAATAGAACGCGTTGAAGAACCAAAGATGCAAGGATACATCAAAGGCGGGCAAGCGGGTCTGATATGAATTTCTTTTGCCCCGTTGTCCCATAACTTATTGATCGTATAATTCTTGAGTTGTGTTCCCCTTACGATGGAGTCATCGCAGACAATCATTCTGCTTCCTTTGATGACATCCTTTACTGCGCTCAATTTCATTGTGGCAACGAGGTCTCTGATATCCTGTGAAGGAGGTGTATAGCTTCTTCCATAGCCCGGTGTGTATTTTACAAGCGGTCGTCTGTAAGGAAGGCCTGATTCCATGGCGTAACCAATTGCGTGTCCTACACCGGAATCAGGAATGCCCGTTACAAAATCGGCTTTTACATCATCGTGCATGGCTATGGCCCTTCCGCATCTTTCCCTTGCTACTTCAACGCTAATATTCTCATAAATGGACGAAGGATATCCTGTATATATCCATAGAAAAGCGCATACCTGCTTATGGGTGTTTCCTGGTTTTTTCTTTTTGATTTCTGATGCTGAGATTAAAACAATTTCACCGGGCTCCAAAAATTTAAGTTTCTCATAGCCCAGGTTAGGAAAAGAACTGGCTTCTGTCGCGACAACAAATCCATCAGACGTTTGTCTGTCCTTTACACTCTTTCCTACGGATAAAGGAAAACGGCCATATTTATCCCTTATCGCATATATCCCATCATTATTCAGTATAAGCACACAGATGGATCCGGTAATAGCATCCTGCATTTTTGTGACGCCGTCAATGATGTCCTTTCCTGTATTGATTAATTGGGCAATAAGTTCAACGGTATTGATACCGCCTCCAGTCATTTCACTGAAAGTGGCCCCCTCGGCAAGTAATTTTTGCGTCAAAATATCTTTATTGGTAACCATGCCTGTGGCGGCTATGGCATATGTGCCGAATTTGGAGCGTATTATCAAAGGTTGGGGCGAATCATCATCAATAACACCTATGCCCATGGTTCCGTTCATTTTTTTATAATCATCAACAAATCTTGATTTAAACTGGGCCTGAGAAATGCTGTGGATTACATTGTAAAATCCTGTTTCCCCCCAAATGGCCATCCCGGCGTTTTCTGTCCCGAGGTGAGAATGATAATCCGTTCCGTAAAAAAGCGTTTTCGAACAGTCTCCTTTCGAAGCAATGCCAAATAGGCCACCCATATTTATCAGTGTCTCCCAAAATTTAGTTGACGATATACTTACTTAATTTAACTCTAAGATAGCATATTTGATCCTACGAAGCCCCTCTTCAATATTTTTCATAGATGTCGCGTATGAAAGGCGGATATGTTGATCATTTCCAAATTCCTTGCCTGGCACGACGGCAATGTTGGCCCTGTCAAGAAGGTAGGTGGAAAGGTCAGTGGAATTGTTTATGGTATTCCCTGAATGCGAACGGCCATATAAAGATGATACGTTAGGAAATACATAAAACGCGCCCTGTGGCGGAGGGCATGTTATGCCCTGTATATCATTCAAGGCATCAACAATAAAATTTCTCCTTTTTTCGAATTCGCTGACCATCTGTTTGACTACAGATTGATCTCCATTAAGCGCTTCAACGGCAGCCTTTTGGGCGATGGAGGTGGGATTTGATGTGCTTTGACTTTGGATTTTTGTAACTGCTGAAATAATTTCCTCCGGACCGGCAGCGTATCCTATCCGCCATCCCGTCATGGCATAGGCCTTCGAAACACCATTGACGACAATGGTTAAATTTTTGATCTTGTCATCGATAGAAGCAATACTGTAGAAGTCATAGTTGTCATAGACGATTTTTTCATAGATGTCATCGGATATGACAAGGATATTGTGTTTTATAATAACCTCCGCAAGAGCCTGTAAATTTTCTTTTTTATAGGCTGCGCCTGTCGGGTTTGACGGGCTGTTTAAAATAAGCGCCTTTGTCCGCGGCGTGATCTTTTTTTCGAGAGATTTAGGATTACAACAAAAATTGTCCGATTCTCTGGTGTCGCAAATAATAGGTGTCGCGCCTGCCAGAACAACAATATCCGGATAGGAAACCCAATATGGCGCAGGAATTATTACTTCATCGCCTTCTTCAAAAAGAACTTGGGACAAATTGTAAAGCGTATGCTTCGCGCCGCATGAAACAACGATCTGTGATCGCTTATAGGCGAGGCCATGATCCCTGATAAATTTCTGGATGATGGCATCCTTGATCTCGTCGGTCCCTCCCACGGGGGTATATTTTGTAAAACCTTCCTCAATAGCTCTAATCGCTGCTTTTTTAATATTATCAGGCGTGTCGAAGTCCGGTTCACCAGCGCCAAAACCAATAACATCCCTTCCTTCCGCCCGCAATGCGTTGGCTTTCATCGTAATGGCCAAGGTAGGCGAAGGTTTAATCATATCTGCCCTTTTTGCCAATTTCATATTTACCCTTTCCTACCTATCATGTATTTCTCCCTTAGTTTTTCACACACTATATCCGGGACCAGGCCCTTGACAGAACCTCCCAGACTGGCTGCTTCTTTAATAATCTGGGAACTCGTATAAAACCACTTATAGCCGGTCATTAAATATACCGTCTCCACCTCCCTATCCAATCTTCTGTTGATCAAGGCCATCTGGAATTCATACTCAAAGTCAGACACCGCTCTAAGACCTCTTAAAATAATGGTTGCGCCTGATTTCTTTACATAATTCACAAGAAGACCACAAGAAGCATCGACATGTACTCTTTCCTTTTCTTCTATGGTTTCTTTAATCATTTCCACCCGCTCTTCAATAGAGAATAGATATTGCTTGTTGGGGTTATAGGCAACAAGAACAATGAGTTCATCAAATATCCTCAGCCCCCTTCTAATAATGTCTAAATGCCCGTTAGTAATGGGGTCGAACGAACCAGGATATACAGCTACTGTTTTCATAATGTATCCTCCAGCAATGGATATTTTCTAAAAAAAGATAATATAGTGTCGCCGTATTTTTTCTGATTGATCAATTGCAAGTGATTAAGTTTCGCATTTAAAGCCTCCCTACAAGAATGTTGTAATATGATCAATCCACCATCTGCAAGCAACTCGCTGGTTTCTAATAATTGCATTGTACTGCTAACCCACCCCTTTTCGTAGGGTGGATCCGCAAATATAACGTCGAATTTCGTTCTTCTCCGTGATAGAAAATTTATTGCCGATTGTGCATCAATAGCAAAAATTTTGCAGATCTTATCCTCAAAACCACATTCACATATGTTTTTATTTATCGCTTCTTTTAACCTGACGTTTTTTTCTGCAAAAACAACATGCTTTGCTCCTCGGCTTAGCGCTTCTAAACCGATAGAACCGCTTCCCGAGTAGAGATCAAGAAACGTCATTCCCTCCAGCGGGCAAATCATATCAAAAAGAGATTTTTTTATTTTATCCGAGGTAGGCCTGATCAGGCAGCCCTTTGAGGTATAGATGCGCTTCCCCTTGGCAATGCCCCCGAGAATTCTCATAGATAGTCTCGGATCAATATCTCCGCAATTTGCACGGCATTCAATGCCGCGCCTTTTCGCAAATTATCCGACACTACCCATATATTTATGCCATTCGGGATGGATTCGTCTTCCCTTATACGTCCAACAAATGTTTCATCCTTCCCAGCTGCATATATGGCCAGGGGATATTTACTCTCTTTCGGATTATCAATGACAATTACCCCGGGCGCCTTCGAAAGAATTTCTTTTGCTTCGTTGGCTGTAATTTTCTTTTGAGTTTCAATATTGATCGATTCTGAGTGACTGTAAAAGACCGGCACTCTTACCGTAGTGGCTGTAACAGCAATAGAGGCGTCGTTTAGTATTTTCTTGGTCTCGCCTACCATCTTCATCTCTTCTTTGGTGTAGTCATTACTTAAGAAAATATCAATTTGAGGTATGCAATTAAACGCAATTTGATGAGGATATACCTTAATGGTCGGATTTTGGCAGTTTAACAACTCTTTTATCTGTTGCGAAAGTTCCTCCACCGCCTTTTTGCCTGTTCCTGATACGGCTTGAAATGTTGTGACTACAACTCTTTTAATTTTTGCCACATCGTGAATAGGCTTTAAGGCAACAACCATCTGGATCGTTGAACAATTCGGATTTGCTATGATTCCCCTGTTTTTATAGAATTTAATGTCATCTGGGTTTACCTCGGGCACCACAAGAGGAATTCCTGGAGTCATTCTGAATGCGCTTGTATTATCAATAACCACGCAGCCCGCATCTGTAGCGATAGGCGCAAAATGTTCGCTTATGCTGCCGCCGGCTGAAAATAAACCTATTTCCATTCCAGTGAAGGATTTTTCATCAAGCGCCTCAACGGGAATTTGCTTGCCCCTGAATTCCATTTCTTTCCCTACGGAACGCTCTGAGGCCAGAAGTTTCAACTCAGCGACAGGGAAATTCCTTTCCTCCAGAATTTTAATCATTTCATTGCCTACAGCTCCTGTAGCGCCGACAACAGCAACATTAAATTTTCTCATCGCATTCCCCACCATATTTGATCAATTTGTAAAAAATCCCTATTGTCATCATCCTGAGCTTGTTGAAGGGTGGTTCATCCTGGTTCGACGGAGCCTGTCCTGATCTCGCCGAAGGGCTTACCATGACAGCCTATATTAAATTCTACTTATTACGAGTCCGGCAAATTTAAAATTTTCTTTAATTACGTTTCTGGCATTTAACTTCTTTTAACTTTGCTGAAAAAGGATTTTTCTTAAAAAGTTTATAAAGAACCCATGCAGGTCCTGATAGGCTATAACCAACAGCAAAAGTAAATGTCATTATTTGTGGCTCTGCAATAACGATTACAAATATAATCACAATAAGAAAAAAAGACGTAAATGGCTTACGTGAAAAAAAATTCAAATCTTTAAAACTGTAATACTTAATACTGCTTACCATTAATAGAGATAAAGCCGCCACAGCAAACAGTACGATAAAATTACTGTAACGGCCTGTGCCACCCAAAAAGAAATAAAACAAGACTCCCGTCGCAACTACCGCGGCGGCTGCCGGTATTGGCAATCCATTAAATACCTTGCTTTCAATGATGCCTACCTGGACATTAAACCTGGCAAGTCTCAATGCCCCACATAAAACAAACAAAAATGATATAATCCAGCCCCACTTCCCAAATCCATACAAAGCCCAGTTGTATACTAAAAGCGATGGCGCAACCCCAAAGGCAATGACATCTGCAAGGGAATCATACTCCGCGCCGAATTTGCTTGTTGTGTTTGTCATCCGCGCAATTCTTCCGTCCAAACCATCAAGAACGATGGCAATCAAAATAGGAACAGCCGCCATCTCAAAAATCCCTTTTACAGAAGCAATGATGGAGTAAAAACCGCAAAACAAATTTGCCGTTGTAAAAAGATTAGGCAAAACATAGATCCCTTTTTTCATTCCGTCTTTATTCATTTAAATATCCTAGAGGCGTTTCTCCTGCCTTTACTTTATTTCCGGATTCAACAACAATCTTGCTGTCAGAAGGCAAATAAACCTCTAATCTGGATCCGAATTTTATCAAGCCGAATCTCTCTCCCCTTTTAACATGCATCCCCTCTCTTAACCAGCAACTTATTCGTCGTGCGATAATTCCCGCAATTTGGATCGTTAGTATTTTCTTCCCTTCAGCGGTTTTAATGAGAATTAAATTTCTTTCGTTAAGCGCAGAAGCCTTATCCATGTTTGCTGATAAAAGCTTGCCCGGTTTGTATATAATTTTCTCAATTTCACCTGCATATGGAATCCGATTTACATGAACGTTAAAAATATTCATAAAAATGCTTATTTTTTTATATTGACCCTCTAGGAGACTATTTTCAACAACATTTTCAATTTTAATTATTCTTCCATCAGCGGGAGAAACCACCACCATTTTATTATTCGGAATTTCCCGTTCAGGATTTCGAAAGAAAAAAACAAAAAAAGCTGCCAGCAAAAATAGTGCAAAAGCTATCCAATAGAATCCAAATAAAGCTGTCAAACATGTTAAAATAGCAGTGGGAATGATTATTGTGTATCCTTCCCGAACGACTATACTTTTTTGCTCCATAAAAATATTAAATTGCCACTTCCCCTAATCTAAAGTCGAATGATTTTCGCTTTATATTAATTGCAAGAGCTTGTCAATAGCCTCTTAATTCCGCATGGACTTCTTAATGTCGAAAAATTAGGCGTTTGATTTCATTTCCCCTTCAGAAAGGCACAAATACCGCGGCTTTAACAACAAAAGGTCATCTGCTTTACCTTCCATAAACATTCTTAATCCGATAAGCCCCACATTGGATGCCTTTATGAGATGGTTCTGAAAGGATATGGAAAAAGTATTTTTGGGCAACGTTTTTCTTATGGTGTCTGCATATTTGATGGCGCCATTCCCCAGAAAGATTGTATTTTCCGGAATTTCTCTTAATAAAGATTTCATGTCGGTAAGCTTATCTTTACCAATTCTTTTCAACAAGCCTCCTTCTCCTGCGGTAAAAAGAGCTGTGTATATTAGGTCTTTTTGCGCGGCATCTATCACCGGACAGATGATGGCAGGGGTATCCGACAGGTTCATGGCCAGAGCCTCCAATGAGGAAACGCCCATTATCGGTTTATGATTAGCCAGCGCGAATCCTTTTATGGCGCTCATGCCGATTCGAAGCCCTGTAAAAGAACCGGGGCCGCTTGTACATACCATAAGATCAATTTGCTCGATGTTAACTTTTAACAATTCGCATGAACTCTTTATAGCCGGAACTAACAGAGAAGAATGATATAAGCCGGTGTTTAAAAAAAGTTCAAGCCTTGTTACCTCATCTTCCAGAAAAGCTACGCTTATAGTCCTGGAAGAGGTATCAATGGCTAGTGTCAACATTTTATTTGTTAAATACCTTCAAAAAATCTTTTACGAACCCGATGTTCAGCCTTTCAATATCAACCATAAATACAAATATCATTAACAATATCAATATAATAAAACCTACTTGCTGGGCCATTTCTTTGCATTTCATACTGATCTCTCTCTTGAATATACCTTCAATGAAATAAAATAGTAAATGACCACCGTCAAGAACGGGTATCGGCAAGAGATTGAGAATCGCAAGATTAATGCTCAATAACGCCATAAACAGCAAAAAAGGGATAAGACCTTTCTTAGCCTGCGTTCCTGCAATCTGGGCAATCAAGATAGGTCCGCCTAGACTTTTTGGAGACACCACCCCCTCAAATATCTTAACGATGCCAATCAGTGTCAACTTGCTTATAAACCAAGTTTTTTGCAGGCTTTCTACAAAAGCGCCAATGGGATTTAATCTTACAATAACTAAATCATCCGCCGGGCTAACACCAATTTTATAATCTTCTACGAACTCTCCGAAGAGGTTTTTAACCTTTGTCAAACGGGGAGTTATCAAGAAAGTAAGAGGTTGTTGATTTCTCTCAACGGATATTCTCAACTTTCTTCCCTGGCTTTTGCTTACCGCTTCAGAAATTTCTTCCCATTGACTTATCTTCTTTTGATCGATGGACTTTACAATGTCACCCTTTTGGAGCCCGGCAAACGAGGCTGGCGATTTCGTGAGAACGTCACCGATTTTTGTTCCCAATGCTGGAATCCCTACCATATAAACGAATGAAAAGATAAAGATCGTCAGTACCAAATTAAAAACAGGACCTGCTGCGACGATGAAAATCTTTTTAGACAATGGCTGCTTGAGAAAGGAACGTTTCTCTTCCTCGGAAGTCAGATTTTCTTTATCAGATTCTCCTAAAAGCTTGACATACCCGCCCAGCGGAATCAGTGAAAGCATGTATTGTGTTTCACCTATTTTCTTGCCGATCAATTTTGGGCCAAATCCAAGAGAAAACTTTTGTATTCCCACTCCCATCATCTTCGCCGCTAAAAAATGGCCGAATTCATGAATAAATATTAAGACCCCCAGCAAGATAATAACTGATATGATGGTTATACCGAACATTTATTATTCATCCTTTCAATTTGTTGTTTTGCCTGATTTTTCGCCCAAAGGTCAGCGTTAAGGATCTCTTTTAAAGAAGGCGACGGTTTTGATTGATGGGATGAAAGAATACTTTCGATGATAATCGGCATATCCATAAATTTCACACGTTCATGCAAAAAAGCTTCAACAACAACTTCATTGGCAGCATTCAAAACCGCCGGCGAGGTGCCTCCTGCCTTGCCGGCTTCATACGCCAGTCTCAGATTCGGGAATCTATCAACATCTGGTTTTAAAAATTCCAAGTTTCTTATTTTAAACAAGTTTAAAGGGCGACCTTCAGATATTCTATAAGGGTAAGATAGCGCATAAGCAATAGGTATTCTCATGTCTGGGATACTCAATTGGGCCATGACACTTCCGTCTATAAATTCGACCATGGAATGTACGATGCTCTGCGGATGGATGTGGACATCTATATTTTCCATATCGATGCCGAAAAGCCATTTGGCTTCTATGATCTCAAGGCCTTTGTTCATAAGTGACGCCGAATCAATTGTAACTTTCTTACCCATCTTCCAATTTGGATGTTCAAGGGCATCTGAAGGTTTCACCCTCTCAAGGTCTTTCCTCTTGAAATTCAAGAAAGGCCCTCCAGAAGCAGTGAGAATAATCCGTTTTACGCTTTCCCGCTTTTGTCCCGCAAGGCACTGGAAAATAGCGGAATGCTCACTGTCGATGGGCATTATTCTAACGCCCTTTTCTTTTGCCTTCTCAACAACAATATTGCCAGCCATAACCATCGTTTCTTTATTGGCAAGGGCGATATCTTTCCCCGCACTTATAGCTTCAATCGTCGGGATAAGTCCTCCAGAACCGACTATAGCGGATATGACAGTGTTTGTTTCTTTAAGTGTAGCAAGTTCACGATATCCATCACTTCCAAAAACGATTTTTGTTTTATGAGGTGGTTTAAGGATTGATTTAAGTCTTTCGGCATGTGCGCCATCAATTACGGAAACAATTTTGGGTTGATACTGGTCTATTTGTTTTTTCAAAAGCCTGACATTTCTGCCTGCTGAGAGGGCAATAACTTTATATCGTTTTGGATTTCTCCTTATCACATCCAGCGCGTTGACTCCGATGGAGCCGGTTGATCCTAAAATCGCGATTTTTTTCATCGTATAATAAACTGCTTATAATAGTAAACGAAAGGCGCAATAAATAAGAGGCAGTCTAAACGATCAAGAAAGCCGCCGTGACCCGGCAAAATCGTGCCGGAATCCTTCATTTCTGATGCCCTTTTAAAAGCTGATTCACATAAATCGCCCAATTGCCCGATAATGCTTCCAACAATACCTAAAATAATGGCATGTATAATATTCACTCCTTTTAAAAAAAAATATTGAAATAAAATACATGCTAAAGCGCTACCTGCGATGAGACCGATAGCGCCTTGAACGGATTTTCCTGGACTGACAAGGGGAAGGAGTTTTGTCTTCCCAAATTTTCTTCCAACATAGAAAGCCACAGTATCACCCGCAAAGGCGAGAACCAAAACAAAATATATCCAGATGATGCCATCGGTCATCATTCTCATAAAAATAAAATAAGACATCATAAAAGGTATATACATAGACCCTGCAATAACCTTCATAACGGAAGTCATATCAAATGATTGTTGTTTAATTGTGGCGGGGAAAATCAAAAAGACCCCTAAAATAAAGAAGGTTACCACAGACAACATCAAATGATAATCGCCTCCATAGGCTGCCAATGGAAAAAGTATAGCTGCAATTAAGCACTCCGATTTTTCAAGAATCTGTGATTTTTCAAAAACCATATGGTTATATTCAACCATACCGCCTACAATAAAAAATAATATTAAAGCCGTGAACAACATTTCCGAACCATAAGAAATAATGCCGACGAGCCACGGAACAACAATAACCGCTGTTAACCATCTCTTTACGTGTGGATTCATTAATCAAAATCTTTCGTTATCTGTTCACTTGTCAGTCCAAATCTCCTTTGCCTTTGCTGATAATCGGCAATAGCCTTCATAAGCTCTTCCCGCGTGAAATCCGGCCAAAGAACCTCGGTAAAATAAAGTTCCGCATAAGCTGACTGCCAGAGCAAAAAATTGCTTAGACGGTATTCGCCGCTTGTTCTGATAATAAGATCCGGATCAGGTATATTGGCGGTATACAAATATCTCGCGAACACTTCCTTTGTAATTTCTTGCGGTGGAATTCTTCCCTCCATTGCATCAGTTGCCATTTTTTTCGCCGCCTCGGTGATTTCATCACGTCCGCCATAACTTAGCGCCAAAATAAGTGTCATACCGGTATTTTGTGATGTCTTTCTTGTGGACTCGAGAAGCGCCTTTTTAATCGGGTCCTTCAGAAATTCCAGATTGCCAATAGACAGGAGGCGGATATTATTATCAAGCATTTCCCGTTCTTCGGAATGAAGATATTTTTCCAGCAATTTCATTAAGGCCTGCACTTCTCGATCGGGGCGATCCCAATTCTCCATGGAAAATGCATACAATGTAAGGAATTTTATGCCCATTTCCCGGCAGGCCCTTACGACGTGCTTTACAGTTTTAACACCTTTTATGTGGCCAAAAATCCTACCGACACCTTGCCTTTGTGCCCATCGTCCATTGCCATCCATGACAATGGCAATATGATGTGGAAGGCTTTTAAAATCGATCTTTCTCATACCTGCTCGCTATACATAAATGTTAATAACGTAGATTATCATGATGTTGAGTCATTTTCAATGCATGTTTAAGCTGTCCATTTTCGTTATCAAAATAAATAGGGGAGTCCTTAGACTCCCCTACGTCATTATACATTATGAGACCTTTGAATTTGTGATTAAATCGCCTTGCCGTCATTCCGTGCTTGACTTGAGCCTACCCCGTACTCGATACGGGGGAATCCAGTGTTTTCAAGCCGTTATAGATTCCGCCCCGATTTTCATCGGGGTGACGCGTCGGAATGACGTGAGGGGTCGTTTTTCAAAGGTCTCATTATAAATATGTTCAAAGGATAGTCTTATATCTCCATTATTTCTTTTTCTTTTGCGGCAAGAATTTTATCCGCGCTTTCAATGTATTTGTCGGTTATTTTTTGAACATCATCCTGATAACCATACATTTCGTCTTCTGATATTTCATTATCTTTCTTGAGTTTCTTAAGCCGTTCGTTGAACTCTCTACGCACATTTCTCAGTTTGATCTTGCATTCTTCCGCCATCTTTTTAACAACCTTGACAAGTTCTTTTCTTCTTTCTTCTGTAAGTGAAGGAATGGAGATTCTGATTACCTTTCCATCATTGGTAGGTGTAAGGCCTAAATCTGACTTCTGAATCGCCTTCTCAATGTTCCCGATAACCTTGTTATCCCATGGCGATATTACAATAAGACGACTTTCAGGTATCGATAACGATGCCAATTGGTTTATGGGGGTGGGATTCCCATAATACTCTACCTTGATTCCCTCCAGAAGCGACAGAGAAGCCCGTCCCGTCCTGACCTTGTTTAATGCCTTTTCCAAGGTCTGTATGGATTTTTCCATGTGATCTTTCAGCTCGTCAAAAATCTTATTTTTCATATCTCAACCCTTGATAACTGTTCCGATAGATTTACCTGTTATAACCCGTTCAATGTTTCCCTTTATTAGTAAATTAAATACGATAATTGGTATTTTATTTTCTCTGCATAAAGAAACCGCGGTTGCATCCATTACTTTAAGGTTTTTTGCCAACACATCGTTATAATTGATCTCCTTAAAGATTTTCGCATCAACATGTTTGACAGGATCCTTGTCATACACGCCATCAACCTTTGTGGCCTTCAGAATGGCCTCCGCCTTTATTTCAGCCCCTCTTAGCGCGGCCGCTGTATCTGTTGTGAAATATGGATTGCCCGTTCCCCCGGCGAAGATGACCACCTTGCCCTTCAGAAGATGATCGATAGCCTTGTTCTGGGTGAAAGACTCGGCAACTTTTATCATATCAATAGCAGATTGCACTACGGATTCAACGCCAATCCGCCCTAGAGCGCTTTGAAGAGTAAGACTGTTCATGACGGTTGCCAGCATACCGATATAATCAGCTGTGTTTCGTTCGATATATTTCGATTCGGCCTGGATGCCCCGAAAAATATTCCCCCCCCCCATGACTACTCCCAACTGTACACCGAAGCCGACAATTGCCTTGATTTCCCCCGAAATTGCCTGCAAAACAGGATAATCAATGCCGTATGGCTGATTTCCCATCAGAGCTTCGCCGCTTAATTTCAGAAGAATTCTTTTATAGACAGTTTTATTCACTTTGCCCCAGTTGGTACCGTACAAATCTTCTAACGATGATATTTTCACCCGTTCTCGCGATGATATCGTTTATCAGAGATTCCACGGTGATTTCTGTATCTTTGATGAATTTCTGGTTTAGCAAACAAACCTCTTCGCAATATTTTTTTAATTTTCCTTCGATAATCTTGTCCCAGATCTTTTCCGGTTTTCTTTCTGCAAGAGCCTGACTTCTATAGATTTCCTTTTCTCTTTCCAGAACATCTTCAGGCACATCTGACGATCTTATATAAGTGGGATTCGAGGCCGCGATATGCATGGCCAAATCTTTCGCTAATATCTGAAAATTGTCAGTCTTGGCGACAAAGTCCGTTTCGCAATTCAGTTCCAGCAACACGCCGATTTTCCCTCCCATGTGGAGATAAGACGTAATGACTCCATCCTTTGCAGCTTTGGAAGACCTTTTGGTTGCTGCAGACATTCCCTTTTTTCTCAAGTAATCAATCGCCTTCTCAATATCTCCATCAGAATCGACAAGCGCTTCTTTACAGGCCATCATTCCCGCTCCCGTTTTATCACGAAGTTGCTTAACCATTGTTGATGTAATATTCAAAATTACCTCCCTCCCCAGAAGTAGCAAATTATCTTTTAGAATAAACAGATTATCTTATTTTTGTTCAACATCCTTTGTTTCCACACTTTCCGGAACATCGGATTCTGAGTTATCCTCTTCAGGTAAAACTTCCGTAACCGATTCCTTATCGCTCTCTGCCTGTATGCGTTCTTCAAGACGTCTTTTCCCCTCTTGAACAGCATCCGCGATTTTCGAAGAAAACAATTTAATTGCCCTAATCGCGTCATCGTTTCCAGGGATTACATAGTCAATTTCATCAGGGTCACAATTAGTGTCAACAATTGCAATTGTGGGTATTTTCAACTTTTTTGCTTCGTTGACAGCTATGCATTCCCTTTTTGGATCAACAATAAAAAGAGCAGCGGGAAGGCCTTTAATATTTCGGATTCCTCCCAAAACCTTTTCCAACTTATTTCTTTCTCGCTGGAGCGATGTAATTTCTTTTTTGGGAAGCGCAGAGACACTTTCATCATCAAACATTCTATCCAGAGCGTTCAGCCTATCAATACTTCTTTTGACTGTAACAAAATTGGTCAACATCCCGCCAAGCCATCTCTGATTAACATAGGGCATCTGACATCTTTGCGCTTCTTCTTTTATGGCCTCCTGTGATTGCTTTTTTGTGCCAACAAACAGAACTTCCCCATCATTTGAAACAGTATCAACAACGAAATTATAAGCCGTCTGAAACAAACCAACGGTTTGCTGCAAATCAATAATATAAATTCCATTTCTTGCCCCGAAGATATACTGTTTCATTTTGGGATTCCATTTATTGGTCTGATGCCCGAAATGGACCCCCGCCTCAAGTAACAACTTCATTGAAATAATCGCCATAAAACCTCCGTGTTTTTCCTCCACCCTTGCATTTTGACTGTTTGACTTTACTCAAAAAGCAGCACGCCGGGCAATCAAGGGTGTGTGAATTTTTGGTTGCGCAGTTAGCATAAAGATATGAAAGAATCAAGAGAAAAAGATACTTAAGAGAAACAACGAGGGTGCCATTGAAACATGTGAGTTAAAGTAGCGTTAT
>DHHR01000053.1 GCA_002403385.1 Syntrophaceae bacterium UBA4767 | reverse complement strand
GCCGCCTGTAGGTACTCTTGAATCCTCGAACGATCTTCCCGCTGTCCGTTTCCACATACCCCGTGGATCGTTCCAACGCCTGCATGCTTGGCTTCTCGTCCACCGATATCACAAGAGCCTTCTCTGGCGGATTCAAGTAAAGACCAACAATGTCCGCCGCCTTGGCGGTAAAGTCCGGATCAGTGCTTACGCACCAGCTTCGCTGGCGGCTCAGGCAGATTCCTTCTTTGCGCAACACCCGCCATACCGCGTGAACCGATGCGCCCAAATGCTTTGCTACGGCTGGTCCATCCCATACAGATTATCCCAATGGTGGCGGCATCTCCAGTGTGGCCAAAACCTCATTGCGAAACTCTACGGTATATTTCGGCGGCTTCCCAGAACGAGGAAGATCCGCCAATCCGGCGATACCTTTCGCATCAAACCTGCGTCGCCAATCAATTACGGTATTTGGACGCACCTTCAATTCCCGGGCGAGCTTTTTGACCGGTTCTCCGCCAAGACATCGCTGGATAATCTTGGCCCGCTCAACCAGTCTCGATTCCATCGTTCTGCTCTTCGCCCATTCTTCAATCAGCAGACGATCCTTCTCCAAGCACTGGGGAATGTGATAACCCTTGGGCATAAGCTTTTCCTCCTGCCCAAGAGCATATCATGTAACTATTATTTATGCAAGTAACCACTAGAGCGGATCCTGCCAACTATATTTAAGATCGTCCAGCTTTTGGTTTTCCTTCATACATTGTTCCACCTGAAGGCGCATAGCTTCAAAAGCCTGCTTGTCCAATTCCGCCGGCACATAGATGGGATCACCCCATCTGAAGAAGACCTTGCTGAACGGCTTCGGAATGAGAGATTTGTCCCAACTGTTTAGCGTCCAAGCCCGACTTACAGAAATGTAAGCAGGGAAAATAGGAACCTGAGATAACTGAGCTAGCCTGATCAAGCCCGGTTTTACCATGCCTTTTGGGCCCTGAGGCCCGTCTGTGACATGAACAGCAAAGGGATGGATAGCGAGATCATCGACCATTACCTGCAGGGCTTCTTTTCCGCCTTTTGAGGAAGAACCCCGTACGGGGCAGAAGTGGAGGCAGCGGCTATAAAAAGCGGCGATCATATCGCCATCACGGCTCTTGCTGATCATTACAGAAGGGCTGTAATCGCTGAAGCGCATGGCATATCCGATGACGGCAAAAATTCGTTGGTGCCATAAAGCCGCCAGTACTTTTTGCCCCTTCTCCAAGTGCTCCCTGACCATCTCCTCATTGGTAAACTGGAGTCTTATCGTTGAACAATACAGCCGGACGAGAAGGCTAACAAGGGAGATTAACCCGTATTTCAACGCAAACTTAGAAAGGTTTTTATACATGGGAAAAGCGTAATTCTGATTTATGAAGCTATTTTCTTATCTGTTGTCTGTTTCAGTGTCTCTGGTGATTTTGTGTCCAATTTATATTTGTGCTTGAGAAATTTTTCACCCGTGGTGGGGTATATGGCACAAGTCAAGATGTCCTCCTCCTCGCAAGAGATGGATTCTATTTTCTTTCGTATATGATCAAGTTCAGGATCAAGATGGTCAGCAGGTTTGCCGCTAATGGGGATATCTCCCCGCTTGTACCCCTTCAACACTTTTTTTGGGACTTTTGGATCAATCGTGGTAGGTGTTTTCCCATAGAGGCCGTAGATGAGGTCCTTAAATTGATTGGTGACTATTTTATACCTTCCGTAAAGCACATTCATTACAGCCTGTACTCCCACAATCTGCGATGTTGGCGTGACGAGGGGAGGATTTCCCGCTTCCCGTCTGGTGAAGGGGATTTCCCTGTATACTTCCGGCAAACGGTCCAGAGCCTTCATTTCCTGGAGTTGATGGACAAGATTAGAAATCATGCCACCTGGGATTTGGTGGGCTAAAACCGCCGTGTCGATCATGGACAACGCATGGGCTGCTAGATAATGCTTATATTTTGGCGCGATGTTTTCAAGATGCTCTCCTAGGGAAAGCAAACGAAGCAAATTAAGACCTGTATCCCTTGGTGTTTCCTGGAGAGTTACGACCAAGGGTTCTATGGCAGGCATGGACGTTCTCATGGCATAAGGGGCTAGACACGTATCGACGATATCGATCCCGGCTTCTATTGCCTTTAGGTAAGTCATGGATGCCATTCCACTGGTGTAGTGGGTATGAATATGAAGGGGAACCCCAATGGTCTTTTTAAGTTCTAAAATGAGGTTGTATGCGTCGTAGGGAGAAAGAATGCCGGCCATATCTTTAATGCAGATGGTGTCAGCGCCCATTTTCTCCATGTCTTTGCACTTGTTTACATAGTACTCAAGGTTAAAGACGTCCCCGCCAAGACGCCTCTGCGTGAGCGTGTAGCAGACGGCGCCCTCAAAGTGCTTCCCGTTCGCCTTGATTCTCTCCACGCAAGTTTCGAAGTTCCTCATGTCGTTTAAGGCATCGAACACCCTGAAAATATCAATTCCTACTTCACAGGCCTTATCCACAAACGCTCTAACCACATCGTTGGCGTAATGACGATAACCGACGAGATTTTGTCCCCGAAGCAGCATGGTGAAAGGGGTTTTTCGGATGTACCGTTTCAGAATTTTTGGTCTTTCCCAGGGGTCTTCATCGAGGAAACGGTGCATGGTATCAAAGGTGGCGCCTCCCCAAACCTCCATGGCCCAGAAGCCGATATCGTCCATCTGTTCTGCAATAGGGATCATATCTTTCGTGCGCATTCTTGTGGCGTAAATGGATTGGTGCCCATCGCGGAAGGTATTGTCCTGGATCTTAAGTGGTTTTAGACTTTCATCTGTTTGAACGACTTTCAATGAAACATTTCCTTCCATTAACAGCTAGTAAATCGGATAACGGTACAACTTTTAAGTTGTTCACAGAACTGGAATTTATAAAGATGACTATAGAATAGAGGTAAGTAGGTGTCAAGCTGAAAACAGCAAGGTTCCCAAACCTTTCCGTAAGGATGATGTTTTTGTCTGCCATGAACGTTCAAGCACAAGAGGATAGGGGTATTCCTGATAGTTCGTGCGCAATGTTTCACGTGAAACGTTGCGCCGGTGTTTTTCCTTGACATTTTTATATTGTTTATTTATAAGTCTTTCCCTAGCTAGAAATAAAAAGGCACTAAAATCAGGCGGATGCAAGGAAGAGGGGTGCAAAGCCCCCGCTGCCCCGCAGCCGTAATGGGAACGAAAGCCTAAGAATTGCCACTGTCCTGAGCTTGTCGAAGGATGGGAAGGCGGGCAAGTAGGAGGCCCTGAGTCGGAAGACCCATTCGTCTGAATTTCCTCGAGGGTGGGAAGCGTATGTTAAGGTTTTTATCATCGCTTTTTTCGATCTTTTCCTCTTCCGTATTTTCTCCGAACAAAGGACCTCGCCAATCCGTCGTAACCCTTTTTAGGGTATTAAAAATCAGTAGTTTCCTTTTGGTGATTTTATTCTTTGTTTCCACAGCGTCGGTGCTGGTAGGCGCCACGGACATTGGCATGCTATCCTTTCTGAAAAGATTCTTCTATGGGTGGCAGGATGCCGGCACAGCTTTAACCGATACGGAAAGTACCATCATTTTTTCTATTCGCCTTCCCAGAATCATTTTTGCGGCAATTGTAGGGGCCGCTCTCTCCATGGCCGGTGTTGTTTTTCAGGCTCTGCTCCGCAATCCGCTGGCGGATCCTTATATCCTTGGCATTTCGGGAGGCTCCGCTGTTGGGGCGATTGTCGGCATTATGGCCGGCATTTCCATAATTCCTTTTGCTGTTCCTGCGGCAGCTTTCCTGGGAGCGATTCTGACGATCATTGTAGTATTTGGGATAGCCGAAACAGGACATACTTTGCCTTCCAACATTCTGCTTCTTGCCGGTGTTGTCGTGAATGCCTTTTTCTCTGCCGTTATCATGTTTTTAATTTCCATAAGCTCCAGCATGGAACTTCATAGTATTATGTTCTGGCTGATGGGCGATTTGAGTCTCGCCTCGGGCGGCGAATCGCTGCTGTCGAGCCTTTTTTTGCTCTTGGCGTTTGTCATTATATATGCCTATGCGCGTTGCCTGAATCTGGTCGTGACTGGAGAAGAAGTGGCTCTTCAGTTGGGGGAAGATGTGGAAAGAACAAAAAGGATTCTCCTAGTGGTCGCTTCTCTGATTACGGCAGCGGCGGTCTCTCTCGGCGGGATCATCGGATTCGTCGGGTTAATGGTCCCTCATATGGTGCGGATGATGTTCGGTTCGGATCATCGCTTATTAATTCCTGCCGCCACCCTTCTGGGCGCTACCTTTTTGGTTTTTGCCGACACCGTGGCAAGAACCATCATGGCGCCGTCTGAACTGCCTGTCGGTGTCATTACCGCTATTTGTGGGGCGCCGTACTTTATCTATCTTCTCAGAAAAAGGGGCCATTTATCGTGACAATATTGCAGGTGCAGGATGTGGGCTTCAGATATTCGGCTCAATGGGTTCTTAAAGATATATCCTTTGATGTCGGCAAGGGAGAGATCATTGGCATCATCGGTCCGAACGGATCGGGGAAAACCACATTACTAAAGCTTCTTGACGGGATTCTCTTTCCTCAGGAGGGCGATGTGCGGATTCAAGGAACCAGCATTCGGCGAATAAAAAGGCAAGTTTTGGCCCGGCTTGTGGCAGTTGTTCCCCAGGAGACTTATATGATTTTCCCTTTTCGGGTGGCCGAGGTGGTTTTGATGGGAAGGTCCCCCCACCTCGGGCGATTGGTCTTTGAAGGAAAGCGTGATTACCAAATTGCCATAAATGCCATGGAAAAAACCGATATCATATCTTTTGCGGATCGTAAGGTACATCAATTAAGCGGCGGTGAGCGGCAAAGGGTCTGGATTGCCCGCGCACTGGCTCAGGAGCCCCAGATCATACTTCTGGATGAATCCACAGCGTTTCTTGATATCCGACATCAAGTGGGCTTCTTTGAGTTGATTAAGAGTATAAACAAACAAGAAGGTTTAACCGTGATCGTCGTTACTCACGACATCAATCTGGCGGCCCAATATGTGGATAGGATCATTCTTCTTAGAGAGGGCAAGATTTATGAAATGGGCGAACCGGAAAAGGTCATTACGGAATCCAATATTGCGCATATTTACGAAACTGGTGTTCTAGTAGATAAAAACCCGGTTAGCGGTAGACCACGGGTTACACTTTTGGGTTCACACCCGCCGGAAGGAGGAAGCCGGTTAAAGTCCGGCGCTGCCCCGCAACTGTGAGCGGAACGAAATCCACTCGATGCCACGGATCTTTTATGAAGAAGGATCCGGAAGGCGTGGATGTAGGAAAAAAGCCGCAAGCCAGGACACTCAATCCGACGGATCAAAATACTTTATTCCCGAGGGGGAAAGGAGGAAAGTCAAATGAAAATCAGGTTAAAATGGGTCGTTGTTTTGGGGGTTTCCGTGCTGATTAGCGGCATAGCTGGCGATGTCTTTGCGGCGCCGAAGGAAGAGGATCGGGAATCCGCAATCACACTGGAAGAGATGGTGGTAACCGCAGGCAGGATAAAAG
The DNA here is from genome assembly GCA_002403385.1 of Syntrophaceae bacterium UBA4767. Classification (GTDB taxonomy): domain Bacteria; phylum Desulfobacterota; class Syntrophia; order Syntrophales; family UBA4767; genus UBA4767. The sequence goes on along the minus strand of DHHR01000053.1, from coordinate 9,714 downwards.
AGAAGAAAGAGGAGATTACCACTAATGTAACAATTATCGACAAAAAGGATATTGAAGATTCCTCGGCAACGGATGTGGGAGATTTGCTTGCCGAAAAGGGTATCGGACACATCCATAAATATCCGGGCGTCTCGACCGCTGTCGGCGTACGTGGTTTCAGAACGGATTGCACCGGCGTTGATCTTGCGGGCCATGTGTTGCTCCTTATTGACGGGCGCAGGGCCGGCACAGGCAATGCGGCCAAGATTATGACTAAAAATATTGAAAGGATAGAGGTAATAAGAGGGCCTGCATCCGTTCAATACGGATCAGCCGCTGTCGGCGGAGTCATAAACATAATTACCAAACAGGGAAAGGACAAGCCGACCGTATTTGTTGAGGGACTTCTTGGAAGCTATAACTATCGGGAAGGAAGCGCAGGATTTTCAGGAAAGTATAATGCCTTTGATTTTTCCGGCAGCTTTACCCGCGATTCCAGGGATGACTACGACACTGCCGGCGGCAAGAAGTACCTCAACACCGACTATGATCACAGAGAAAACGGCAGCTTCAATTTCGGTTATGAATTCTTGCCCGGCAATCGCCTCGGCGTTATTTACAACTATTTTGACGCTGATCATGTCGGCAATCCAGGCTATCTTAGCCAGAACGATAAGGACGATTACAGTGATAGCGGCAACAGATCAGTTGATTTCATTTATGACGGGAAGACCATGAATGAGCTCTTCTCCTGGAAGCTCAGATATTTTGATGGTAAAGATGAAGATAAATTCTTTTGCCCCACTAAGAGTAAGCCTGACGGCTGGGATGACGGTATCTCCCAGAAGGTGACAGTAGATTATAAGGGAGCTCAGTCCCAGTTTTCTTACAACCAGAAATATCTTCTCCTTACCGCAGGTTTCGACTGGGCGAATTATGAGACTAAGGATAGCAAATATAGCCCTAAAAACACTGAATATGACAACCGGGCCGGTTTTCTCCTGGCCAAGGCCAGACTCTTTGATCAGAAGCTTATGATCAGCAGTGGTGTGCGGTATGACGAATATGAGGTGGACATGAAGGGCGATGGAGGAAAAGAGACCGATAATAACACGTCTCCTACAGTTGGCGCGGCTTATCTCCTCACAGACTGGCTGAAGGCGAGGATAAACTATGCAGAGGCGTTCAAGATGCCCACGGCGCAACAGATGGCCGGCGACATGAAGATGCCGGGTGTGCATTATGTGGGGAACCCCAATTTAAAACCTGAGAAGGGCAAGACATACGAAGGAGGCATGGACATCTCATACGCTTCCTTCACCATGGGGCTTACATATTTCCATACCGATTTCAAGGATAAGATCGAGGCATATACGAAACCTGATGGCAACCGATCGTATAGAAATCTTGGGAAGGCCGAAATTGAGGGGTTGGAAGGCAACCTTTCTTACGATATTGGTTCACTATTCTCATGGGATTATCAGGTCAACCCCTACGTCAGTTTCACTTATCTTACCAAATACAAGGATAAGGAGGCGAATGAAGACCTCAAATGGACATCGGATCTTCAGATATCCTACGGCATTACGGTATCCGACCTCAACGGTTTTTCCGCCAACTTGAACCTTGCCTATACGGGAAAACAGGAGATTATCGATTATGAACACGGCACTTGTGCAACAATAACAAAGGGCAGTTTCATGGTAGCCAATTTTACTATTGCTAAAAAAATCGTGAGCAGTAAGAAATATGGGGGAATCACATTAAGAGGCGAGATTCAAAACCTTTTTGATGAGGATTATGAATACGTTCAGGGCTATCCCATGCCGGGAAGAATGTTCTTCCTTGGTTTGAGATATGATTTTTAGAAGAAATGGCGCTTTTGTAAATGCCAAGGGAAGGGCGCCGTCGCTTTTTGCAAGTGTAGCTTATGAATCTTGAAGAAGATTTGCCTATGAAAAACCGGTTTCCTTTCCGGCTGGGCACAACCTCATACATTATTTCGGCGGACATCCTGGCGAATGTTGTCTTCCTGGCGGATAAGGTGGATGACATCGAACTGGTGCTTTTTGAATCGGATGAGATCGCCAACCTCCCGGACGCGGCGACCGTCACAAGGCTGAAGGAACTGGCAGCCTGTTTTGATCTAACCTACACCGTCCATCTGCCGTTGGACGCCTGGCTGGGTCACGAGGATCCCTCTGTCCGCAAACGTTCCGTGGACAAGTGCCTGCGTATCATTGAGCGCATGGCGCCGCTTGATCCCTTCGCCTATATTCTTCATCTTCATGGTGATAAGCAGGGCAAGGTTCCATCGCCGGACATGGAACGTTGGATAGACGGCCATCGTCGTTCGGTGGAGAGGCTCCTTCAGGATGTCGATGCACAGGAGCTATGCGTTGAAACGCTTGATTATCCTTACAGTGTTATAGAGGACATCGTCAGCGATTACAAGCTGAGCGTCTGTCTCGATTTTGGTCATCTTCTGCTGTACGGATACGCATGGGAGGATTATCTTGACCGCTATCTTGCCCAGACGCGGGTAATTCACCTCCACGGGGTTGAGGGGGAAAACGACCACCGCAGTCTCACTTTTGTCCCCGCCGTATTATTGGGTACCCTTATGGATCGGCTGGGCGATAAACCACTTAACCTACGGGTATTGACAATGGAAATCTTCGATGAAAGGGCATTTTATAGATCGCTGGATGTGCTGAACCGTTTTGTGTAAATTTTGACAAAATCGTAAAAAGTCAAAATTCGCGGGTTTTGTCATTATTAACGAAGATGATGGAAATGACTAAAATTAACACAGCGCTTGGCACGATCACACCGGAGCAGATGGGACCTACGCTCATGCATGAACACATGGTCCTGGCCCTTCCCGGCTGGGAACATGACGCGCTTCGCGAACCGGTGGAATTCTCCGATCTGGCCAAAATATGTGCGGATACCTTCAGTGAAGTTAAAAAATATGGCGTCAAAACGGTGGTGGACGCTTCGCCCAATGACCTCTGGAGAAACGCGGAACTTAACAAGGCGGTGGCCGAGAAGACCGGACTCAACCTGATATGTTCAACAGGAATGTACTATGAAACAGAAGGCATATCCGCCTACCTGAGATTTCGTAGCCAGTGGGTGGATATAATCCAGGAGCTTTATGAAACCTTCGTGCACGAGATAACTATAGGAATCGGCTCCTCCGGCGTCAGGGCCGGCGCCATTAAGGTGGCTACCAGCCATGCTTGTATCACACCCTACGAAGAAAAGGCGCTCAAGGCCGCTGCTAAGGCGCAAAAGGAAACTGGGGTGCCCATTATCACGCATACCCAGCAGGGCACGATGGGGCCGGAACAGGCTGACCTGCTGATAGCCGAGGGCGCCGATCCGAAAAAGATCGTTATCGGACACATGTGCGGCAATGCCAATCTGGAATACCAGGTGAACACCCTGAATAGGGGCGTATATATCGCTTTCGACCGTTGGGGAGTTGACCTTTTGTTTCCCGACAACCTACGTTACGCTACATTACTCGGTTTGCTCGGCCTCGGTTACGCTGACCGTATTGTGCTCTCCCATGACTGCAACGCGAGGATACTGGGCCGACCGCTAGTAATGCCCGACTTTGTTCAGACACTGATCGCCAACTGGTCTTATACCCACATCTTTAGAAACATCATCCCGCGGCTTAAGCAGGCAGGAGTAACCGACGCGCAGGTCAACCAGATGATCGTGGAGAATCCGAAGAGGATCTTCGGGTAAACGGAACGTCCTTGAATTACTTTACCAAAAGTGTAATTTGTCTGCAAAACGCTGTGCAATTGGCTAAAGCGCAACACTATTCTGAAACGCAAATTGCCTACAGATGCTAATATAGTTGATGTTTACGGCCGGATTAGAACGGGATGCCGGGGGCGAATATTGTCAACTTATAAATTCAAGGGCCTCCCCTTCCCTCTCGGAAAACCTCCGCTGAAAGAAAATGCTCGTTGATTTTATCTTGAGGTTGGCCTGTCCATCTGATAAACTGAAACTTCAATTTTAAATCCTCTTAGGATGGTGGTTAATGTCAAAGATGTTATCGGTTTCCCGTAAACCGTTCATCGTAGGTATTGTAGGGTCTCATGAAGATGATACCACAGCCATGAAAGAGGCCGCCCTTCTTGGTGAAGAGATTGCCCGACGGGGATACGTGCTGCTCACCGGCGGGGGAACAGGCGTTATGAAGGCTGCCTGTGAAGGCGCCCATCGGAGGGGAGGACTGGTTGTCGGTATTCTTCCTAACGAAAGAAAGCGGCCAATAAAGGATTATCCAAATGAATTTGTGGATATCCCCATTTATACCGGCATGTCTGATGCCAGAAACGTGATCAATGCAAAGACCCCACATGTTCTGATCGCTTTAAAGGGCGGTACCGGCACCCTTTCCGAGATAGCTCTGGCCCTGAAAGCGGGCACACCGGTAATCAGTCTCAACAGCCGTTTTGCCGTCCCTCTGGAAGAGGGCTTCTTCAAGGCGGTGGAAACACTTGAAGATGCGCTCAAGGAGATGGAGCAGGTTCTCAGGGGAAAAAGATAAATATGGTTCGATACAATTGGCTGCTTGTCACCTTTCTCGTTGTATTTGTTGCTGCGGCGCTTTTCCGCTTGTTGCTGACCAGGATGAATGTCAACCATCTCCGCCGTCACGGTCATAAAGCGCCCGCCGTGTTTGCGGGAGAAATTGATGAAGGCACCCTCTCTCTCATGACGGATTACACGTCGGAATCCGCCCGTTTCGGCTCCCTGGAAGGAATATTTGATGATGCTCTCATCCTTGCCATCCTGCTCAGCGGGTTGCTTCCCTGGCTGCTGGGTCTTATTATTGCGCTGAAGCTCCACTTTATTTTATCCGGACTTATTTTCTTCGGTGTCCTGGCTTTGCTTGGAAGTATTCTGGGTATCCCCTTCGACCTTTACAGCCAGTTTGTCATTGAAAAGAAGCACGGATTCAGCACAATGACGATTAAATTGTGGATTGCTGATTTCATCAAAAGTTTTCTGATTTCAGCGATATTGATGGCGATATTAATGGGCGCATTTCTGGCTCTTTTGCATTATGCCCCAAATTCCTGGTGGTTCTGGATATGGATTGTTTTCGCATCCTTTCAACTGTTAATGTTATGGCTATACCCCCTTGTCATTGCGCCGTTGTTCAATAAATTCGAACCGGTAAGAAATGAAGGTCTAAAGGAAGCTATCACCACCATGATGGCCAAAGTTGGCTTGAAGACGCAAGGGGTTTACCAGGTGGATGCGGGAAAGCGAAGCAAACATACCAACGCTTACTTTTCTGGCATGGGAAAGAGCAAGCGGATTGTATTATATGATACGCTCCTTGCCTCCCATACGGACGAAGAAATCATCTCTGTCCTGGCCCATGAAATCGGCCACTGGAAAAAGAAACATATCGCAAAGCAGCTGGTTTTTATAGAACTGGCGTCCCTGCTGGTTTTTTATATCTTCTATCGCCTGGTGGACTGGCCGCTTCTGTACCGCACGTTCGGGTTTGAACAGGCTGTTCCCTATGTGGGCCTGTTCCTCTTAGCTGTTGTTCTTTCCCCCCTGACCATTTTTTTCATCCCCATCGGCGCGATGTTCACGCGTAAATTTGAACGGGAAGCCGACGATTTTGTTCACCATCTTACTGGCACATCCCTGCCCATGTGCAACGCTCTCAAGCGCCTGGCCAAAGACAATCTGTCAAATCTTTTTCCTCATCCGTTTTACGCATGGTTCTATTATTCCCATCCGCCGCTTCTCGAGCGCATTTCCCGGTTAATGGAGATGGAAAACAAACCCCGTTTATGAAAACGTCCCCCGGTATTTCTTGCTCACTTGGCAAATGTAAATTTGGGGTTGCCTATCTCTCCTTTGCTGGTATATAAAGATAAAAATGGTTTCGTAACAGAAACTACTGGTACAATTCAAAACAAGGAGGGATCATATGTCAACGAATGAGCTGCTGGTAGAAAGGGAAGGGTTTGTGGCCACGTTAATCATTAACCGCCCGGAAAAACGAAACACCCTTAATCCCCTTATTCTTTTAAAGTTTGCTACATACTTGGATGACTTCGCCAAAAATGACGAGGTCAGAGCGGTCATTATCAGGGGGCAGGGAGACAAGGCTTTTTCTTCCGGCTACGACATCACCGAAATCCCAACAGATGTAAAAGAAGAATTCAAGGAACTGCTGGAGTATAAGGATCCGCTGGAAATCGGTATGGGCGCCATTGAAAATTTCCCTTATCCCGTCATTGCCATGATAGACGGCTATGCCCTCGGTATGGGGTGCGATCTGGCCATGACCTGCGATATCCGCATCGCCTCCGACACATCGCGGATGGGGATCCCCGTTTCAAAGCTTGGCATTTTATACCCGCCCAAAAGTGTAAGAAAATTTATCAATGTTATTGGACTGGCCAACACCAAAGAAATTATTTTTACGGGCAGAAATTGCACGATGGACAAGGCAAAAGAGATGGGCATGGTCAACTATGTCGTTCCCAAAGCAGAACTTCACGAATTCACTTATGCTATGGCGGAGGAAATTGCCGGCAATGCCCCGCTGGCTATCAAGGGACACAAGTATATTTTCAATAAACTCCTTTACTATCAAGCCCTTTATCCGGAAGATCTTGCTAAAATACAAAGGATGCAGGCCGATTCATTGCTCAGCGAAGATTTGAAGGAAGGCACCACGGCCTTTTTTGAAAAGAGGAAGCCCGTATTCAAAGGGCGTTAATGCTCTTGCCAATCTTCATTTTGGAGAACGAACCATGCCGATTTATGAATTTTATTGCGATTCATGCAACACGATTTACAATTTCTTTTCGAAAACGGTGAACACGCAAAAGATTCCCAACTGTCCGAAGTGCAAGAAACTTCAGATGAAGCGCCAGATGTCCGTTTTCGCAAAAGTATCAAAGGCAAAAGGTGAAGCGGACACCGACGAGATTATGGGCCATGTTGATGAAGCAAGGATGGAAAGGGCCATGGCCATGCTGGCCTCTGAAGCGGAAAAAATCAACGAAGATGATCCCCGCCAGGCAGCGCGATTGATGAGGAAGCTTTCTGAAGCCACGGGATTAAACATGGGCTCGGGTATGGAAGAGGCCCTGAGTCGCCTGGAAAAGGGGGAAGCCCCCGACAAAATCGAAGAGGAAATGGGTGATCTTCTGGAAGGAGAAGAACCTTTTACGATGAGTTCCAAAGCAAAGAGGGGACACCCGAAACCTCGTCCCAGTGTAGATGAGACTCTCTATGAGCTATGAGGTTAGTGAGCTTGTCGAACTAAAGTGTGGCACCGCCATTGTGGAGAAAATTGTTGAGCGCCGCTAATATGGAAACAAAAGCTATTGCGCATCGTAAACAAAAACCTATTCATAAAAAGGAACTGCAGGAAAACCTGCCGGCTGCAAGGACCAAAAAAATTAACAGGTGCCTGTCCTGTGGCACAACGAAGAACATGGGCAGACGAAAATACTGTTCTATAGACTGCAGACAAAAACTTAGCCACAAGCTGGATATGAGAACCGGCTTGCTGCAAGCTCTGAATGCCCGCTATGCCACTTTTTATTTTACCGAAAGCATAATCATCATGGATCTCCTTCCTTATGGCATTAAGGAAACCTACAGCTTCTTCTACCCCCGCTCGCCTCACAGAAAACCCGCTGAGGATTTCTGCAAGATGGCCAATTTTCTGGGTGATTCGTGGTGGATAGAACAAAAGCGAACCAACAAAAAGTACTTGGCCTCTCTTCACGTTTTTAACCAAGCCGACAGGAAAGATTTGCCCTCCTGCTTCGTGAAACCTGTAACGGCAAGAATTCCATCCATCAAAGAAACCACGCTTGTCCAGATGAAACTAAAGCGTTCTTCTCTGAATTCCCCCGATCTGCTAAAGATCATCAGAACGTCCTATCGGCAGCAGGCCAAACAGCATCATCCCGATGTCGGCGGCGATGCGACCACCTTTAGAAAGATTCAGGAAGCGTATGAAACCCTCATCGACTGGGCAGAAAAGCCTTCTTACATCCAAAGGCGGGGGTTCCCGGACAAATGGTTCTATGACGGTGAAAAAAATAAATGGATTCAACCTACGTTTACGCAAGGTTTATAAGAAGCATGATTATTATAACATTTCAACAAATAGGGGCTCCGTTATGGAATGTAAAAAAGAAAAAAACTTGAAGATATGCACCTGCAGCTATGAGTCCTGCTCACGCAAAGGGTTGTGCTGTGATTGCATAAGTTACCATCTAAGAAGCCGTCAATTGCCCGGTTGCTGTTTTCCCCGTGACGCGGAGCAAACCTACGACCGCTCTTTTGAACATTTTGCGCGACTGGTGACAGAAAACAGACTTTAACTTAAGGAGGTAAAGCTCTTGAGAAGACATTTATTCTTATTGGCCGTTTCATTTTTCTTGTTGTCAGGGTGCGCTACATATCAGGAGACACAAAGAATACAGAATGATCTGAACCGGAAGACCGCGATTCTGGACGAAAAAATCAGTGAAAAAACAGCAGACATGACAAAAGATCTTGAAAATATTCGCGAAGAGTTAAGGATCATTAGGGAACAGCTCCAACCTCTCAAAGAGGCCAATGAGAAATTATACAATGATATTATGAATTTAAGTAAATGGCGGGCCGACCAATCAGCCGATCTGACACCTTTAAGATATCAGATCCAGCAACTGATCGGGGCAAGTGAGAAGTTTCAAAAAGACATTTCCACCATTATGGCGAAGGAAACCCGACTCTCCGAAGATTTAAAGAATCTCCAAGGGAAAATCGACGAAAGCAAAAATGTTTCAACCAGATACAATGAACGGGCCAATAAAATCGACTCCTTGGAAAAATCCCTTGGATTGGAAATAAAAACAGATAGCCCTGAAGAAGGCAAAAAAAGCGCAAAACCAGACACTGCATCCCAGAGAGGGACTCAAAAAGAACCCCCCGAAGATAAAGACTCCAATTACGCCGCTGCCTACGAAACATTTAAAGCCGGGCAATATGAAAAAGCCCGTGTCGCTTTTCAAAACTACATAAAAAATTTTCCTGCCTCAGAATATGCGGATAACGCACAATTCTGGATCGGTGAAAGTTACTACCTTGAAAAGAGATACGAAGAAGCTATTTTAGAATACGAAAAAGTCGCCGCCAACTATCCCAAAAGCGACAAGCGCCCCTCTGCCAAATTGAAACAGGGCTTTTCCTTCCTGGCGCTGGGCGACAAATCGAGCGCCAAGATCATTTTTGGGCAGATCGTCAGTAACTACCCCAATACCAATCAGGCAAGAGTCGCCAAGAACAAGTTAGTGAAAATGAGGAAATGACTGATGGGCTTTATGAATGTATTGGCAAACTGGCGCTTCTGCCGGAGGTGGAATCGAATTGCCTCATAAAAAATGTTACCGAAAGGAGAATCGGAAACGGAGGTTTATATATGAGTCCACAGTCAAAAGAAGAGTATTTTGAAGTTCTTTGTAACGCCTCTTCCATTTTAATCTTGTGACATTTGTGGCGTAAGTTTTCGGTATTGTTTTGTTTTACGACTCTCGGTCAGTTTTTTCCCGGTGGTTACATGGACCTGTCTCAGGGGGAGGATATCTGGGAGGTGAACATCGGCAGCCTGAAGGAGTTTTTCGCTTAGATCGACCGGTCGGGGTACTTTCTGGCAGGTGACATCGC
>DHHR01000036.1 GCA_002403385.1 Syntrophaceae bacterium UBA4767 | reverse complement strand
CATAAACGTATTCTTCTTTTCATGAAAAGTCGTATGAAGAGGGATTCAAAACAGGGGAATTTATTAAGATAGAAATGAGACCTTTGAATTTATGATTAAATCGCCTTGCCGTCATTCCGTGCTTGACTTGAGCCTGCCCCGTACTCGATACGGGGGAATCCAGTGTTTTCAAGCCGTTATAGATTCCGCCCCGATTTTCATCGGGGTGACGCGTCGGAATGACGTGAGGGGCCGTTTTTCAAAGGTCTCATGTCAATAAAAATGTTTTACTAATCTGTTCATCATGCCGCTGACAAATTCTTCCAGGTTAAGGGAAACAAACAGAAATCCGGCGTCGCGCACCCCCTGAATAATTTTCTCTCTTTTGGCAAACGCGCCGTCCAGATCATCCACTTCCACCAATGCCGCGCCATGGGGGAAACACCTCACCCGAACCGCGGCGAAACCCATCCCTTTGAGGTACTCTTCCGCCTGCTCCACCTTTCTGACAAGTTTCCGTTCCAAGGGAAAACCGTAAGGAAAACGTGACGCCAAACAGACGGTAGGCGGCTTGTTCCAGCCGGGGATGCCCGTATTTACAGCATAGTTTCGTATATCTTCTTTTCTGATTCTAAAATCGATGAAAGGATGCCAGATGCCGTCTTCGTCGGCCGCCTTGAGTCCCGGGCGGTAGTCGTCCAGATCAGAGAAATTAAGGCCATCGGCTATGACTTCAAAAGCCCTTTGAGTTGCCCAGAGGCGGACAGCCCGGTCCCGAAGCTTGCGGCAGACGTAGCATCTCTGGGGGGTGTTAGCGATGAAATTACTGTCAGCCATCTCGTCTATTGCCAATATTTCTTGCTTTATGCCCAGGGATGCGGCCATCTGTCGGGCATGGTCTATCTCCGCGCGGGGAAAAACCGGTGAGTCAATGGTTACCGCCTGCGCTTCCTTGCCCAAAACTTCCAGCGCCGTTCTGGCCAGAACGGCGCTGTCCAGCCCTCCCGAAAAGAGGATCAGCAAGCGTTTCTTCTGTTCAATCGCTTTTTTAAACTCTTCGTGCATGTTTGTCTTTTTTTTTGATGGCTCGTAAAATGCGGACCGCCCCTGCGGCGGCGCCGATAGAGTTTCCGATGTTTACCACCAATACGCCGGGGACGCAGGTCTGTAGCATAGTGCTCAGGGCGCCGACACCGTCGCCGCCGTATCCGTATCCCATCGGCGTGGGTACGGCAATAACGGGGATATCCGATAGGGAGGCTATCAGGGTAGGCAGCACCCCTTCCATTCCGGCAAAAATGATGAGCACATCGGAATCCTTTACATGTTTGAGGCTAAGATGGAATCTGTGCATTCCTGAGACTCCAGAATCGTAAGAGGCGGCAACCCTGGCTCCCATATCTTCCAGGATAAGGGCGCATTCTTCAGCATAGGGAATGTCCGAGGTTCCGGCGGTAATGATGCCCGCCGTACCGATAAAAGGGGCCGTATAGCCGGGGTTTTTTATAGCCATGAGTTTGCCTTTTGTCCTGATTTCGAGGGAGGCGAAACGTTCCCGTAGTTTCTTTTCCTTTTCTTCATCTAAACGGGAGATGAAGACGATTTCTTTTTTTGCCAGAAATTTTTCTGCAATCATAAGAAGGTGATCCGTTTCCTTCCCCTGTGCGTATATAACCTCTGGGAACCCCACGCGTTTTTCCCGGTGCAAATCCAGCAGGAAAAATTCACCCTCCTCGTAAAAGGAACGGACAATCATGGCTTCGGCATCCTTCGCCGCGATCTGTCCTTTTTTATATGCAATCAACAGGTCATGTAACGTTTCGTAACCCATGAGATTTACGCTTTCTCCTTTTCAAGTTCCTTGAGAATATTGTCGATTTCCTTGCGGAGCGCCGGCAGGGACAGATTGTTTCTGACGGCAATTCCCTGCAGGTCCTTAAATTCCGGTTTGCGCCTTTTTTTGCCTTCCGGGGTAACGACCTCCTTTACCCACAACTTACCGTAAGGGGTGGCGATTTGATAATTCCGGCGGGGGAGAGTGATTCTTTCTACGGGATAGCAGCGAATGCCGATAGTCGTCGTGTGAACCAAAATGGTTTTTTCGATCTCTTGCAGGTGTTCCTCCCGGGCAATGACCCGGACGCCTATGCATGGACGACCGCGCTTCATCACTTGGGCAGTAAGCGTTACATCAAGGGCGCCGGTTTCAAAAAGCTTTTGTATCGCTCCCTCCCAGTCTTCGGGGATCATGTCGTCCACGTCACATTCCACAACAAAGACGCGATCGCGATGTTCTTCGGCGGTTTCACAAAGTATCGACCGGAAGAGATTGGGCCAGTTTTCGAAAGTTTTGTCGCCGCAACCGTATCCGGAACCAACAACAACAGTATTTCCTGGAGGCTCACCGTTGCGGACGATTGCTTTAAAAACAGCAGCCGCCGTAGGAGTGGTCAACTCCCCCTCTACTTCAGGCCAGCGCACCTTCAAACCCTGCGTGAGCAGAGTCGTGGCCGGCGAGGGAACGGGGATGATGCCGTGACGGCACTTTACGAGTCCTTTCCCCATGGGAAGAGGCCGTCCGTATATCCTTTCCACGTCGAGCCAGTCAAGGGCGGCGGCAATTCCCAAAATGTCCAGAATGGAATCCAAAGCGCCCGCTTCATGAAACCGGACATGGTTGCAATGTTCGCCGTGCAGTGCCGCTTCCGCATTCGCCAGAGCGGTGAAAATCTTGAGACTTTTTTCTTTCACCTTTTCTGGAATTGCAGCTTTTTCTATCATCTTCCTGATTTCAGCGTGGTCATGTTCCCTTTTTACGCATCCCAGATCAAAATGCAGGTTCAGAGCATCTAGGCCACTGATTTTTTTCTTTTTTGTTCTTACCTCAAAGTTTCCTATGCCCAGGGCATCGAAAACTCCCCTCAGATAATCAACGGGACAGCCAAGATGGACCAAGCTGCTCAAGATCATATCGCCGCTCGCCCCGCCGATAGGGTCAAATATCAAAACCTTCAATTCAAATCCCCTCCCCCAAAATAGGGACAGCGCCTATTTTTTCAAGATAGTTTTCCACCACTGACCACCGGCTCCTCCATATATAAAGGTCTTGTATCGTAAATCGGTCAGTTTTTGACAGCAGGATAAGTCGTTTATGCCTTGATGGAAAATTACCGAAAAGCGAAGTTATGCTAAACAATTGCCCTGTAGAATGCAACCGCAAAATCAAAATGTTGCCCACTATTAATTCGCTTTGTGCTAAAATATATCCGTGTTATAGAAATTATGGGTGTCCGGGTTCAGAAAATGATTTTGTTGTTTAAGGAGGAGCATATGTTGCATTCAAAGAAGAGAGGAAACACAAACGTCAGGCTTTTTATTCTAGGGGCTGTTATGTTTTTTGTTGGAGTTTTGTGGAGTTTGCCTGTAGGCGTGGGGCCGGAGGCAGGCCATGCGGCCGCTTCCAAGATGGCGATGCGGGAAACATCTTTTTCCTTTGCCGATTTGGCGGAAAAATGGAGTCCCACGGTAGTCAATATCAGCGCCACCAAGGTGCTCAAACAAAAGCAGAGTCACCCTTTTGGCGGGGAGGATGTCTTTCGATTCTTTGGCAGTGACGAATTTTTCAGGCGGTTCTTTGGTGGAATGCCCCATGAAAGAGAATTCAAACAGAAAAGCCTTGGATCGGGATTTATCATCTCCAAGGATGGCTATATTTTGACCAACAACCATGTGGTTGAAAATGCCGACAAAATCAAAGTAAAACTATCCAACGGGAAGGAATTCGACGCTCAGGTAAATGGTAAGGACGCCAACACGGATCTTGCCCTCATTAAAATCAATACCTCAGAGGAGCTGCCCTTTGTCAAGTTTGGGGATTCGGATAAACTTCGCATCGGCGAGTGGGTGGTGGCCATTGGCAATCCCTTCGGCCTTGATCATACAGTAACGGCGGGGATTGTATCTGCCAAGGGGCGTGTTATTGGTTCCGGTCCATACGATAACTTTATTCAGACGGATGCCTCCATCAATCCTGGAAACAGCGGCGGCCCGCTGTTTAATCTGTCCGGCGAAGTGGTGGGCATCAATACGGCCATCATTGCGCATGGCCAAGGGATCGGTTTTGCCGTTCCTGTCAATATGGCTAAAGATATCTTGGATGATTTGAAAACAAAGGGCCGCGTCACCCGTGGCTGGTTGGGTGTTTCGGTGCAGGACATTACACCGGATATTGCTGAAAATCTTCAATTGAAGGACAAGCGCGGCGCTCTCGTCAGCCATATTTTCGAGGGTGAACCGGCCGAGCAGGCGGGCCTCAAAGCAAGCGATATCATTTTGGAACTGGACGGCAAGGCCATTCAGGATAGCAGCGAACTGTTGCGGGTTGTGGCCAAACTGGTTGTCGGGAAAAGCGTTGATGTCAAAATATTAAGGAACGGCAGCGTGATGAATTTCAAGGTGAGAGTTGGGGAGAGGAAGGAAGAAAAGGAACTGGCATGGGGAGGAATCAGTGAATCCTTCGGGATGACCGTTCAGGAAATGACACCGGATATGGCGGAACACTTTGGTCTGAAAGGCAAAAAGGGTGTTATCATTACACAGATCGAAGAAGGCAGCCCCGCCGATGATGCTGGATTGAAGGCGCAGGATATTATTCTGGAGGTCAATCGCGTAAACGTCTCTTCTATGAACGACTTTCTGAAAGCCATGACCGCCGCCAAGAATGACATGGTTTTATTGCTGATCAAACGGGACAGGACGAGCTTTTTTGTGACTCTCCGCAAGCAGGGAACAGACGACTAGCCGTTGAATATTCGCATTTACAAAGAAGCGCAGCTTCATAGTTCGACAGGGCCTGTCCTGAGCCGGCCGAAGGGCTCACCATGACAAAACCCGCGAATTTCGACTTATTATGAAAGAAGGTAAATTCTGAAATCCTTTAGTGGATACTATATTTAAAGAAGAGAGGCTTCTGAGACGTCTTTATGATGTTTTTTCAGCAGATGCGCGGCGCCAGCTCCCCTGCCGGCAAGTCGATTTCCCGGGAGCCGCCGATTATAGTGTTCAAAATGAGACGGCCGGCATCCTTTTTCCCCACCTGCCCGATGATTGAGGCATCCTTGCCGTAGGGATGGACTTTCATAGTTTGTAAGACTTTCTGCGCATCTGCTGGGGAACAGAACACGACCATCTTTCCTTCGTTGGCCAGAAACATGGGATCAAACCCCAGGATTTCACAGACGCCCTTGACGGCCTCTTTTACGGGTATGTTTTTTTCTTCGAGGACGATCTGACATTTCGACTGGTCGGCGATTTCGGCCAGGATGGCGCCAAGCCCCCCGCGGGTGGCGTCACGCATGCAGTGGACGTTGACGCTTGCCTTCAGAATGTTTTCTACAAGGCCATTTAAGGGGGCGGAATCGGAAAGAATTTCCGTATCCAGCCCAAGCTCTTCCCTTTTGCTTAAGATGGCTGCTCCGTGATCGCCGATGGCGCCATTTAGGATAATTGCATCGCCGGGCGCAACGCTGCTGACAGAAATTATACCCTCGTAACGGATAACACCAATGCCGGTCGTATTGATGTAAAGACCATCCATTGCCCCGCGGGCCACGACTTTTGTATCACCCGTGACGATCTTCACGTTGGCTTTCACGGCGGCCTGCGCCATAGATTCGATAATCTTTTCCAGATGTTCCATGGGGAAGCCTTCTTCAAGGATAAAACCCGCGCTCAAAAACAGAGGCACGCCCCCGCACATGGCCAGGTCGTTGACCGTGCCATGGATGGCCAGAGAGCCTATGTCTCCGCCGGGGAAAAAGATGGGTTTGACCACATAGGAGTCCGTGGAAAAACAGAGCTTTTTGCCCTCAATATCAAAAACAGCCCCATCTTCCAGGCGCTCCAGATAGATATTCTTAAAAAGAGGCAGGAACTTTTTAGTCACCAGCTCATGGCTCAGCAAGCCACCGCCGCCGTGACCAAGGAGGATAATGTCGTCTTTCATTTTATTAACCTTTCTTGAATGTTGATAACGCGAAAATTGGTTTCGAAAATGGCGAATCAAAAATTTTTTGGGCGCCTATCTTAAGTTTTTTTATCGCGCCAGTTTGTCCTGCGCAGACAACGATAATCCGGCTTTTACTCTTGCGCCCGCGCAAACCGCCTGCCCGAGAGAAATTCCTCCATCATTGGCAGGGACTAGCTGATGAATGAAAACATCAAATCCGGCATCTTTCAATTCCCGCAGGCATCCGGAAAGAAGAATGCGGTTTTGAAAACAGCCGCCGCTCAGCGCTGTTCGGTTAAGCCCTGTCTTCTGTCGGATGCACATCGCCATCTCACGAAAGGCCTTCTGCAGACAATAATGAAATGCCCACGCAAGCGTTTCCTTCGGTTGTCCGGCAAGCAGTGATTCCGCAATCTTGCGAATAGCGGGGGAAAAATCAAGGAGAAAACATTCCCCGTCTGCGGAGATATCGAAGGGCAGAAGATCAGCTTCCTGTTTTATGGCTATGGCTTCCATTTCCATAGCGGCCTGTCCTTCAAAGGAGACATTCTGCCGCAGCCCTAAAATAGCGGCAACCCCGTCAAAAAGTCTTCCCAGACTGGAGGTGAAGGGACTGTTGATCCGGCTCGATATGATCTTATCCATCAGGGCATAATACCGCTTTTGAGGAACAATATTTAGCTTTTGTGCGTAGTTATGCCAGTCATTTCCAAAGGCTTCCTTAAGAAGGCTTACGGCAATGCGCCATGGTTCATGAATGGCCTTTTCCCCGCCGGGCAGGAGATAATACTTGAGATGTCCAAGCCTTGTAAAATTGGCCTCGTCGGCAACCAGAAATTCTCCGCCCCAGACGTGTCCGTCCGATCCGTATCCGGTGCCGTCCATGGAAAGACCGATGACCTGCCCCGTTATGCCGTTTTCCGCCATGCAGCTTACGATATGCGCGTGGTGGTGCTGAACGGCGATGACTTCTTCAGCCCCTTCCATCTTGTGGGCGATTTGCGTGGTATAGTAACCGGGATGGAGATCACAGGCAACGCGCCTTGGCCGGCATTGGGCGATTTGACGCATGAGGTTTGTGCTTTCGTGCAAGAAATCACGCGCTTGAGGCGTTTCCAGATCGCCGATGTGGGGGCTTATGAAAGCCAGATTGCCTTTCAGAATGCAAATCGTTGCTTTCGACTGGGGACCCAGGGCGATAATTTCAGGATAGGTTTCCTGGAGCATGAGGGGCTTCGGCGCGTATCCCCTGGAGCGTCTCAGCATGATGGGTTTATCAGCCGCGACCATGGCGATGGAGTCGTCACAGCGCGCTAGAATATCCCTGTTATGAACCAGGAAGAAATCGGCGATGCCTTTCAGTCGGGCGACGGCTTCGCGATTACCGATACAGATGGGATCATCCGTCTGATTGGCGCTGGTCATAATGAGCGCCATGAATCCTTTGTCGAAAAGGAGATGCTGGATAGGCGTGTAGGGAAGCATGACGCCCAGGTTCGCCATGCCGGGAGCGACCCACTCCGAAATCATTGAATGGGCTCTTTTCTTTAAGAGCACAATGGGGCGCTGAAAGGATTCCAACAGGACTTTTTCTTTCTCGTTTATCTCTGCAATCCGGCCGGCATATGCGCTGTTCTTGACCATAACGGCCAGGGGTTTTTCTTCCCGGAATTTGCGTGAGCGCAGTCGCTCGATGCTGTTATCGCTTGTGGCGTCAACGCACAGGTGGAAACCTCCCAGACCCTTGATGGCGATGACGGCCCCCTCGCGGAGTTTGTCACAGACAGTTTGCAGGGGATCGTCTGTAGGCAATTTGTTGCCCTCTTCATCAAGCAGGTCAAGCCTTGGGCCGCACGCTGGACAGGCGTTGGGCTCCGTGTGGAAGCGTCGGTTCGCCGGATCCTGATATTCTTTCAGGCAATCCGGACACATGGGAAAGCAGGCCATGGAGGTATTGGCTCGGTCATAGGGGATGGCGTTGATAATGGTCAGCCTTGGGCCGCAGTTCGTGCAGTTGATGAAAGGATAATGGAAGCGTCGGTCTTTTGGGTTAAGCATTTCATTGAGGCAGTCCCGACAGGTGGCGACATCTGGGGTGATATGAACATCCGGCACGCCGTCCGCCTTGCTTGCAATGATCTTAAATTCGCGGTCGTCTTTAGGCGATATTTCCGTCGAAGAAAGGCGGGCCACATCGGCAAGAGGGGGAAGGTGACAGTTAACGTCTGAAAGAAACGCGTCAATGGATGGGCCGGGCCCTTCGACTTCCACAACAACGCCGTCCGGCCGATTCTGCACAAATCCTGCGAGCGTGTGCGTTCGAGCCATCCGGTAGATGAAAGGCCGGAAGCCCACCCCCTGGACGATGCCGGCAAAATGACAGCGGATTCTCTTGATCACGGATTGAGCTTTTTAAAGGATTCAATCTGGTCTTCAAGCCACCGGAACCAATCCGACAGCCCCGAAGATGTCTTGCAGGACACTTCAAAGATATTGATGCCCCTGTTGGTTGCCCGGGCGTCTCTTCTAGCCCGCTCCATATCGAAATCGACATAGGGAAGCAAATCTGCCTTGTTGATGATCATCACCGTGGATTCCTGAAACATCCGGGGGTATTTGGCCGGTTTATCCGCCCCTTCAGGGGTGCTTAAAATCATGGCCTTGGTGTTTTCTCCGATCTTGAATTCGGCCGGGCAGACCAGATTCCCGACGTTTTCCACGAGCAAAAGGTCCAGCTTTTCCAGATTAAAAGCGGGCAGGGCCTCCCGGACCATGTTTCCATCAATGTGACAGGCGCCGCCCGTGTTGATCTGCACTACGGGGATGCCAAGTTTGGCGACCCGGTCGGCGTCGCACGTATCCTGAATGTCTCCCTCGATTACGGCTATGGCGTATTTGTCCTTGAGGGCCTCGATCGTCCTTTCCACGAGCGTTGTCTTTCCCGCGCCAGGGGAACTCATGAGATTTATGACATATATCTTGTTTTTATCGAATAACGCTCGGTTTTCCATGGCTATCCGATCATTGGCGTCCAACACATTTTTTACAACACTGACCTTCATTTGAAAATCCTCCTTTTACAGGCGAGACGCCTGTCCTATTAGTTTTAATGATATTTATAGTAGGCCGCGCAGGTTCCTTCAGAGGAAACCATGCAGGGGCCGACAGGATTCAAGGGGGTGCAGGTGCGCCTGAACAGGGGGCACTCGTTGGGAGTTATCACCCCACGCAGAATATTGCCGCAGCAGCAGCCTTTGATTTCCACGGAATGCGTTTCGGGCACGGTAAATTTCTTTAAGGCATCAAAGGCCTGATATGTTTCTTTGATTGCAAGCCCGCTTTCCGGGATAATGCCCAGCCCCCGCCATTCCGATGGTCCAGGATAAAATACGGACATCATGACCTCCCTGGCCCGGGGATTTCCCTCCGGTTTGACGCCGCGGCTGTACTGAATGGCGACCGTTTTCTTATCTTCCACAATCTGGGTCAGGATCATGAAGATGCCCTCCAGAATGTCCACCGGTTCAAAGCCCGTGATAACGGCGGCCCGGCCTGCCTGAACGATGATTTCATAGGCGTTTGCTCCGATAATGGTGCTCACATGTCCCGGGCACAAAAATCCGTCAATATTCAGCGATGGGTCTTCAATGAGAGCCTTAACAGCAGGAGGGATGAGCTTAGGCGCGGAAAAAACGGAAAAATTGGGAATCCCTTTTTTGCAGCAGGCCATGATGGTCGCGGCGATCGTGGGGGTGGTCGTTTCAAAGCCAATTCCCATGAAAATGACTTCTCTGTTCTTGTTTGCTTCCGCCAAAGTTATGCAATCCGCGGCGGAGGCGACCACCCTGATATCCGCGCCGGCGGCGCGTATTTTCTGCAGGCTGTTTCCATGCGTGCCTGGGACTCTCAGCATATCCCCGAAAGTGGCGAAAATGACATTTTTTTGCGCCGCCAGATGCAAGGCCACGTCCACATCGTGAATAGATGTCACGCATACGGGGCAACCGGGTCCCGATACAAGCCGGATATTTTCGGGCATCATCTTTCTGACGCCGAAGCGGCCAATGGCATAGGTATGACTGCCGCATACCTCCATTATGGTTACCGTCTCGTTGATTTGTTTCGACAGCTTGACGATTCTGTCGAGCAGACCCTTTGCTAAAGACGGGTCGCGATATTCATCAATGAATTTCATTTTCAAGCAGCTCTTTCAGTAAATCAAGTTTGTCCTTTGCCAGTTCTTCATCAATCCGGTGGATGGCGTAGCCGGCGTGGGAGATGACATAATCTCCGATGGTGACGGGCTCGTCGATCAAATCAAGACAAACCTCTCTTCTGGTGCCGCTGATGTCAATAATGGCGTAATTGTCCTGATCGATGGAAACGATCTTGCCGGGAAATCCGATACACATAAAGCTACCTCTTTTAGTCAACGTCCAATTCGATGATTTTTAGTTCCTGGGCGCCTCCGACCATGATTACATCCTCTCCCTTGCACTGAGGGCATGTTGCGGTGTAAGCATCCACTTTCATTTCTTTTTCGCAGGAGATGCAATATATGACAATGGGTAAAATGTCAAATTCAAGTGTGGCGCCCTGTGCTTTCGTTTCTTTCGACTGTGCCTCAAAGGCAAATTCCAGGCATTTAGGCTCAATGGAAGACAGTTTTCCGAAGGACAGCTTCACCGTGTTGACCTTCTTGAAATGGCGCTTCTGCGCGTAATCTTCAATGATGTCCAAGAGGGACTGTATCAGAGAGAGTTCATGCATGTTTTATCTCCTCTCCGGCACAATTCCATGATAGGATAACTCTTTAAGTAACAGCGCTTCCATATCAGAAAATTTTTCTTTCAGTGTCTGTGTCATTTCCAGAGCGGTATTCTCGTATTGTTCGGGTACGATGCACAGGAAGATCACGTCATCGGGCGCCTGTTCAATGAGTTCCGCTTTACAGAGCACATCCAAGAACATGATCTCATGCGCCGAAGTCGGCGGCGGCATGTGAAGCTCTAAATCTTCCCGTGTAAAGCGATACAGTGACCCGGGCGCATCTTGCAGCTTAATGACATCCACCACAATAAGGTGCCGGCAATTGCCTACCAGCTCCAGCAGGGCATAGCCGAGCGTTCCCCCATCAATAGCCTCCACGTTATTCGGCAGACGGCGCCTTTCCGAAAACCACCGGATAAAATGCACCCCGAAACCCTCGTCGGCAAGGAGAATATTTCCCAGTCCTAAGATGGTGATAAAATTCTTTTTAGCCATGCCCTTAATTCCTGTTTCAAATCAATGATGATATCAAGGCGGCAAGGAGGCGACGCAGGCGTACATAAATAGTACGTCGAGAAGCCAACGACAAAGCCAACAAAGATAGCGCCTTGATTTGAAATGGGGATAAGTTGCAAAAGGGGGAGACAATTCTATCTCCCCCTTTTGGGTTGCCTCTATCAAATTGACGTGATATATTAAGAATTTATTTATGATTTTCTCTAAACACCTTGCCGCTGATCATGGAAGAGATGGTGCCTTCCTGAAAAACGGCATCGTACCAAAACGCCATGTAAACATGCACCGCGATAAACACAATGAAACACCACATCAGTATGTGGTGAATCCACCTGACCATGGCTAAACCACCCATTAAATTTTCAAAAGGCTTTACCAGCTTATATACCAGAGCCGTCCAGCCCGCGTGATAACCTGCCCCAAGCAGAATAAGCCCCGTCAAAACAATCAGGAACAGTAAAAAGAGCAGCCCCCCGTATGCCAGGGACTGTAGAGGCCCATATAGATAATTGTGTTCGGGACGTTCCCTGGAGATGAGCATGTAAAATTTGATTTGTTTGATGAAATTTTTTATATCCGTCCAGGCGAAGAAATCCTTCCAATCCGCATGGAAGCGGGAGAAAAACACCAGATAAATCCTCCAGAGAAAAATAAATACTAACAAGACCCCGAAGAGAATATGCCAGAAACGCATATCTCCCATCAAAAATTTATTCACCGTTTCTCCTGCGTTGACAGTGAAGGGATCCGCTATGTAAAAACCCGTCGCAATCAGAATAAATATAGAAACCACCATGGTCCAGTGATTGAGCCTCATGGCCACGGACCACTCTTTTTTAGGCACTATCGTTTCCACCATAACCTCCTTAATTGGCTTTAGGTTACTTTAAATTCCCTCACTTCATTGGTTTTTGGATCTATGATGTGAACCGCACAGGCCATACATGGATCGAAGGAGTGAATGGTCCTCAAAATTTCTAAGGGTTGATCAACGTTGGCCAGTCTGGTGCCGATCAGGGCTTGTTCATAGGGACCCTTCTTGCCGGCCTTGTTTCTGGGCGCGCAGTTCCATGTTGAAGGCACGACGGCCTGGTAATTCGAAATAACCTTATTTTCGATTTTGACCCAGTGTCCCAAGGCGCCTCGCGGAACCTCAACCATGCCGCGGCCTTCACCCTTGTCGGGCACATCGCAGCGCGTCCATGTCCGGGTGTCGCCTGCTTTGATGTTAGCCACCAATTCATTGACCCATCCTTCAATGTGATTTCCCACATAAACGGTTTCCAGCGCCCGCGCGGCCGTTCGCCCCAGCGTGGAGAACAGAACGCCAACGGGCAGGCCCGCCGCTTTCAAAGTAGAGTCCACCAGATTTTTGATTTCTTTATGGCCCTGAGCGTATGCTACGATGAAACGCGCCAGGGGGCCGACTTCGTAGGGAAGTCCATCATACTGAGGCGTTTTGCACCAGGAGTATTTGGCGTCGCCCCTGACATGGCCGCTTTCATCGTAGCCGGTGTATTCCGGTTCCGTCTTGCCGTCGTAGGGATGCAATCCTTCGCCGCCCTTATACCAGCAGTGAAAGACCTCTTCCGTGATTTTCTTTTCATCCAAGGAAACAGGCTTGGCAATGTTGCCGGCCTTGACCAGACCTCTGGGGAATAAAAGTTTATTCCAATCGTCATCCAGCGGGAAGCCGCCATAAGCAAGGTAGTTCTTTACCCCGGCGCCGACGCCGGCCGCGCCCTCATCCTTATAATAGGTTGCAGCGATAAGCACATCCGGTATGTATGCCGTTTCCACGAAATTTTTGAGTTCTTTCAGGCGGAAGAGGTACTCGCCTATACGATGCACATCGAGCGCATCCGCGACCGAGGTAATGCCACCCACAACAAGAGATTGCGGATGGGGATTCTTTCCGCCGAAGATGGCCATCATCTGAGCGCCGATCTTGGAGACTTGAAGAGCATCCAAATAGTGAGACACGATGGTCAGGTTGGCTTCCGGGGGCAGTTTGTAGGAAGGATTGCCCCAGTAAGCGTTGGCAAACGGGCCTAAACGGCCGGATTTTACAAATTTGGTCAGCCGGTCCTGAACGGCTTTATAGTGTGTCTCAGAGCAGTTATATGGATTCGGATGATACGCTTTTGCCATTTCCACGGCTTTTTGGGGATTTGCGGAAAGGGCACTGACAATGTCCACCCAGTCCAGACCATGGAGATGATAAAAATGCATCACATGGTCTGTCAGGTACTGAGCGCCGTTGATTAAATTTCGGACGATTCTCGCGTTGGGCGGTGGTTTCACCCCGAAGGCATCTTCGCAGGCCAGGATGCTTGCCTCGTAGTGGGAATAGGTGCAAACACCGCAGAAACGCTGAACTATGAGTCCGGCGTCTCTCGGATCCCTCCCCTTCAGGATGGTTTCTATGCCGCGCCATAAGGTGATGCTCGCCCAGGCATCTTTAATGACATTGTTGTCAACCTCCACTTCTATTCTTAAGTGTCCTTCAATTCTTGTGATTGGATCTACAATGATTCTCTTTGCCATGCTGTTCCTCCTGGAAAATTCATCAGCTCATTTTTGATGAGCCTATTCTTCTTTGTTTTGTCCCCTGTGCTTGATGGCGCTTAAGCCCGCGTGAGCGGCAACACCCGCCACAGTCACACCAGTGAGGACAGCGCCAATTTTGTCAACCGTTTTTTCACCGCCGCCGATGGTCTTATCTTCAATGGGTTTTTCAAAGGGGGCCATAGTATCCCAGAATCCGGGTTCGACACACCCTATGCAACCATGACCGGCCATAACGGGCCATGAGATGCCGTCATTGAACCGGACCTTGCTGCAATTTGCAAATGTATAGGGTCCCTTGCATCCGACTTTATATAGGCACCAGCCTTTCATCGCACCGCTGTCGCCCCATTCTTCCACAAATTCCCCCGCATCGCAATGGGGTCTCCTCTCGCAGAAATCGTGGATTCTCTTTCCGTAAGCCCACACCGGCCTTCCCTGTGAATCCAGGGGAGGCAGCGCGCCGAACATCAGAAAATAAAGCAAAGTGCCCGTGAAGTTGGCAGGGTTGGGAGGACAGCCGGCAATATTGACGGTTTTAATGCCCAGGACTTTGCTGATTCCAGCGGCATCGGTGGGATTAGGTTTGGCGGCTTGAACGTTGCCGAAAGAGGAGCAGCTGCCGATGCAAATAACTGCTGCCGCTTTGGATGTCACCTCCCTGGCCACTTCAACGCCTGTCTTACCCTTGGGCCCGAGGGTCAAATATTTTCCATCCAAACCCTGCGGCAGGGCGCCTTCGATGACGCAGACAAACTTGCCGTTAAAATCGCTGACGGCTTTTTCCAGGTTTTGCTCGGCCTGATAACCTGCCGCAGCCATCAGCGTTTCATGATATTCCAACGAAATAGTGTCCAGAAGAATAACATCCATATTGGGATAAGAAGAACGCAGTAAAGCTTCACTGCAACCGGTACACTCCGCAAAATGGAGCCAGACAACAGGAAGACGGCTGAAATTCTCCGCCGCCTTGGCGACCATGGGACGGAAAACGGGCGGCAGCATCAATGCTGCGGTCATCACCGATGTCCACTTGATGAAACTTCTTCTGCTTACTCCACGTTCTTTTAAAAGCGTTTGGAAATCTTCAAACGGTTCAGGCAAGGTTTCATCCATGTATTCCATGTGAACCTTGCAGCGCTCCATCAACTCGCGGTACTGTCTGCTTATATTGCTTTTGTAGTTAGAGCTTCTACCCATACTTCCCCCTTTCGATATCTAGAAAATTGCTTCTATTGATACTTGAATTTGTTACCCTTTCCGTAAAATTCAATTGCACTGGAAAATCGAAGATTCCCCAAGACTGTCCATGGGGTTATGCTTGGCATAAGCCCTATGTTATTTAAAGCCTAATGTCAATAAAAAATTAAGCATCCAGCGCCATGTCGTTTGAACGAACATGTTTCAGTTATGACTGATAATGCCTTTGATTTTAAAAGATCACTCGTTAAACAGTTGCTTGGTGGAACAGTTAGGCCAACGGAAAGGATTCAGTCCATTCCAGGCCTCTTTTTTCATGTTGAATTTTACTCTTCCCATACTACTTTGCCGTCAACAATAGTCATCACAACTCTTATATTCAAAATTTCTTCCGGCTCTATTTTTGTGATGTCATCACTAAGTACTATCAGGTCGGCCAGCTTGCCGGGGGTGATTGATCCTTTTGAGTTCTCTTCGAAGGAAGCATAGGCCGGCCAGATAGTGTAAGCTGTCAGCGCATCCATGAAAGAGATGGATTCCTGAGGTGTTATAGAGTAGCCGGATATATCCTTCCTTGTGACAGCCGCGTAAATGCCCGTTAGTGGATTACAGGAGAATAAGGGCGAATCTGAGCTCATAACTGTCTTCACACCTTGAGTTTGGAAAGACTTTAAAGGGTACAACCATTTCCTTTGTTCATCAGGAACATCATGGCGGTATGTTTTACCGAGATAGTAAAGGAAAGAAGGTTGAGTGGCCACGATAACTTGGGAGGCTTTTAGTTTCGGGATAAATTCAGGAGGACAAACAGCGCAGTGTTCCAGGCGCGTCCGTGATAGAGGTTCAGGAACATTGGCAGTAAGAAACTGTAGTGCGGTCAAGGCCGTTTGCAGAGAATAGATATCATTAACATGAAACGCCAGTTGAAATCCTGCTCTATGCGCCTGAAGGGCGTGTCTATTCAGCTCTTCCTGAGGGGGATGGTCGTTGCCCGTACTCTCGTCAAGAGCTATCTTGGCGCCGCCAAGACGAAGTTGGCTGTCTCCAGAACAGGTGCAGAGGGCGCTTTCCTGAAACTCCTGTACGGCATCGCTGCCGACAAACATGGCTACACGAGGAGTTAGTATTCCTGAGTCTTTAATTTCCCGGAAATATTCCCAGTGGCGCAGAGAATTGGACCAGGTAGTATCCTGAATGGACGTTATTCCGTGTGAAAGGTAATCCTGATTAGCCAGCCAAATTCCTTGTCTTAGCTCCTCGTCATCAAGCGGAGGAATTCCTTTTTCCACTTTTTCATTTCTGCCATAGATAATTCCGTTCGGTTCCCCGGTTTTTATGTTTCTGCCGATGTGCCCGCCATCCTGATCTGGGGTTTCCTTTGTTATGCCCAGCAGCTTTAACGCCATGCTGTTGAGCGCGCACAGTTTTCCGGAATTATGAACCAGTATAGTCGGGTTGTTCGGCGTAACTTCATCTAAATCTTCTTTGGTTGGATGTCGTTTGTCGATAAGCTGTGACTCATTGTATTGGGCCGCTCTGATCCATTTAGATAAGGGAATCCCTTTCGCGTGCTGACGAAGCCGAGCCTGAATTTCGGCAATACTTTTCGCCATTAACGGTGAACAATCTACGTAACGCATGGTTATGGCAAAAGGGATTGGATGGCAATGAGCATCGTTAAATCCCGGCATAACCGTTTTGCCCTCACAATCAATCATCTTTGTGTTCGGACCTGTAAATCCCGCTACGTCAGTTTCGTTCCCCACCGCCAGAATAATGTTGCCTTTTATGACAATCATTTCCGCAATACGTATGTTTGGATCAAGCGTTATAATATTGGCGTTGCGAATGATGAAATCTGCAGAGTTATTTGAGAAATCTGTGGACAGCATACTAGTTTTTATCCTTCCTCGGCGCACAGTAAAAACGAATTAAGAAGGTTCATCAACTTCGATTATCTTTTTGAGATTTTATTATAATCATTATTGATGCACTTGTAAAAAGTCACGCAGCGATTTCGAGTTCAAAGTCGCATACATGTGACGATGGCGCTAAGATTTCAGAGAACTGAGCCCAATAGGCTCTAAAGCGCTCTTTGAAGACTAGAATGATTTTATATGAAAATGGTCACCACTACATGTTTTTTAGACATTTATCAATCCATGATGATGATCAGCGTGGACGGTGATTTTTATATTCGTGGTCTCCATGAAGGAGCCTACAATTCGTTGTGCCCGCCCCGGGCATGGAGGTTAGTACGCAAATATCCGAATGCCTCCAAAGAATGGCGCTGGCAATGGGTTTTTCCACAGGAAACTTTGTGGCAAAACAAGAAGACCGGTGAGCGCGGCAGGCATCACATTGATGAATCCATTATTCAAAAATCAGTCAAAGATGCCGTGATAAAGACCGGTCTTGTAAAAAGAGCAATCTGTCATACTTTCCGTCATTCATTTGCAACACATTTACTTGAGGATGGCTATGACATAAGGACGGTTCAAGAGCTTCTTGGACACAAAGATTTGAAAACAACGATGATTTATACCCATGTTCTCAATAAATGGCCATCTGCAGTGAGAAGTCCGGCGGATAACCTTTAAAACGCAGTTGGGATATTATACGGATCGGCATAATATCCCAACTGGGAAAATATAATTTATGTTGATTAACGTTTAATATTAAGCTATTGGATTTAAAATTACAGATTTTTCAGCGGGGTATTATGCCGACAGTGCTGTCGGCGTCTACAGTATTAACACCGATCCATATAAACAATGTTAG
>DHHR01000075.1 GCA_002403385.1 Syntrophaceae bacterium UBA4767 | reverse complement strand
AACAGATATTTTTCTTTGTATTTTCTGAGGATCTCGATGTACTTCAGGTAGTCATTTTCATTTTTGAAGATGGTCTGTTTGTTGTTGCCTCGCGTGAGAACATGATAAACGAATTCTTTGGGTGCGATTCTTGCTGTTCTCGGCATTGGTAATATATATCATCACCAAACTGCTTTGTCAATAAATAGAACCGTCCCCTTTATCCATTCCGAAACATACCCATATTGTTCTTTTGAAAATGCTTGACACGCATGGGAATCTCACCTACGGTTGCTTAGCAAGGCATAGAAGTCAATAGAATATTAAGAACCTATAATGTTAGCGCCGCGCTGCGCGCGTCGCTAACAAAGTCGTTCGAGCGTCGGCACTACGCCTGCACAGAAAGCCTTCGGCTATCAGCAGGAGCGCTCCGACGCTCAACTCCGCGTTATCTGCTATTGATAAGGATGTGAAGATAAGAAGACAGATGAAGATTCAAATTGACCAACACACTTTAGAAAGAGCAGAGGAGCGCGGAACAAATGAAGATGAGATTAAGGATGTCATTGAGACAGGTTTTACTATTTCTGCCAAATATGGACGGATAGGAAAGGCTAAGGTTTATGATTTCAAGCGAAACCGACATGGTAAATATTATGAGCAAAAGAAGGTCGAAGTATTCTATGTAATGGAAGAAAGTTTAATGGTAACTGTGACTGTTTATGTATTTTATGGAGAGTGGGAGGTATAAAATGAACGTTTTATACAACGACAGAACGGATCTCCTTTATATTCGACTGGATGATACAAAGCAAGATATTGTAAACAGGCGAGTCTCAGAAGACATTGTGTTGGATATTGGAGAGGGAGAGAGGATTGTTGGCATTGAGATTCTTGATGCCTCAAAACATGTAACTTTGGAGAGACTCCTACCTGTTAAATATGAAGTTCTAAAGATGACGGTTTAGATTCATGACTCTGGCAGATAATCGGGTAGCCGGGAGGAAAGATAAATGAACATATGGCATCAGGTTTGGAGGATTAATTTCAATGCGTGTTTTTGGGTCGGCTCTTTCCCCCAGTAGGTAAAATTAAGCAAAATGAAAAATGCCCTTTTTCATAACGACTCTTTTGATATAATCTATCTATGGCCGGTTCAGTTAGGGTAATTGAGCGTTTACAGGATTCTAACGTTATTTTCAATAGACAGCGCAAAATCTCACCCACTAAAAACAGTAAACAGAGCTACAGCGCTATAGCATAAGTTTTTTATTGACGTTTTATAGTTAACTATGCAAGCATAAAACTTAACGAAATTTCGCAATCACATCCGACGTAAAAAACAAATGGAGAAATCTTCCATGTATGAGCAGGCAAAAATCACTCAAGTATCTGAGTTGGAAGAGAAGCTTTTCCTTCGTAAAACTTTGATTGATATTACAAACCAGATTCATGCGGCGCAGAACATCCGTCAGATCCTGGTTGACCTCAAAGACGGCATAAAGAAACTTTTCAATGTATATTCAGTAAACATCTATGTGCTGGATCCATTTAAAAAAGAAGTTTACTCCATGTATCTTGCCGGTAGCCAAGTAAAGGAAATCCGTGTCCCCATCAACAATAAGAGCATCACCGGTTATGTAGCCAACATGGGAAAAACAGTAAATATTGCAGACGCTTATGACATAAAAGAACTCAAGGCCATTGATCAGGAACTTGCCTTTGATACAGTATGGGACAGAAAATCAGGATATAGAACAAAACAAATATTGGCGGCTCCCATCTTTTATGGCAACACACTCATGGGTGTCATTCAAATCATGAATAAAAAGAGGCCAGGAAAATTTGGAGATGATGAGCAGAGATTCCTTCAGGAAATTGCAGATGCCCTCGGTATTGCATTCTACAGTCAGGGAAGATACGGCAAAAAGCGAAGGACGCCATTTGACTATCTTGTAAGTCGCGGCCTCATAAAGGAAGAAGAACTGGAAAGAGCGTGGGATGAAGCCAGAGAACAAAAGGACGCTATGGAATCTTATCTAAGGTGGCAATATAATATCCGAAAAGAAGATATCGCAAAATCCTTTGAAGATTTTTATCACTGCCAATACATCCAGTTCAATGACAAACACCCCATTCCGGGAGAATTGTTAAAAAATTTAAAAAGAGAATACCTCCGTCGCGAGCTCTGGGTTCCCTTGGAAAAGACAGATGGCAGTATTCGCGTGATCGTAGATGATCCAAATAACATTTTAAAAAGAGACACCATCGAACATATTTTAAAAACAAAAAATGTCAAATATGACGTCTCCCTGCCCGAAGATATTATAAAATTTATTGATCTATTCTACCAAACTCATGTAGTCGACCCGTCTTTTGACGATATTCTGGGCAAACTCGAGGTTGTGGAAGAAACCCCCCAGGAAAACGAAGAAAATATCACAGAATCAGACAGTATAATCATACAGCTCGTAAACAAAATCATTAACGATGCTTGTCTCCGGCGCGCTTCGGATATCCATATCGAACCCAATGTGGCCAAAAAAAATGTCGGGATCCGTTACCGGATTGATGGGGAGTGTGCGCTATACCAGACTGTTCCCTACAATTATCGCTCTGCAATAGTGTCGCGCATTAAAATTATGTCGAATCTGAACATCACGGAAAGGAGGCGCCCCCAAGACGGTAAAATCAAATTTTACAGACCGACAGGCAAGGAAATTGAACTCCGCGTGGCCACAATCCCCACGGAGGGAAGTGCCGAAGATGTAGTCCTGCGGATCCTGCCCAAGGGGGAAACGCTCCCGCTCGAAGCCATGGGAATGTCCAAAGAAAACTATGGAGAAATGTTAAAACTTCTTAAAAAACCATATGGCATGATTCTTGTTGTAGGACCTACGGGAGCAGGCAAAACCACCACACTGCATGCCGCCTTACGTCATATAAATACACCGGACAAAAAAATATGGACGGCAGAAGACCCTGTTGAGATCACACAGGATGGCCTCCGTCAAGTACAGGTACAACCGAAGATAGGATTAGATTTCGCCGCAGCTATGCGAGCATTTTTGAGAGCCGATCCGGACGTGATTATGGTCGGAGAGATGCGTGACTTCGAAACAGCCAAAATAGGTATAGAAGCGTCCCTAACAGGTCATTTGGTATTCAGCACTCTCCATACCAACAGCTCCCCCGAAACAATCGTAAGACTTCTGGACATGGGCATTGATCCGCTCAATTTCGCAGATTCTCTTTTAGGCGTTCTGGCACAAAGGCTGGTGAGGACGCTTTGCCCTAAATGCAAGGAAGCCTACCACCCAACGAGGAAACAATACGATGAAATTGCAGAAAGTTACGGGATAAAACACTTTGAAAAACTCGATATGCCCTATACAGAAGATTTTACGCTATATCGGCCCAAAGGGTGCGATCAGTGCGATAAAACCGGGCTGAAGGGCAGAATGGGTATTCATGAGCTCCTAATTAACACGGACGAAATAAAAAAGTTGATTGAACGCCATAAAACGGTAGAAATCATCCGAGAGAAGGCCATTGAGGAGGGAATGAGAACTTTGCTACAAGATGGCATTTTAAAGGTTCTTCAGGGCCGAACGGATTTCATGCATGTTCGCAAGGTGTGCATTAAGTAATGATGAACTCGTAAAAAGTATCCTGGCTTTTCAAATATCCCGGATGCGCAGTCTCGATTTCATCAGGAGAACGCTCTCTTTCCCGCTTGGCGCTTTCCGGAGCCACTATCTGCGCTTCCGTATAAACAAGACCTTCTTTTGCTGCTTTCTTTTCCAAACAAACCAAACGCTTCTTAAAGGTCTCCAATCCATGCCGAAGCCGGATACTCCGAATACCTCCCGAAGAAACCAATGTGCCACTCATTGGCCGCCCTGGCTTGTCCATAGGCCGGATATTTATAAGCCATCCGGACAACGGCTTCTTCTATCTCCGGAGCTACCCGATTCTTCATACATGGTTCCCGACGGCTCTTCTGCCGGAGTCCGTCTAAACCGTTCTCTTCGTATGCTTTCTTGATGTCGTAAAAATGTTGCCTCGATACACCGTTTATCTTGCAGGCTTCCGATACGTTCTTCAAATACTCCGCTAAATCTAGCAAACTCAACTTGTTTCTGATAAGCTTCTCCTGGGTGGTCATGTCTGATAAACCCTCCTTTTTTGATTGCTGCGAAACAATCCAGGGGGTAACTGACCACCTTTTTTATCTAACTGTCAAGTCAAGTCCGTCCTCGGACAGCTTAGGCAACCATATAAGAATAATCGCTTTGAGTCTTTTGGAACACGGAAGATCGGCTGTAAGCCATATGGTTTTCAGTATCTCATTCCATTTCTAATTCATTAATGAATTTATAATCCATGGCCAAGCTACAATCGAGTGGATACGATCTTGATCATTTTCCATATCGCGTAATGCCTCTTCAAGATGATCTTCAAGGGTATCAAGACTATCAAAAACCAGATTATGGAAAGCCTTTTCTCGTAGATCATCCCAAATATGTTCCACCGGGTTGAGCTCGGGGGAATAGGGAGGAAGTCTCAATAAACGAATATTATCGGGTATAATGAGAGATTCATTTCGATGCCAACCTGCACCGTCAAGTACCATAATCATCCGATTACCAGGGTACCGCGCTGATATCTCGTCAAGAAATATTTGCATGCAATCCCCATTGACATAAGGAAAAATTAAAGAATCCACCTTGCCATCCGTCACCGAAACTGTTGCATAGCATAAGTATATTCCTGACTTATCATCGAATAACACATGGGACGAAAAGGCTTAGGACACCAACAGCATCTGGTATCGGAAATGCGACCGAAACGGGCCTCATCCATAAACATCAATCTGATCTGTCCCTCCCCTGGCCATGCTTTGTCGATTTTGGCAATGGTTTCAGGGAATTTTTTTCCCAAGCATCCTGAATTATTACATCAGATTGAGGATGTCGTTCGTCCGGGGCTAATTTACGCCATCCATGACGATGGAGAAGATTATAGGCAGACGCTAAAGCCACTTGACGTCCTAATCGCCTATCCATGGCGTTTTTAATGTCGTTGACAATCAAAATCCCTCCCGACTTGGCTTTCTCAAAAAAGGGCAAAAGAAATTCCTTTTCTTCTTCTATCGTCATATTTTCCCGACGTCGACCACCACGCAGCGGCTTATCCATTTCAATAATTTTGCCTTCCTTTATGAAACGATTCCGTAATTGACATGCCCAACCAGGCGATACACCAATAGCCTCTGCTGTCTTCTCCAATGACATGCCGTATGCCAATGGAAATACAACTGCTTGCGCCTGCCTTAA
>DHHR01000004.1 GCA_002403385.1 Syntrophaceae bacterium UBA4767 | reverse complement strand
CTGCAAAGCCCTTCGCCTGGCGCAAAAGAGAAGTAGAAGGTTCACAGATGAAAAATACTATCTTTAACTTACGCAATTAAGCGCTAGTATAAAAATTACACAAAAGGCACAAAAAATCAGGTTAAACGGGAGGGTTGGATATCTCAGTTGACGTGCACAAGAATATGTTGAATTTCTTTTTTGAAACCGAGGGCAAGCAATACCTGGATAAATGTGATAACAGAACCACGACAATTACCAAGAGGTTTGAAACCTACCATTATCTTAAGGCGGCAAGGTGGACACGGAAATTGCGCCTGACTGTGCGAGTTTCGTTTTAGTTATAAATAATTCCTAATGTTGAGGTTGACAAGGCGTATAAATTTGATAAAAAGCACGCTCCATTAATATGTAAGAAAGTGAGACCTTTGAATTTGTGATTAAATCGCCTTGCCGTCATTTCGTGCTTGACTTGAGCCTGCCCCGTACTCGATACGGGGGAATCCAGTGTTTTCAAGCCGTTATAGATTCCGCCCCGATTTTCATCGGGGTGACGCGTCGGAATGACGTGAGGGGCCGTTTTTCAAAGGTTTCAAAGTATAATTGGCCAGAAGAATGAAAGCCATTTTTTTATCCGATGCTCATCTAAAGAGAGGCAGCCAAGAAAGCTATCGGAAGCTGAATCGCTTTTTTGACCTCCTTATAGAAGGAACTCCTATAGATTGTCTGGCAAATATTAATGATCTTTTTATTCTCGGTGACTTTTTCGATTTTTGGTTTAGTAAGAATGATTTAATTTACCCGGAATTTGAACCAATTATCGGTAAGCTGGTTAAGTTAAAGGAAACAGGCGTGCACATCCATTTTTGTGAGGGTAATCATGATTTTTCTCTTAAAAGTTTTTTTCTGGACAAATTGGGAATGGATGTTTATACCGAATTCGCAGATGTAACATGGGATGGTAAAAAAATTTTTTTATCGCACGGCGATACAATAGACCCAAATAATAGGGGATATTTATTACTGCGGAATTTTTTGAGAAGCCCTTTTTGGGTTGCGCTGCAAAGGTATATGCCCCTTCGTTTGACTTGGAAACTTGCCGCTATCAGCTCAAATATGAGCAAAGAGTTTTCTGATGAGGCAGGAGATGATATTGCAGTAAAAATGGAGGCATTCTCGATGCAGAAATTCCGTAAGGGGTTTGATGCTGTGATATTTGGCCATTGCCATAAGCCGGTGTTAAAGGAATACTATGTTGATGGGAAAATTCGAATTTTCGCAACGTTGGGAGATTGGATAAAACATTTTTCATATCTTCACTATAAAAATGGTCAATTTACACTTTGTTACTATAAAAATTAAGTCGTGGTGTGAATCCATTTTCAATTCGTTGAAGGATTGTGAGTTAATCAGGAGAGACATATTATGAATTTTGGGGGACTTGATCCGGAATATACTACCTTTGATAACGCAATGTTCGTCGTTGTGCCTGTTCCTTATGACTTGACATCCACATATCAGCCCGGATCGAGAAAAGGGCCCTCTGCTATTTTGGATGCTTCATGCTTCATGGAGCTTTATGATGAGGAGCTTCGCAAAGAAACATATCTTGTAGGAATCCATACTCTTCAGCCACTAGAACCGGATGCTCGTGGTCCGCGAGAAATGATCGAAACTGTGCGTAAGAGCATCCGCAATCTTATAAAGTGTGAAAAAGTGCCCGTGCTTTTGGGGGGAGAACACAGTATTACGTTGGGAGCCGTTCAAGCCTTGAAGAGGAAATATCCGGAGTTATCCGTTCTTCAACTGGATGCCCATGCCGATATGCGAGATGAATATCAGGAAAGCCCTTATAGTCACGCCACCGTCGGAAGGCGTTTGTGGGAAATCTGCCCTTTGGTTCAGGCGGGAATAAGAAGTATGAGCACTCAAGAAGCGTCTTTTATGGAGAAGAATAAAGTAAAGAATTTCTCGGCCGATTTTGTATTGACTGAAAAAAATGCTCTTGAAAAAATTTGCGATGGCATAAAAGGAGATATTTACATTACTGTTGATCTGGATGTATTAGACCCATCTATTATGCCTTCCACAGGCACACCTGAACCGGGAGGAATTGCTTGGATAAATCTCTTGGGATTGCTAAGGAAAGTATCTCAATCTTGCCAAGTTCGTGGATTTGATGTAGTGGAGTTGTCACCCATTCCGGGACTGGTGGCTCCTGATTTTTTAGCGGCGAAACTTGTTTATAGAATGATGAGTTACATATCGGAAGGGCACTAAATCTTTTATTTGCTTCACGTGGAAAAGGAGAAAAATTGATAGACTTTGTTCCCCAAAAGATGTTTTTAACGAAAGGAGTAGGGAATCATAAGGAGGAACTACACTCTTTTGAATTGGCGTTACGAGATGCCGGCATAGAAAAGTTTAATCTGGTTCAGGTATCCAGTATACTGCCTCCGGCCTGTAAAGTGATATCAAAAACGAGGGGACTTTCTGAACTTAAACCGGGCGCCATAACATACTGTGTTTTGAGCCGCTGTTGCAGCAATGAACCAAGGAGGCTCCTTGCGGCTTCGGTTGGATGTGCTATACCGGCGGATAAAAGAGCGTATGGTTATATTAGTGAACATCACTCTTTTGGGCAGACAGAAAAACAGGCCGGTGAGTATGCAGAGGATTTGGCTGCTGCCATGCTCGCATCAACCCTGGGTATTGATTTTAATATTGATGAAAGTTGGGATGAAAAGAAAGAAATTTTTAAAATCAGCGGGAAAATTGTCAGCACAAGGAATATCACACAATCCAGTATCGTCAAACATCAAGGATATACCACCGTTATAGCGGTAGCCGTGTTTATTTTTTAATGATGTACCGACGCATTTTGGCCATGAAATCTAAAATTGTCCTTGATGGTTTAATCTTTGATTATTTGATTAATTTGTATGTTCGTTCTAATTACGAGATTCTAAAAAGAAACATCTGTTCTTCGAGACCATGAATTTTGAATCAGGCAAATAGAAGTCAATCTCTTTGTCTTCACTCTCCTCTTTATATTCAGTTTGTACATCGTTTTCTTGGTATCTCGACTTTCTTACACCTTAGAGGAAATGATGCGTACCTTTTGAAAATGAATTTTGTAGCCTGATGCCAGAAAGATTTGCCCGGTTAAGTCTCTTATTTGTGACGTTTCATTTAATCTGATGCATGATGCATTTAGTAAATGCCAATGTTAAAGGAGAAGTTGCCAATATCGACGCCAAGGGTCAGCGTTGTGCCGAATGTCATGGCGGACACTTTGCTGGAACTCACCGTCAAGAAGGTTCGGAGAGGAAGTGTCGTATATACGGATAAGTTTAAGAGTTATGACAGTCTGATGTTCTGCGGATACCGGCTGATCGCTAATTGCCTGTGCGATCTAGCGCTAAAACGGGGCTAATTACCTGTTTTTTTACTATGCAAGGGAAAACATACAAGGTTTTCGACCACACGGCAGATATAGGGGTAGAAATATTCGGACAAAACATGGAAGCCCTTTTTTGTCATGCCGCCCTTGCTGTTTTTGATCTCATCACGGATGTGCAAACGGTTCGAGCAACCAAGAAAAAGCGGGTAGAGGCGGAAGGAGACGACAGGGAAGATCTGCTGATCAATTTTTTACGGGAAGTGCTTTACTTTGTCTATGGGAAAGGCTGGCTTTTTAAGACATGCCGTATCGTGAAAATGGAAGAGCGCCGTCTCGTTGCTGAACTGGAAGGGGAGATATTTGATGCCGGAAGGCACGAAATTAAAACGGAAATCAAGGCAGTCACTTATCATCAGGTTTTGGTTGAACAAACCTCGAAAGAGTGGAGGGGAAGGGTGATTTTCGATGTCTAGCATAAAACTGCAAAAGATGGATGACTGCCGCTGGATAATTCCGCAGGAAGGCGGCATGAGGGTTCCCGGCATTATCTATACGAGCGAGCAACTCATGAAAGAGATAGGTTCCGATGAAAGTCCCAAACAGGTGGCAAATGTCGCCCATCTGCCGGGCATCGTTAAATATTCGCTGGCCATGCCGGATATGCACTGGGGTTATGGCTTTCCTATCGGCGGGGTGGCGGCCTTTGACATGAAGAAAGGCATCATTTCACCTGGTGGGGTGGGTTATGACATTAACTGCGGGTGCCGCCTGATGCTGACGAAGCTTCACGAAGGCGAAATAAAAGGCCATCTGCAAAAGTTGGTTGCTGCGCTTTACCGCAACATTCCTTCCGGGGTAGGTTCAAAAAGCAATTTGAAACTCTCCTCCAGAGATGAAGAAAGAGTGTTGCTTGAGGGGGCTAAATGGGCCGTTGACAAGGGCTACGGTAGCATGGAGGATTTGCCGGCCACAGAAGATAACGGAGCGATGGCCGGAGCCGATCCGGCAAAAGTCAGTGACCGGGCGAAGGAACGGGGGAAACAGCAACTGGGTACACTGGGATCGGGAAACCATTTTCTGGAAATCGAAGTGGTGGAAGAAATTTTTGACATGCAGACTGCAGACGCTTTCGGCATGGAAAAAGACCAAATCGCTGTTCTTATTCACAGCGGTTCCCGTGGGCTGGGTTATCAAATCTGCGATGATTATCTGGCAAGAATGGTTAAACACGTTGTTTCCTTGGGACTTGACTTGCCGGACAGGCAACTGGCATGCGCCTACCTAGAATCAAACGAGGGGCGGGATTACCTTGCCGCGATGGGCTGCGCGGCAAATTACGCGTGGGCCAACCGGCAGATGCTCATGCACTGGACGAGGGAAACCTTTGAGGAAACGCTGAAAAAGGGGCCGCAAGAAATCGGCATGAGACTGCTGTATGATGTGTGTCACAACATCGCAAAAATAGAAAATTATCTGATTGAGGGTAAGACCGTTAAGCTTTGCGTGCATCGTAAAGGGGCCACACGCGCTTTTCCGGCCGGCCATCCGGCTTTGTCTGAACGTTATATGAAAATTGGCCAACCCGTTTTGATCCCTGGGGATATGGGGGCTGGTTCTTACGTGCTGGTGGGAACACAGAAAGCTGTTGCGGAAACATTCGGCAGTACTTGCCACGGGGCAGGGCGTGTATTAAGCCGTAGTCAAGCTACCAAAGCAAGTAAGGGGAGATCCATTAGCAAAGAAATGGCCGAAAAAGGAGTTATTGTTATGGCCAGCGGAAGAGAAACCCTCCGGGAGGAACTCCCGGAGGCCTATAAAAATCTTGATCATGTTGTAGAGGTGGTTCACCAAGCCGGCATTTCTAAAAAGGTGGCGAAATTACGGGCAGTCGGCTGCATTAAAGGGTAACCAACGTAGCCCGTCGGTAAACGCCTTTATGAAAATCTAACCAGAATACCCTGTCCTGTGGACGGGGATGCATGGTTTGTCTTTATTCCTTCGCTGCCCGAGGCCACGATAAGAAGGCCAGCTTGATGGTCTCGGCCGCAGCATCAACGCTGAAAACCCTTGTGTTAAGAACAAGATCATAATGGCTGACATCCGTCCAGTCTGCGTGAAAATACTTTTTGACAAATGCCTCGCGGCCTGAATCTGTTTTTATCACATATTTCTCGGCTTCTGTCGTGGAAAGATTATGTTCCCTCGAAATATTTTTGATGCGGATATCAAGGGGGGCAATAATTTTTACCCGGAAAGTATCTTCCGGCGGAAGGATATAATGGGCGCCTCTTCCAACGACAATGGCGTTGCCGTGTTTTCCTATGGTACCGATGACCTTGGTAAGGTGGAACAAATAAACGTCGGGCCATAGATGGCGGGTTTCAAACAATGATTCAAGCCAGTTGTCCCGTGCAGAAACATCTTTTTCATCAAGTGATTCGATTACCTTTGCGCTCATCTGGGCGCTTTCGGCAACTTGCTGGATGATTTCACTTCCGATGAGATCCATATCAAGAAGTTCGGCCAGTCTTTTACAGATTTTGCTGCCTCCAGCGCCGGTTTCTCTTGAGATGGAAATAATGGGACGGGGCTTTACTTTTTCTTTCTTCCGTTCCTTAAACTGAAAATTCCATTTTCCCAACTGCTGTTCAACTAGCTTCTCTAAAGTTCGGCTTTGTGTTTTCATGAAACCTCCTTGTCTCATTTCGAGTAGAAATTTAAAATGAACGCAGAAAACCTCCCCTTACCCTTGAAACCAAGGGCGTTGATTTCAACGCTATCAGAAATTGATAAGGGAGGCAAGGCACAATCGCATGGACGTTATCTTTTTGGAAAGGGATGCCTGAAGAAGATGAGGAAGTCATTGTCATGCTGGAACAAATATGTTATTAAAGCATGATCTTACGGCGGAGAAAAGATTCCTGAAAATTTAGATTTTATGAAGCTGACAATCAGCAGAAAATTGCTTTTGAGCTATCTGGCCATGGCCTTCCTAACCATTTTGGCCAGCGCTTACGCCGTTTACCGCCTTCAAAGTCTGGAAGAACTGGCATACAACATCATCAATCAGGAGACAGCGCTTCTTGAAAAAAGCAAAAAATTGATGGATTTACTGATTGCTCAGGAAAGCGCTGAAAAAAAGTTTATCATCCTAGAGGACACTTCTTTTCAAAAACTTTTTCAAACACGAGGTGACGAATTTGCCGGCATATTGCGTGAATTAAGTGATCTGTCTTTCCCGCAGTTAACAGGCGCCATATCCCAGTTGAAACGCCTGCATATGGATTACAAAAAAGTTTTTCTAAGAGAAATCGCCTTGATGCAGGATAATCGAATGGAACAGGCCATTGCCCTATCCAACGGGGAAGCAAAAAAAATCGCGGAGGATATGAGTTCCTGTATTCGTACTATTCAAAAAGAAGCGCAGGGAAATATAAATATCCAAGTAAAGTTGATGAGAACGCAAGTCATCAGGGCATTCCACGCCACCTTTTTACTGAGCGCTTTAAGCCTTATGATAGGAACAGCTCTCGCTTTCATTATTACTTCAAATATATCGCGGCCTTTGCAAAAACTTAAGAAGGCGACGGAACTGATTGCGGATGGCAAATATGACGGGACTCTCAATGTCAAACGTAAGGATGAAATCGGAGCCCTAGCGCAGGCCTTCGATTCCATGGCGGAGAGGCTGAAAGTTTTAGAAGCTTTGCATTTGGATGCTAGCCCCCTGACCGGTCTTCCGGGAAATCTGGCCATAGAGAAAGAAATCAAAAGGAGACTGGCAGGGAAGGAATCTTTTTCACTATGTCATGTTGACCTGGACAATTTTAAACCTTTTGCCGACCGCTACGGCTACGCTTGGGGCAGTGAGGTTATAAAGGAGGTAGCAAAAATCCTGGTTGCCGAGATGAAAGAAACAGGACATCACGAAGATGATTTTATTGGACATATAGGAGGAGATGACTTTGTCATCATTGCAGAGCCTCGGAGGGCGGAGAACTTATGCCGGCAAATCGTGTCAGATTTTGATCGACACATCACAAAATATTATACGGAAAAAGACCGGAAAAGCGGATTTATCAGGGGGAAAGACAGAAGCGGCATGCCGCGGCAGTTTCCCCTCATCACGGTAACCATCGCGATAGTGACCGATGACGGAACACGCTTCCAAAACCCTCTCGATATGGCCAAGGCGGCGGCGGAATTAAAGGAATATGCGAAAGCGCTACCCGGCAGCAACTATGTCAAACAAGAAGACCTCGAGCAGCCGTTATAGAAAAGAAACCGGCGCAGCGTTTTCTGAAGAGAGCCCTATGATGAAAATGTATTTGGGAAAAAAGAACTGTATGCGCACGTTCAGTTGTTTTGTCGTTACTGTTGGCATGGCTTGTTTCTTGGGGGCCTGTGCATCTACGGTGCCTCCCCTTCCGAAGAACAACGATTCTGATTTCAAAATACTCGCTACAACCCCGCAGGCGCAAACCACTAGCGCGAAATCTCGTTCCGCTGCCGATCTCATTCAAGAAGGGCTTGATAATTTGGGAGGGCCAGGCAAGATGCTGGACTATAAAAAGGCTAGAGCAGCTTTTGAAACCTTGTTAAGGACATACCCGAACAGCCGTTGGCGAAGCCTGGCCGAGCTGCTCGTTCGCCTTGTGGATAATATTCAGTCATACGAAGAAATGGCGATATTCGACCAGCGCGTCATAAGCGGGCTTAAGGCTGAAAGAAACAAGCTTCTCCAAGAAAACGACCAACTAAAAAAAGAGGCGCGTTTATTAGCTGAAAAGGCGCAATCGGAAACGGCAAAACTTATTCAGGAAAATGAGCAATTGAAAAAGGATATTGAGCAATTGAAAAAATTGGACATCGAACTCGATGAAAGACGGGACAAAATGGTTCGTTAGGGAAAAGTCTGTATGTTTTACCGCGGCATATTCAGGAAATTGAAGAAGAAAATATGATGGAGAGAAAGATAGGGGATTAGATAACATGAAAATAAAGTTTATGGGTGGAGCGAAGACGGTTACAGGATCATGTTTTATCGTGGAAACGAAAGGGCGCCGCTTCGCGGTTGATTGCGGGATGCATCAGGGGAATGCGGAAGTAGAACGCAGGAACTGGGATATTGAAAGTTATGATCCGGAGAAAATAGAGTTCGTTTTGCTGACTCATGCCCATATCGATCACTCGGGGCTTCTTCCTCGCTTGGTAAAGTATGGGTTTCATGGGGCAATATACAGCACTGCCCCGACAATTGCCCTTTTGAAGCTTCTCCTGTTGGATAGCGCGCATATTCAGGAGATGGAAGCTCAATGGAAAAACAAAAAACATCTTCGGTTTGGAGAAACCCAGGTTAAACCTCTTTATACCGCAAAGGAAGCGGAAGCTACGATCCCTTTGTTCAGGGAAGTTTCCTATGAACAGATATTGACGCCCCTTCCTGGATTAGAAGTGAAATTTCGGGATGCCGGACATATTTTGGGCGCGTCTATGATCGAGCTTTGGGACAAACAGAACGGGTATCCCTTAAAACTGGTTTTCTCGGGAGATATTGGACGCCCTGCGCAGTTGATGGTTCAGGAACCGAGTGTGATAGAGGAGGCCGATTATCTTTTTATGGAGGCGACTTATGGAGACAGAGACCACAAAAATGAAGGAGACAGCTTGCAGGAATTGGAGGAAGCAATAACTTTCAGTTATCGCCGGGGCGAAAAGGTGATTATCCCTGCCTTCGCAGTGGAAAGAACTCAGGAAATAATTTATTCTCTCTACCTGTTATTTAAAAACGGCAGGTTTCCCAAGGATATGCCGATTTATGTGGATAGCCCGCTGGCCGTCGAGGCAACAAAAGTCTTCATGGAACATGTCGACTACCTTGATGAGGAAACGCAGGAGATACTAAAAGATGGGAAACACCCCCTCGACTTTCCACAATTGCATTTTTCTCAAACGACACAGGAATCTATGGCCTTGAACACGCTGGCTGGCCCGGCCGTGATCATCTCGGCCAGCGGCATGGCCAATGCGGGAAGAATAAAGCATCATTTGAGACATAATTTGTGGCGTGATGGGGCCAGCATTGTTTTTGTCGGCTTTCAAGCGCAGGGGACATTAGGACGGAAAATTATTGATGGAGCGCAGAAGGTTCATATTTTCAACGAGGACATTGTCGTTAAGGCAAAAGTTTATACCATTAACAGCTTTTCGGCGCATGCCGGTCAGGGTCAGCTTTTAGATTGGCTGAGTCATTTCCGAACGAAAAATATGCAGGTTTTTCTTATCCACGGGGAATTTAAAAACCAGCAAATATTGGCAGGTATGATCCGAGAAAAATTCGGTTTTGCGGTTTCCATTCCTGAATATCTCGAAGAAATTACGCTGAGAGCGGGGCAGAAACTTAAGGTGGTGGAATACCCGGAGAAAGCAACGCCTCGAATCGACTGGAATTATGTTATCGGTGATATGGAAGCAAAGCTGGTTCAGATTCGCGAGCGTAAGACCCGCCTGGAAAAAAAGCCGTGGCTGGAACAAACTGAACTGCGGGATCGGCTTCTGGAAATAAATCGGCATATAGCGGAAATCGTATCCGAAGTTTGATGAAAGATAACGATCTGCGAGAGGAACGACAGTCTTAACGCCGGTTTCATTCAAGCGTTCCCTGAAGGACAAGAGATTAACCAATAAATTTTACATCTGATCAATTTATGAAAGTCCAAAACTTGATGCACTCGTAAAAAGTCCCAATTGTCACCCTGAGCTTGTCGAAGGGTGAACATAAATAATTGATATTACGTCATGGTTCGACAGGGCCTGTCCTGAGCCGGCCGAAGGGCTCACCATGACAAAACCCGCAAATTTTGACTTATTATGAAAATAAA
>DHHR01000018.1 GCA_002403385.1 Syntrophaceae bacterium UBA4767 | reverse complement strand
GACTCAATCGGGACGCAACATTGAAGAAGAAATATCAGAGTATAGAAGAACGAATAGCGGAAAAGTCAAGATCAAAGACCTGACCCCAATCCTTCCCCATCAGATCGCCCGTCAATGTCCCAAATACCTTGATCTCGTGTCGATCAACCCCGTTCACATCTATATAAAGAACACAGGCCGATATGCTCTCCTTATGAACGTCCAGTCCGCAACAAATTGGGTGCACAATCTTGATAATTTTGCTATCTTCTCTCCGAGTCATGGTCTTCCTCCTGTTTCAAGTTTTCATGAAACTTTTGACATTATCAAAAGTGATGAACTCGTAAAAAGTCCCAATTGTCATCCTGAGCCTGTCGAAGGGTGAACATAAATAATTGATATTACGTCATGGTTC
The DNA here is from genome assembly GCA_002403385.1 of Syntrophaceae bacterium UBA4767. Taxonomy (GTDB): domain Bacteria; phylum Desulfobacterota; class Syntrophia; order Syntrophales; family UBA4767; genus UBA4767. Next base: position 45,700 of record DHHR01000018.1, on the reverse strand, counting down.
GACAGGCTCACCATGACAAAACCCGCGATTTTTGACTTTTTACGATTTTGTCAAAAGTTTTTGTCGAAATTCTTCTATCAGGAGATGACCGTGACTCAAAACTTTATCTCAACTTCAATATTTTCATCCTTCGTTGTGCCCGCCCCGGGTATGGGGGTTAGTAACTAAGAAGTGTTATAGTATAGATAAAACAAAGCCCTGCAACCCATGCGGTTGTGGGGCTTTGTTTTTGTCATTGAAAGCGTAGCGAAACAATCTTCCGTTTTAGATTGCCAACCGGCATACGCCGAGGTTCCCCGGCATACGAGGGATGCCCGCTAATGACATACCTTTGTATTCCGGCGAAGGCCGGCATTCAGGACTTATTTTAATAGGCACTTTTAAAATAATATTTAAGAGAGGAAAGTAAGAGGTAAGAAATTAATATTCTACATTGTATTCTTCATATATTCCTGAAACACTGGGGATAAGAATCTCTGTATCCTTATTATATGCTGATAGCTGATCAAGCCAATCACATGTATTAGCTGAAATCTCTTTATATTTTCTTCTCTCTGATTCTATATCATTAAATAATTGGTTGAGTGCAGAAGGTTTACATAAAAGAACTGGACATCTATTTAAAAAAGCATCATTTGATACTTTTCCCAAAGTCTCTTTTTGTAAATGAGAGATTGATGAACTGAGAATATTTCCCAAAGAGAAATCACTCTTGTGCTTTGTTTCACAACATAAATATACTTTGCCGTCTGGTCCAATGTTCATCCAGAGAGTGGAGGCACGGCATTTACTGTAAGCATTGGAATTGCTATGATTTATATCCTTAAAACGTTGCCATGAAATAAATATATGACGTGCGGCTCCCTTTACTTTGAATTGTCGTGCAGCTTTTTTCAGCTTTTCAACATCATCTTCTCTGAAATTGAGAAGTGCATTACTAAGCTCAGTTCTATCTGGCCAGTACTTCACGGCTGGACGAATAATTACGTAATCAAATGGACCAACTTCATCCAACCACTTGCTTAAAGTTTCTACAGATTTTTCAAGATTATGTAATGTCTTATCAGAAACTAAGAACGATGCACCAATTCTGGTGTTGAATCCATTTTGTGCTCTTAATTCTATTAATTTCCTTGTGTTCTTTTCTACAATTTCCATAGCGGTATTAGTATTTATTCCATGAACGGCATTATAATTTTCAACACTGGATAAGTCATCAAGTGAAATGCGGATTTCTGATATTCCTCTAGACATCAAATGATATGCTCTCAAGTCATCCAACAATAAACCATTTGTATATAAGATGATATTCATTTCATGGTGGCGACAGCGTTCAACGATAGTTTCTACATGCTTAGACATAAGTGGTTCGCCACCACCTGTTAGAACAATGAGTTTAATGCTAAGCTCGTTCAGCTTTTCAACTATCTGGAGTGCTGTGTTCATGTCTTCAAGAACGGTTCCTGTACGATCTGCTTTGTATGGACACCAGATACAATTGTAAGGACAAGAAAGCGAAGTATCAAATTCTGCAGCAACAGGAGCTAACTGTGCGTAGTTGCCATTTTTAACTTTTTCTATATTCTCCTTGGTTGCCCAAAGGTACGAAAGTCCGTAAACGGGTGTTTCTATATCTAAATATTCATTTAATTTGAAAGGAGCGGGTTTTGTTTCTCTATCTGGTGATGTAATAATGTTAAGATCATACCATTTCGCTGTTGGATTAATCGTGTCGTTATTTTTGTGTGCTGTTACAACTGCCAATATATCAGGTGAATGAAATTGCTTGGACTTATTAAGAAATCCAGGATCTAACGCAAGACTTACCGCACCAAGTGTTGCTGTTTCGTGTATGCCCCAACAAAGAAAATATAATCGTCCATCAATTTTTAATTTTACTAAAAGACCGCTGTCAATTCCCTTATCCGGCGGTTCATCATGTATTGTTATTGTACTGCCATCATCGGGAATTTCATATTCTTTCCGTCCGCTATGATGATTGTAAGAAAGCTTTATGCCGATTGACTTATGGTAACGGAGGTAAAACCAACTGGAAATCGGGTTGCCGCCCGTCCATGGATCGTATACTACTCTATTTGTGGTGGTGTCGAGCTTAGGGCCGCAAACAAGTATAACAATACCGTCACCTGAAGGAATAGGGTGTTTCGTATCGATTTTTTCGGTTGTTAATCTTTCACATTTAAATCCTAAGTTCGATAATGTCTGTGCAAGTAGTTCAGCTGCTTTGGCGTCGGCAGACGAGATGTAATAACCTGAAGCATGTGCTGTTCTACCAACCCTAGGATTTGGATAGCTGGGATAATAAATATATGCTTTTTTCTCTTTGTTTTTTTCCCAAAATTTTAACGGGTCCCGATTCTGTTCGCTCCAGAAATTTATTAATTTTCTCCGGCTGAAAAAATTCTGAAAATATCTCATTATCTTTTTAGGAATGAATAAATTTGCCAGATAGCTTGCTATAAATCCAATTATAAATGATATAATAATTAAATGTATTTCCATATCAAAAATTAAAATTAAAAGTTCTTTAGCGTTTCTGGAACTGTAACGGATGGAAATGTATTAAGTTTGTCGACAACTATTTTCTTGATTTCTTTCAGCGATTGTTCCGAATCTGCTTCAATCCGTATTGTTAGATAGGGATTTGTATTCGATGCCCTTATTAATGCCCACCCGTCCGGAAAATTTATTCTAATGCCGTCAATAGTAATTGAATCAGGATATTGAGATAAGAAAAATGCGCTTACCTTGTCAACAACCTGAAATTTATCTTCATCGGGGCATTCTGCTTTAAGTTCCGAAGTCGAAAAGTAATGCTTCAGATCGACAAAATGTTCTGACAACTTTTTATCGTACATGCTGAGAATATTCAGTATGCGGATAGATGCCTGGACTCCATCATCATAGACGAACGAATCTTCTCCGAAAAACATATGACCGCTGATTTCTCCTCCAAATAAGATATTTTCCTCGCGCATCTTTTCCTTTATCAGAGAATGTCCGGTCTTGAATAAAAATGGTTGACCGCCGTGAGATTTTATATCATCCTCAACATTTCGTGAGCATTTGACGTCAAAGAGAACTTTTTCCCCCGGATGTCGTTTAAGGAATTCTCTGGCCAGAAGAATAAGAACAAAATCGCTTTCGTAATGTTTTCCATGCTCATCAACGATTCCAACGATTCCCACCCTGTCACCGTCACCATCATAAGCAAAACCGATATCGGCCTTGTGTTTTGCGACGGCGATTTTCAAATCATGTAAATTTTCTTCCATTTCGGGATCGGGTAAATGATTGGGGAAACTACCGTTGGAATCGCAATAAAGTTCAATAACCTCACATCCTATTTCACGCAGTAGTTGTGGAGCATAAATTCCTGCTATTCCATTGCCTGCATCCACAACAACCTTTAATAATTTATTTTGTTTATTTTGGAGTTTGGCCTTGCTCTTGAGAAAATCATAATATTCATCTTTTATTTCTTTCTTTCTTAGACTTCCTTTGCCTTGAATGAAGCTTTTTTCTTCGATTATCTTCTTAATTATTTGAATTTCTTCACCGGCAACAGGTGCCGCATCTCTCTTGGTCATTTTGAAACCGTTGTATTCTATCGGATTATGGCTGCCGGTGACATTAACGCCTCCGCATAGTTTCCATTTATGAACTGCAAAATAAAGCATTGGAGAAAGGCTGAGGCCGATATCAATTACATTACAGCCGGTTGATATTAAACCTTCAATAAATGCTTTCTGTAATGCTTCAGAACTCAAACGGTTATCTTTTCCAATAGCAATTTCGTTTCCTTCAATTTTCTGGATATATGTTCCGAATGCTTTTCCAATTAGTAATGCGACCGCTACGGTCAAGTTTTCATCTACTTTACCGCGAATATCATAGGCTCTGAATATGGAATGGTTTATGTAATGCTGATTCACCAACAACCTCCTGTTAATAAATTATGTTTTAAATTTAAGTGATAATTCGTAAACTCCGCTTTCAACTTTTCTTCTTATGTCAAAGCCGCCTTTCTCGAAAACACGAAGCATGGGTCTATTATCCGCAAGGACATCGGCCGTAAAGCCGAGAAGACCTTCACGTTTTGCAAGGTAGGTGAGATAGGATAACAGCTCTGATCCGATTCCCTTACCCTGATAATCATCCCTGACAGCAAAGGCAACTTCCGCGGTGTGGCTGGCTTTATTGAGCCCGTATTGTCCCACACCGACGATTTGTTCGCTTGCCTCCTTTCCGACCACAGCCATAATAATGAGTTCTTTCGTATAGTCAATGACAACAAAATCCTGAAGCCTCTCATGGGGCATGTCTCTTCGCAGGGAAATGAACCGGCGATAGAGACTACTGTCGGAAAGGGAATAGAAAAAATCCTTCAGCAGGTCTTCATCGCTGATTTTAACCGGCCTTAAAAAGAGCTTGAATCCCGTCTTTGTCGTTCTATAGGTTTCCAATGATTCAGGGTATTCACCTTTTTTGCCCGGAATAAAGGCCTGGTCCTTGAAGATCAAATCGCGTTTTTTCGCTTCCTCGATCAGCCAGGATCGGAATTTCGGGTGAGCAATGGCAATCAATGCCATCGCCCGTTCACGAATATTCTTTCCGTGGAGATAGGCGATACCGTATTCCGTGACTACATAACGAACATCCGCTCTGTTTAACGTAACACCGGATGATTCCTTAAGGGTTGGTACGATTCTGGATATGGTGTCGTTTAAGGCTGTCGATTTTATGGTGAGAATGGTCTTTCCGTTTCGTGAAAGCAGGGCACCTCTCATAAAGTCCTGATGACCGCCGATTCCACTGTAGAAAATATTTCCAATGGACTCCGAGGTGGCCTGCCCCGTTAGGTCAATTTCAAGGGCGCTGTTGATGGCAACCATATTGTCATTCTGTGCAATGATCAGGGGATTGTTCGTATAATCGATGGTCCTGAATATAATAGAGGGATTATCATGGATGAAATCATAAGTGGTCTTTGTTCCCATAGAAAAGGCTGCTATGGTTTTGCCTCTGTTTATTGTTTTTTGAGAGTTGTCAATAACGCCGGCTTTGATCAGTTCCATGAGCCCGTCACTTAATAACTCTGTGTGAACGCCAAGGTGTTTCTTATTGTAAAGATTGGCCACAATGGCATTCGGCAGATTCCCGTATCCAACCTGGATGGTGTCTCCGTCCTGGATCAGCCGGGATACGTAACAGCCGATCCTCTGGGAAATGTCTGTTGAAATCTCATCCCTGATTTCCAAAAGAGGTTCATTGTGAGAAAGGATAAAATGGACATCCTTAATATGGATGAAACCGTCTCCGTGAACCCGGGGCATGTTTTCGTTAATCTGGGCGATGACCAAAGAGGCTTTTTCCGTGGCTGCTTTTACTAAATCCACACTTAAGCCCAGGCTTAGAAAACCATGATCATCGGGTAGTGAAGTCTGAATCAGCGCCACATCTACTCGAACAGCCCCACTCAAAAGTAGCGCGGGAACATTAGAAAGGGATATTGGTGTGTAATCCGCTGAACCCCTGTTGATGGAATCTCTGGTATTGTTACCGATGAAAAAGGAATTGTGACGAAAGTTGCTTCTGAATTTTTCATCTGTGTAAGGTGATAATCCTAACGAATATACATGGATAATTTCGGCGTCGAAAAAAGCCTTGGGATTTGATTCTATATAACGTGTCATGGCCTGAACGAGGTATTGAGGCTCGCCGCATCCTGAAGCGACAAAGATATGATCACCCCGACGGATGTGACTGAAGATGGATTCCTCATCTACGAACTTTTCAGGATATAAGGTTCTCCATTCGCCAAGTGGTTTCATCTTCTCCTCCGGGTGGATAAGGGGTTCGTTCTATGTAAGTCTATGGGTACAAAATGAGCGCGTTTTTTTGTAATACTAAAGCTTAACGGGCGTTCCTGTCAAGGGAGAAGCTTTTTTATCTTATAGCAGAATGCTTGTAAGATCGACTGCCTTGGTTCCCATACCCTGTTCATAAACGATTATATGAAAATGGTCACCACTACATGTTTTTTTAGACATTTATCAATCCATGATGATGATCAGCGTGGACGGTGATTTTTATATTCGTGGTCTCCATGAAGGAGCCTACAATTCGTTGTGCCCGCCCCGGGCATGGGGGTTAGAAGGGACTTCTTGGCAATATCGATCAATCCCCATAATTTTATTATGGGTTGTACCTGTATATGTCAAGTATAGAAGGACCGGACAACCCTAGAATGCAGGAAAAGTTGCCTTAAGCATTGATCATGCTCCGCCAACCTATAAGATCAATGGAGCAGTATGCTACGTAATTAATTGATACTATTGAAGAGAGTACATGGCCTCGGTAGAGGCCGACTTAAGTGCGAGAAAAAGGGTATTCTGTTTGAAATGTCTTGACTCGCCTGGGTTTTGGGATGGTTTTTCCCTAAAAATTTTGATTATATAATTTAGACGTAAACTTTTCTATCCCTGAGGAAACGAAGTGAACGAAGCCGATACATGCAGAAAATATGTGACCCCCGCTGCTCCAGGTCGCAGGACAGGATAAAGAACCTCACCGTAAACTTACTGAGTTGCTGTCCGAGATAGACCGGTTAAAGTATTTACGGGTTGAAACAGCAGCAGAAACAGATGCTTTCCTTCCGGCCATTCTTGAGCGAGCTTTCTACGGGACATTACTATCCTAAATTTTAGATATAAGGCAACATTCATGATTTGAATCTGCGATTTTGAGGTGGTGAAATGAACGATCCAAGAGGTTCACTTTGGCGAAAATGGGATCTGCACGTACATACACCGGATTCGTTGGTCAACGACTATAGCCCGGATTATTGGGATAGGTTTTTGAGTGAAATAGAATCACTACCTCCGGAATTCAAGGTTATTGGGATTAATGACTATATTTTCCTTACTGGCTATAAGCGTATCCTGCAAGAGAAAGCAAAAGGGCGACTTTCAAATATTGAGCTTTTTCTGCCGGTTATTGAATTAAGGTTAGACAAATTTGGGGGAAGTCCAGGTTATCTCAGCCGTGTGAATTTCCACATTATTTTTACAAATGAGCTGAAGCCGGAATTGATAGAGCAACAATTTCTAAACGCGCTTTCAAGCAAATATGTTCTTACTCCGCAATATGCTGATATTCAAAAGAACGGGAGATGGGCTGCCTTGCCAACGCGGGACAGTCTTGCAGATTTGGGGCAGATGATTATTAAAAGCGTGCCTCTTAAAGAGAGAAAAAATTTCGGAACTCCGATAGTTGAGGGTTTCAATAACCTTTGCGTGAGCTTTGATGCTGTCCGCGAAGTTTTACGATCACACTATTTCGAAGGCAAATTTGTTACTGCTGTCGGTAAAACAGAATGGGCCGACATCAAATGGAATGACCATTCCATAGCAGAGAAGAAGACGATAATTAACGAAGCAGACATCGTTTTCATTGCGGCAGAAAGCGTTGATGACTGGCACAAGGCAAAACAGCATTTGTTAGACTCGCGGGTTAATGATCTCCTTTTAGATTGCAGCGATGCGCATTGGTTTTCAGAATCTGATAACAAGGATAGGCTCGGCAACTGTTTCACATGGATAAAGGCTGATCCCACATTCCAAGGTCTCCTACAGGTCTTGAAAGAGCCCAATGACAGAGTCTTTGTCGGCGATATTCCACCTTCGCTTGTTCACGTGCAAAACAACACTACAAAATATATCAAGAATATCCGCATTGAAAGGAAGGCGGATAGTACGCTCAGTGAAACATGGTTCGCTAATGATATTCCCTTCAACCCCGGTATGGTCGCAATTATTGGAAATAAAGGAAAGGGGAAGAGCGCTCTTACAGATATTCTGGGCTTAGTGTGCAACACAAAGCAGCATGGCAACTTCACCTTCTTATCAGACGATAATTTCCGACAGCAAAAAAACAACAAGGCAAAACACTTTCGAGTTACTATGACTTGGGAGAGCAATACATCTGTATCGAAGGGACTGGAGGAACAAGTTGATGAGGCTCAACCTGAGCTAGTAAAATATATTCCTCAAAATTTTATTGAAAAAATATGTACCCAACTTGGCAGTATAGAAGAATCCGATTTTGATTATGAACTGAAGAAAGTAATTTTTTCCCATGTGAATATTCCTGATCAACTCAACCAAGGTTCCCTTGACGAGCTTATTGCATACAAGAATTCAGAAGCAAAAACGCGCATTCAACAACTCTCTGGCGAACTCCATCAATTAAATGAGAAATGGATCGCACTAACAAACCAATGTACCGATGAATATAGCCTCCATCTTGATAATCTCCGGGCGCAGAAGCAATTAGAACTGGAGGCACATGACAAATCCAAACCAATAGAGGTTCCGAAACCCGAAAATGATCCTATAAAGCAAAAAGAAATTGCTGCAACAGCTAAAACCATTGAGTCGCATAAAGGACAGCTTGCAGAATACGAGAATCGCTTATCACAGACGGCTGAGAGACAGAAGGGATTGACGGTCCTGATATCCACAACAAACAAACTTATTGAAAAAGTGGATAACATAGATCGCCAAGTACAAGCCTTTATTGACGGCACCAAAGATGAATTCAAAGCTATAGGTGTTATACAGGAGTCAGTCATAAAATATGCTATAGACAAGCAGCCTCTTAGGGATCGCCTCAAGATCTTCTTTGATGATAAAAAGAAAGCAGACCAAGACATTGATCCGCAGGTTGAGGATAGCCTTGCCCAAAAGAAAAAACTGTTAGAGGAAAAGATAAGCGAGTTACGAACAAAGCTTGATGAACCGAATAAGAAATATCAGGCTTATACCTCTGCATTGAAGTCATGGGAAAAAAAGAAGATCGAAATATTGGGTACGGACAGCATCTCGGGTTCACTCAATTATTACAAGAAGCAAATAGAAGAATTAAAAACCATTCCGGCCAAATTAGATGATGTGTCTACGCTACGATTAGCGAAAACAAAAGAAATACATGCGATTATTCGCCGTCTAGCAGAGACACATCGAGAATTATACGCCCCAGTGCAAGAATTTATAGACAAAAAACCACTAGCAAGGGACAAGTATCAACTCAATTTTGAAGTTGGAATCGTTGATACAGGATTTGAAAATAAGTTCTTTGAATACATAAACCGAGGGGTGACAGGAACATTTTGCGGAGAAGGGGACAAAATGTTAAAAGAGATTCTTCAACGCCAAGACTTCAATACCGAAAATGGAATTGAAAACTTTCTAAAAGATATCTGTGCCGCTCTATGTGAAGACAAGAGACCTGGAGGAAAGCCGGTCCAAGTTGCCGATCAAATGCGGAAGGGCAGAACCGCATTAGCATTATATGACATGATTTTTTCACTGGACTATCTCAAACCTCGATATTCCCTAAGGATGGGAGACAAAGAACTCAGTGAGCTCTCACCGGGAGAGCGTGGAACACTTCTTCTTATATTTTATCTATTGGTCGACAAAAATGACATTCCATTAATCATCGATCAACCAGAAGAAAATCTCGATAACCAAACCGTTTATGAGTTGCTTGTGCCTTGCATGAAGGAAGCAAAACAGCGAAGGCAAATTGTAATAGTAACGCATAACCCAAATTTAGCTGTAGTGTGCGATGCCGAGCAAGTAATATGCGCAGATTTGGATAAGAAGGGCAACTATAAAATGACCTATATTTCGGGAGCCATTGAGAATCCGGCAATAAACGAGGCTGTTGTGGACATCCTTGAAGGTACTATGCCTGCTTTTGACAACAGAGGCTCCAAATATTACCGTACCGTCATTAAAGAAAAATCTGTATGAAACTTCTCCACACCTCCGACTGGCATATCGGCCGCGCCCTGTATGGGCGCAAGAGATACGAGGAATTTGAGGCATTCCTGAGCTGGCTGGCCGACTTTATCGAAACAGAGGATATTGACGTGCTGCTGGTGGCAGGTGATGTCTTTGACAACAGCACACCCAGCAATCGCGCGCAGGAACTCTATTACCGGTTTCTGTGCCGAGTTGCTTCTTCTGAACGCCGCCATGTGGTCGTCATTGCGGGGAACCATGATTCGCCTTCCTTTTTGAACGCGCCCAAGGAACTCCTGAAATTCCTGAATATCCATGTCGTGGGATACGCATCGGGGAAACCCGACGATGAACTGCTCGTCCTCTCGGCACAGGACGGTGTGCCGATGGTGATCGTCTGCGCTATACCCTATCTCAGAGACCACGATATCCGCACCGCCGAGGCCGGTGAGAGTGTTGAGGACAAAGAGCGGAAGATCGTTGACGGGATAAAAACACATTACCGTTTGGTCTGCGATGCAGCGGAACAAAGGCGCGCCTTGCTGGGAAAGCACGTTCCGATTGTCGCCATGGGACACCTGTTCGCAGCGGGCGGTCAGACCGTTGACGGAGACGGGGTGCGGGAACTCTATATCGGTTCTCTTGCGCAGGTCAAACGGGATGTTTTCCCGGAGTGCATCGATTATGTGGCGCTTGGGCATTTGCATATCCCGCAAAGGGTCGGCGGCTCCGACTTAGTCCGCTATTCGGGGTCTCCTCTTCCCATAGGGTTCGGGGAAGCCGAACAGGAAAAGAGCGTTACGCTTGTTGAACTTTCCGACAGACCGCAAGTCAGAAATATCTCTGTGCCCCGATTCCAGGAATTAAAAACCCTGCGAGGGGATTGGCAGACCGTTGCCAAAGGTGTCGAAGAATTGAAAGCCCGGAAAAGCACGGCCTGGCTTGAAATCTCTTACGAGGGCGACGAACTCGCCGCTGACTTGCAGGAGCGTTTAAAAGACGCTATCGACGGGACCGGGATGGAGATCCTCCGCGTCAAAAACAATCGGGTGCTGGAGCGCGCCCTGCGCGGGGAATCCGAAGAGGAAACGCTCGACGATCTGCACGTGACGGACGTGTTCACCCTGTGCCTTGAATCGCACGAAGTGCCTGAAGATCAGCGTCCGGCGCTTTTGAGCGCCTATCAGGAAATTATCCTGGCACTGAATGAAGAAGATGCGCAGGCCGAATAGGAAAAGGTGAGATGAGAATACTCGGCATTCGATTCAAGAATTTGAATTCTCTTACAGGAGAATGGCAGATCGATTTAACGCATCCTGACTATTCGTCTAACGGCATCTTCGCCATCGTCGGTCCGACCGGCTCGGGAAAAACGACGATTCTTGACGCCCTTTGTCTCGCCCTTTACGGCATGACGCCCCGCCTGCAAAGGATAACGCAAAGCAGCAATGAAATCATGTCGCGTCAGGCCGGCGACTGTTTTGCCGAGGTGACCTTTGAAACCCAGAAAGGACGTTACCGTTGCCACTGGAGCCAGCACCGGGCACGCAGAAAGCCGGATGGCGAGCTGCAGCAAGCGCGGCGCGAAATAGCCGATGCAGATTCTGGAGTAGTCCTCGAATCCAAAATGAGCCAGGTGGACGTCTGTGTTGAGAAGGTTACCGGTATGGACTTTGAGCGCTTCACCCGCTCGATGCTGCTCGCCCAGGGCGGGTTCGCCGCTTTTTTACAAGCTTCGTCCGACAAACGGGCGCCTATTCTGGAGCAGATTACCGGGACAGAAATCTACAGCCGTATATCCACGAAAGTACACGAACGGCATCGGGCAGAGCATGAGAAACTGGAATTCTTGCAGGCCGAACTGAAAGGCATCCAAATATTGACAGAGGAAGATGAAAAGGCATTGCTCGACGGCCTTAGAGAGAAGCAGGAACAGGAAATCAAGCTATCTGCAAGGGTGGATGAGCTACGCAAAGCGCTGACCTGGCTTGAAGGTATAGCGACGCTGGAAAAGGAACTGGGGGAACTGGACAGACAGCGGCAGGATATGGAGAAACGCCGGAAGGATTTTGAACCGGAAGCCAGGAAGCTGGAGAAAGCCCGTAAGGCGTTGGCTCTTGAAGGTGATTATTCGAGTGTCGTCGCACTGCGTCGCCAACAGGACGATGATTTTCAAGAACTGAATAGCGTAACGGCATTGCTGCCGGGAAAAGAGAAGACCTGCGCGGATGCCTCCGCTGCTCAGAAAGAAGCGGAAATTGGATTGAATGCGGCAAGGGACAAGGAGATTGCTGAAGCTGAGATTATCAAGAAGGTTCGCGAGTGCGATGCCCGCCTGGGCGAAAAGCGAAAGCAGGTCGAAGAAAAGAATCGAGCAATCGAGGCCAACGAAAGGCAAGGCAAGGAATATAAAAAGTCTCTGGAGAAAAGTGCTCAGGCCCTGCAGCAATCACAGTCGAATCTCCAAGCCGTGAGCGACTATTTGTCACGGCACGTTGCGGATGCCGCCTTGCCGGAAAAACTTGCGGCTATCGGCAAGGAGTTCGCAGCCGTTTGCGACTTGGAGGCCGAGCGTATAACAACGCTCAAGGCTATCGAAACAGCAGCGGCATCCAAACAGGCAGCCACGGCTGCTTGCCAAAAGATGGAAGCGGATCACAAAGCGATAAGTAAGGAGTTTGAGAAGGCCCAAGGCGAACTGAAGCAATTGGCCGATGAAATGAACGCGATCCTCAATGGACGCGAAATCAGTGCGTGGCGAAGCGATACGGACGGTTTTAAAGAACGCGAGCGATCACTGATCCGGATAGGAGAAATTATTGAGCGGGCCGATAAGGCCGATACGGCGTTGGTCGACTTTGCAAAGAATCGTGAAACCCTGAAGGCCGCTAATGTGGAGATCTTTAAAAATATTCAGTCGGTTGTTGAGCAGAAATCCAAGATTGAAAACAATATTGAAAACATGGAAATGCAAGTTACTCTTTTGAGCCGAATCCGCGATCTTGAGGAAGATAGAAAACGTCTTGAAGACGGCAGTCCATGTCCTCTGTGCGGCGCGACAGATCATCCCTATGCCAGGGGAAATGTCCCTGAATTGAACCAGGCAGAGGCTTCGCTGAAAGCGGCAAAAGCTGAAGACAAGAAACTCTCCGAAAAGTTGCGCAAGCTGGAAACGGATCAAGCTGAAACGGGAGCGAAGGTTCGGCACATTGAAAAAGATATTATCGAAAAGAAAACGGCTTTGGATGCTGACGAGAAAGAATGTATGGGGACTTTAACGATGTTGGGTATAGAAGCGACCCGCAAAGATCGGACTGCGAAGGTGAGAGGAGCGCTTGCAGACATTCGCGCAAAAATCTCAGAGGCAACCGGCATTGTGACAGCCGCCGAGGAAAAGAGCAAAAAAGAAAAAACCGCCCAGGCCGCCCTGGAAAAGACGAGGCAGAAATTCGAAAACATCGGCAGGACGCTGCAAGAGGTCCGATACAAACTTGAGACGGCCGGTCTTGAACATGGGCGGCTGACCAAAGAATATGACGCCTTGATCGTCAACGCTGAAAAGGCACTTGACGCTGTGCGACAGGATATTGAACCGTTCGGAATTACACAGATTGCATTATCCGAGCTCAATGACATTTTAAAAGACCTGACGGCTCGCAAAAATGAATGGCAAGCAAAACAGGAAGAGAGAATTGCTTGCGAGAAAAGAATGACCGACTTGAAAGCAGGGATCGATCGGGACACGGCCCTGCTCGGCAATCTGGAAAAAGACCTGGCGACAAGGCGACAGGAGCGTGAAGCTCTGATCAAAGAATATAAAATTTTGAGTGTATCACGGCGGGAGCTCTTTGGTGACAAAAATCCGGATCAGGAGGAAAAGCGTCTCGCTGATGTTGTAAAGAGGGCAGGAGACGTCTTTGAGAAGGACCGTGAGATTTCCGTTCGACTTGAAAAAGAAATTGGCATCCTAAAAGTGAAAGCGGAAACGCTGAATGGAACTATCACAGCACGGACTAAAGAGCTCTCCCAGTCGGAACAGCGCCTGAACGAACGCATCAAAAAGGCAGGTTTTACAGACGAAACCGATTTCCGACTGTCCTGCCTGGATGAGAAGGAGCGCGAGAAACTTGCAACTCGTGAAGAGTCTCTTATCAGAGAGAAGGTAGCGCTCGATACCCGTCTGAAAGATCGGAAGGAGACTCTGGTTAGCGAAAAGGGCAAGGCTCTGATCGAGTTATCGGACGGAGCGGCCGAAGCGCTCAAAAAAAACATTGCCGCGTCCGATTCAGACCTGAAGCAGGTCCGGCAAGACATCGGCGCTATGACGCAGAGTTTGAGTGAAAACAAGAGGCAAAGAGAAAGGCAGCAGGAGCGCGTCAAAAGGATCGACGCCCAGAAAAAGGAGTGCGCCCGCTGGAGCGATTTGCATGAGCTCATCGGTTCGGCAGACGGGAAGAAATTCCGGAATTTTGCTCAGAGCCTCACTTTCGACATGATGACAAAGCACGCGAACCGGCAACTCAGGAAGATGACAGACCGTTATCTGCTTATTCGTGACTCGTCGCAACCGCTGGAGTTGAACGTCATCGACAATTACCAAGCCGGTGAAATTCGTTCCACCAAGAATCTCTCCGGCGGCGAGAGCTTTATCGTCAGCCTGGCCCTGGCGCTCGGCCTCTCTCATATGGCAAGCCGGAATGTCCGGGTCGATTCCCTTTTCCTGGATGAAGGATTCGGAACACTCGACGAAGATGCACTTGAAACCGCTCTGGAGACCCTTGCGGGACTTCAGCAGGACGGTAAGTTGATCGGTGTTATCTCGCATGTGCCGGCCTTTAAAGAGCGAATAGCCACGCAAATACAGGTGATCCCGGAGACGGGCGGCCGCAGCATTCTGTGCGGACCAGGATGCCAAAAAATTTAACCTGTATGGGCGGTTTTGGGATAGAAATCAGAAGGGAAATATTCAATAAAATCAACTAAAATGGCAAAAGTGCATGGGGATCGAATGCACCACATCTTGAAACTAACCCCCATGCCCGCCCCGGGCATGGGGGTTAGAAAGAAGATATACAGCGATCTGGATGTCTTGCAAATGGATCCGGATGAGTATATAAATCACTACAACCATGAACGGACGCATCAGGGGAAACGCTGTCAAGGCAGGACGCCGATGCAGACTTTCATTGACGGGAAACAGTATTTTGCCCAGAAAAATTTGGATAATTTAGCGGCTTAATAACAGCGGGCAATCTCGGAGAGACTGACCACTGTCAACTCAAGTATCGTTCAGGACAGCTTATCGTAATGATAATCTTTCTCATAAGCCCATTGGCCAGTGACGCAAGAGGTGGCCTTTCTTCGGGTGCTGGACCTTCGGGTGGCCATCATCCATGTGGTGCCCCTCCCGGCGGGTACTATGGAGGTGGCGATTGGCACTACAACTGGGAAATTGGCAGCTTATTCTGGTTTCCGATTTAATCGTAGTTGCTTCAAGCGATTTTCTAAATCTCAGTTTATGCACAACTTTGATATTTGCTCCCGCCCATCGAACTGAATAAACCTTTTTTCAATATCACTTCCCCAACACCTTGAAAACTGCTTGCAGCGCCTTCCTTGTGAACAAAAAACATACTGTAGTGTTCATCCGTTGCATCGTCCATCGTGACAATCAAGTCCCACTGCTTACCCGATACCCATTCATGGGAGCTTCCGTCTTGATGGATCATCATCCCAGGCAAAGGACTCCTGGCTCTTCTTAGGCGATGTGATCCTTTCTTCTTGGACTTCTCCACATAACCTTGTCTCTGAAGTGTGTTCTTGACCCAGGTATAACTCCGTTGACCTCCGTCCCGCCGATACCAAGAGTAAAAATGCTTCACATTCCAGCCCCGGTATCTCCTCCGATAGAGATCGCCTAAGGCCATGACTTCGTCTACCGGCGCTCTTCTGTGGGAAGTCTGACCAAGACGCCTATCGGATAACCCTTCTAGTCCATTACCATCATAACAGTTGATATAACGCCTGAATGTCCGACTGCTTACTCCTAATATCTGTGCCGCTTCCTCCTGGCTTAATCTCCTCTTTTGCCATCCTCCGTATACCTCTTCAAATCGCATCTTTCCTATCTCCTGTTGTAGCTCTGTCCGTCGCATCAGTCACCTCCAATAGGCAACTTAACAACCGGACAGTTTATGTGCTATAAATAGGGCAATTTGAGACCTTTGAAAAACGGCCTCTCACGTCATTCCGACGCGTCACCCCGATGAAAATCGGGGCGGAATCTATAACGGCTTGAAAACACTGGATTCCCCCGTATCGAGTACGGGGCAGGCTCAAGTCAAGCACGGAATGACGGCAAGGTTATTTAATCACAAATTCAAAGGTCTCAATTTATGTGCTTCTTACAAAACATAAATTAGATATTGACAAATGATATTGAATTCGGATAATGGAGAGAAACTTTTCTCACATATAAGGATATATTACATGTACGCAGTAATTAGAACAGGCGGGAAGCAGCACAGGGTTTCTGAAGGTGATGTGTTAGCCATTGAAAAAGTAGCGGGTATAAAAGGGGATATTGTCCACTTCAATGAAGTTTTGATGGTCGCAAAGGACGATGACATTCAAGTAGGAACTCCTTTTGTTGAAGGCGCAAAGGTAGTTGGCGAAATTGTGGCCCAAGTCAAGGCGTCTAAGATTCTTGTTTTCAAAATGAAACGCAGGAAAGGGTACCACAAAAAAATGGGGCATCGTCAACCCTTAACAAGAATGAAAGTAAAGGAAATTTCGCTTTGATCGGAGGACAAGATGGCGCATAAGAAAGGACAAGGAAGTTCCCGAAACGGTAGAGATAGCAACGCCCAAAGAAGGGGCGTCAAGATATTTGGCAGTCAAAAAATCCGTGCCGGTTCCGTTATCGTTCGTCAACTGGGAACCAAAATTCATCCAGGCAACAATGTAGGCCTTGGTAAAGACTATACCATCTTTTCAAAAATTGATGGCATCGTTAAATTTGAAAGATTAGACAAGAAAAGAAAAAAGGTTAGTGTTTACGTTTCTTAGAACATGTTTTTCAATAAGGAGGGCTTTTACAAAATGGGTGAGCGAGAAGTTGGAACGGTAAAATGGTTTAACGACAAAAAAGGTTATGGATTTATTTCACGGGAATCCGGTGAGGATGTTTTTGTGCATTACTCATCGATCAAAACCGACGGATTCCGCACTTTGAAAGAAGGGGAACGTGTGGAATTTACGGTAAAACAAGAAGGAAAAGGGCAAGCTGCCGTGGACGTTCAAAAAGTATAGAACTTACGGTTAATTTTAAAGCGCTAGGAAAGGGAGTGGCACTAAAAAGGCAAGTGTCTCTCCCTTTTTTAAATGACGCAAGAAATATGTTTAACGCGCAGTTTTATGCGAAGGACGAATAATTCATCATGAAGTTTATCGATGAAGCAAAAATCTATGTCCGAGGAGGACACGGCGGAAGAGGCTGTGTCAGCTTCCGGCGAGAGAAATTTGCCCCCCGCGGCGGACCCAACGGTGGCGACGGTGGGAAGGGTGGAAATGTCATTGTTAAAGCATCAGGTTCTCACCATACGCTTCTTGATTTAAAATACAAACAGCACCACATCGCAAAAAACGGCGGGCATGGGGGAGGCAGCAATCGAACAGGGAAAGAGGCGTCGGACATCGAAATTATCGTTCCTGTTGGAACATTGGTTAAAAATGCTCAGACGGGAGAATTGCTGGCTGATTTGATCGTCCATGGGCAACAACACATTATCGCCCACGGAGGAAGGGGAGGCAAAGGAAACGCTTGGTTCGCCACCTCCACAAATCAAACCCCACGCTACGCACAAGAAGGTATGCAGGGTGAAGAATACTGGCTTTTACTTGAGCTAAAACTTCTTGCCGACATCGGCATCATCGGATTACCCAATGTAGGAAAATCCACCTTCATTTCACGTATTTCCGCGGCAAGGCCCAAGATCGCCGATTATCCTTTCACAACAGTAGTTCCTAACCTTGGGGTGGTTAGATACGGAGATAATGAGTCTTTTGTTGTTGCGGATATTCCCGGCCTGATAAAAGGAGCTCACGAGGGAATGGGCATGGGAACGCGTTTCCTCCGTCATATTGAAAGGACTTCAGTACTACTCCATATCCTCGACATTTCAAGCGAAGATTACGTCGATGCCTGGCAGAACTATGAAATCATAAATAAAGAGTTATTTAACTTCTGTTCAGCCTTGATGGAAAAACCTCAAATTGTAACCATCAACAAAATAGACCTGCCGACAACGAAAGAACGGCTCAAAAAAGAAATTGATACCTTCGCGCAAAAGGGCATAGAGGTATTCGAATTTTCAGCTATTACAGGTGAAGGGATTAAATCTGTGGTCAATGAAATGGCGAACAAATTACTCCTGTCTGCAGCAGACAGGAGTGGCAAAGGTGGATAAAAAATATGACGGCAATCAGAAAAGAGATTTTATCTAACACAAAAAGAGTGCTTGTCAAGATCGGCAGTGGTGTGCTGACCGGCAAGAACGGTCTTGACCCACAGATTATTGAACAACTGGTTGATGAAATCGCGGAATTGACAAGCAAAGGTTATCATATCGTTATTGTTACCTCGGGTGCCATTGCCTCCGGAAAACACAGAATGGGAATCACAGGAAAGCTGAAAAGCATCCCGCTGAAACAGGCCGCGGCAGCTATTGGTCAGGGAAGACTCATGCGGCTTTATTCCAACGCTTTCGGTAAACATGGACTGTATGTTGCTCAAGTCTTGCTTACCATAAGCGACATCACAGACAGAAAAAGATTTTTGAACATTAGAAACACCTTCTCCACATTGATGGACTGGAAAGTAATAACCATTATCAATGAAAATGATACGGTAGCGATTGACGAGATAAAATTTGGCGACAACGACAACCTTGCTGCCATGGTTGCAAGCATTATTGACGCCCACCTTCTGATCAATCTTACCAGTGTGGAGGGCCTTTACGACAGCAACCCGGCACATTCTAAAAAGGCAAAACTTATACCCCTGGTAAGAGAGATAACCGAAGAAATTGAGGCAGCGGCAGCAGAAGAAGGAACGGCAGAAGGAACCGGGGGGATGAAAAGTAAGGTAATGGCGGCAAAAAAAGTAACGGCCCTCGGAATTCCATACATAATCGCCATGGGCAAGGAAAAAGGCATTTTGCAGTCCGTGATTTCTGGAAAAGAAAAGGGAACGTTATTTTTGCCTATGAACAAGCATTTAAAAAGCAGAAAATACTGGATTGCCTTTACCCTCAAATCAAGAGGGAAATTGTTCCTTGATGAGGGGGCGCAAAAAGCCATTTTGGAGGAGGGGAAAAGCCTTCTTCCATCCGGCGTTATGAAAGTGGAGGGACGTTTCGATACAGGAGATCCCATCACCTGCGTTGATGCAGAAGGAAAACCCATAGCAAAAGGATTGGCCAATTACAGCTCATCCGAAATTATGCAAATTAAAGGTCTCAAAACAAATCAGATTGAACAGATTCTTGGGTACAAAGACTACGACGAAATTATTCACAGGAACAATATGGTCCTCACCAAAGAGTAAGCAAAACGAATACTCTCAGATAAGAAACCGCTATCCTGACTGGAAATATTCCCGACAAACCTTACCATGGATGTCGAACTTGACTCCTTCCAGCTCCAACAGGGCCCTTTTCATCTTCAGACCGCCTCCAAATCCACCAACCCTCCCGTTACTTTTCACAACCCTGTGGCAGGGAATAACTAAAGGAAAAGGATTTTTCGCCAATGCCGTCCCAACTGCTCTGGCTGCGGCGGACACATGCACTTTTGAGGCTAGATCCCCATAAGAACAAACTTTCCCTCTGGGGATTGCTCTATTGGCAATTAATACCCTTTTTTGAAATTTGTAACAGTAGTTCATGTCTAGGTAACCAAAAGAAAAATCTGTCGGTGCTCCCTGCAAATAATTCATGATCTGCGAGCCGATTTTTTTTATGGTCTCACAACAAAACCTGCGAGCGGTCGGGAAAAACCGCTGAATAGGCGATAAAATACTCACATTCTCCAGGGGAAGAAAAATGTGGACAATAAAAGAGTCTCCATTCTCCTTACTTCTCCAAACAATGCCCAGCTCTCCAAAGGGAGTAACAGTGGTCTCATAAAAAACGTTTTGTTCCCCTCTTTCCTTCACTCAAGAATTCACCTCACGCATGGTGGTGATTCTAAATAACACATGGATCACTGTATTTCTGCAGGCTGTCTTCATCAAATCCCTTACGGTCCGTCTTCATCGCCATAGGCAAATGCTCCAGAATATCTTGCGCCGTGATGCCGTCTTCCCCCTTGGCGGATGCCGCCAGGTCACCTGCCAAGCCATGGATAAAAACACCTTTCCGCACCGCTTCTTCCACCGGTAAGCCCAGTCCGAACATGGCAGCAATTGTTCCTGTCAAGACATCCCCCGATCCTGCCGTAGCCATTCCGGGATTACCGCTTAAATTTATAAATACTCGCCCATCGGGGGCGCCAATCAAAGAGTGAGCCCCTTTAAGCACAACAAAAGCGCCTATTTCCCTAGACGCATTCTGCAAAGTTTCTATTTTGCGCCTGTCAATATCGCTGATACTGCTTTTCACTATACGAGCCATCTCTCCCATGTGGGGAGTCAATATGGTCGGCGCTTTTCTGTTTTTCACAACAGCCATCTTATGAGCAATGGCTGTAATGCCGTCTCCATCAATAATAATAGGTTTTTTAATCTCCTCAACCAGTTCCCGCACTAACTGTTGCGTGGAGGCATGCAAAGAAACACCAGGCCCGATTGCAACCATATCCACCTTTTCCGAAAGTTCAAGCAACTGCCTTTTATTCTCAAGCGAAAGAGCGCCTTCACGTGTTTCTTTCTGAGGCAAAAAGACAATTTCCGCGCCCCTTTTTGCAAGAAGGGCAGCTATGGATTTCGGCGCCGCCAGTCGTGAATAACCTCCTCCCGCTCTCAGAAAAGATAGGGCTGAAAAATAAGGCGCGCCGAAATAAGTTGAAGCGCCGGCAATAAACAAGACATCCCCGACACTCCCCTTGTGGGCATTGGGATCCCTTGGCGGAAGCTTGATAAAGCTATTGGTCTGCACCTTGATCGAATCACTGTCATAAAGACCAGGGGGAAAAGAAATATGACTCACGTAAAGTTTACCGCACAATCCATAGCCAGGATAAAGCATATTTCCGTACTTGGGCAATCCAAAAGCAACGGTAAGTGCGCCTCCTACGGCGATTCCCATCATTTGACCCGTATCGCCGTTGACGCCTGATGGAATATCAATACTCAAGATATTTTTACCGCTGCTGTTGACCAGCTCGATGACTTCCCTACACAAGCCGTCCACCTCCCGATCCAGACCTGTGCCGAAGATTGCATCCACGATACAGTGGCAATGCCGGATGTCCTTTTGAACTGTTTTTGCAGACCTCACATTTTGCACGTCAATGGGCAACCTGGAGAGGATATCAAAGTTCGTTTTCGCTGCCCCTTTGTATTTACCAGGGTCACCAATAATAAAAACCTTTGGAATCCCCCCATTGCTGAGAATTTTTCTTGCCACCACCAGACCATCGCCACCGTTATTGCCAATCCCACATAACACTGCGAATTTTCTATTTTTTATACCTACATGACGGGATAAAACTATCGAAGAAGCCATGCCGGCATTTTCCATGAGAATTTCTTCCGGAAGCCAGAGGTTTTCGATGGCATACTGATCCATCGCACGCATCTCCTTGACACTGCTTACTTTCATAGACCTCCTTAAAACATTCACTGGTAAATGACACTGTTGAATGAACACTGTAGCTTTAAAATTTCAACATGTGCCTTGACAGATAACTTATTTGCTACATAATTACAACACCAACAAACATCATCGTCATCGCCACGCAACTCACTAATACTGTCAGCATTATTTAATGCATTGCTTTGCAGTACAAACCAGACAAAAGGATTATAGTCATGACAATAACGGTCATTTTCTCATCTTTTGTGCTTTTTCCCCTTGTGGTAATGGCCTATCAATCAGGCTGGTGCGTAAACAACGGAACAAAACAGGATATTCAAATTCTTGTTTCCCAGGGAAAAACCATCAAGACCGAACGGGGAGATATTGAAAAAGTTCAAGACGCTTTAAACACAGAAGAAAACATTCTTAAACAAACAAATGCCCGTCTGGAGGCTGTTGCGGTAAGTCCAGGCACTATTCGTAACATATGGATCAAGGAAGATTTGGAGACGAGATACAAACGCTTGCTTCGCCTGGAAGAGGAAAAGAACGGCATGGAGATAGAGCTTACAGAAGAGCGGATAAGACTTCTGGAGAAGGCCAATCCCTGTTTCCGGGAGCGGAACGTGGAGAGTCCTTATCCAGGCTATCTGCTTTCCCAGGATACCTTCATGGTCGGCACAATAAAGGGAGTAGGCCGGATATACCTTCAGGCTGTAGTGGATACTTACGGTTCTTTTGCCTTCGGCAAACTTTACACCTCGAAACTTCCGGAAACGGCAGCAGATGTTCTCTATGATCGGGTATTGCCTTTCTATGAATCTCAAGGCATTACAGTAGAAAATATACTTACGGATAATGGCTGGGAGTATTGCGGCAGACCGATGATTCATCCCTATCAAATCTTTTTGGAGCTTAATGATATTGAGCACAGAAGGACAAAAGTGGCCAGGCCAAGAACTAATGGATTTGTAGAGCGGTTTAACAGGACCGTCCTTGATGAATTCTTCCGGGAAACCTTTCATGACAAGTTCTATGCTTCGGTAGAGGAACTCCAGGAAGATCTGGATCAGTGGCTCCATTATTACAATTATGAGAGGCCCCATCGGGGTTATCGTAATATGGGCGGAAGATCCATAGAAACTATGGAAAATGGCAAAATTATCAAAGAGCAACTAACTATAAAACAAGTGGCTTAAACATCATCCCGGAGAGAAACTGACTGTACGGGAAGTCCTTGACTTTTACATGTTATAACATTGTCGGTATTCCTTTAGCCGCCGGAATTTTATATCCTTTCACTGGCTGGCTTTTGAATCCGGCTATTGCCGCGGCCGCGATGGCTTTTTCGTCGGTTAGTGTTGTTTCCAACGCTCTTTTGATGAAAAAATGAGACCTTTGAATTTGTGATTAAATCGCCTTGCCGTCATTCCGTGCTTGACTTGAGCCTGCCCCGTACTCGATACGGGGGAATCCAGCGTTTTCAAGCCGTTATAGATTCCGCCCCGATTTTCATCGGGGTGACGCGTCGGAATGACGTGAGGGGCCGTTTTTCAAAGGTCTCAAAATATAAATCTAAAATTATTTAAAATTTCAGGGAGTTCCTTATTGTTGCCCGCCTGCTCAAAAGGCAAAGCCCCGCCGCCCCGCTCGTTCAGAGCAGAAGCCAGCAAGAAAGTTTTTTTCTTTTTAGAAGAAAAAACGGGTGCGCGCAAATCAAAAAATGTGAAGAAAACTTTTTTGCTGGACAGCGAGCGTTAGCGAGCGGCGGCGGAGCGGAGCGCGGCTGAATCAATCGGCAAAATTCCTGAACGTTTAATACTGGTGGGTCGTGCGGGAATCGAACCCGCGGCCAACGGATTAAAAGTCCGCTGCTCTACCGCCTGAGCTAACGACCCACTAAAAACTCTGTTTGCTTAAAGAGCGTGCTCTCATAACAGCATGTATCTTGGATTGTCAAGTGGAAACTGCTAACCGGCAAAAGGATCTTTTAGAACGATGGTTTCGTCTCTGCCCGGTCCTACCGAGACAAGAACGAATTTTTGCCCAATGAAACTTTCCAATTTTTTGAGATATCGCCTGGTGTTTTGGGGTAGTTCTTTGATATGCCGAACATGGCTGATATTTTCACTCCAGCCCTCCATCTGTTCATAGATAGGTTGACACTGGGATAATATGCGCAGGTTTGAGGGGATCGATTCGGTGAATTTCCGTCCCTGGGGAGTTTCGTAAGCGGTGCATATCTTGATGGTCTTTAGGCCCGTCAACACATCCAGTTTGGTAAGGGCGATTCCCGTGATGCCGGATAATCTGACGGATTGTTTAACTAAAACCACATCAATCCATCCACAGCGGCGAGGTCGGCCTGTTGTCGCTCCGAATTCACGGCCGATCTCCCTTATGCGATTTCCCGTTTCATCAGTTAGCTCGGAAATAAAAGGACCCTCTCCAACCCTGGTTGTGTAAGCTTTGCAAATGCCTATAACCTGATGAACGGCGGAAGGCCCGATACCCGTTCCACAAGAGGCGTTTCCTGCCACAGTGTTGGATGATGTGACATACGGGTAGGTGCCGTGATCTACATCCAAGTGGGAACCCTGTGCGCCTTCAAAGAGAATCTTTTTGCCTTCCTTTAACGCTCCATGAATTATGAGAGAAGTATCAGCTATATAGGCCTTGAGATATTCTGCATATCCGCTGTATTCCTTATAGATGGAAGCGGGATCCATCGGTTCTTCACCAAAACATTTCGTGAGATAGAAATTTTTTTCCTCAATGTTTTGTTCCAGTTTTTCCTTGAACATTTCATCGTCGATCAAGTCACAGATGCGAATACCTACGCGGGCTGTTTTGTCCTCATATGCCGGTCCGATCCCCCTGCCTGTCGTGCCGATTTTTTTTCCGGATTTATGGGATTCTCGAGCCACGTCAATTCTGCGATGATACGGCATGATAACATGCGCATTTTCACTTATGAACAGTTTCGTATGCGGGGGAAAAATCCCACGATTCTTTAGAAGCTCTATTTCCTGAATCAGGATTTTGGGATCCACAACAACGCCATTTCCGATGATGCAGATCTTCCGATCGTGAAGAATTCCGGAGGGAATTAGATGAAGAATTGTTTGCTGTCCATTCACAACAATCGTATGACCTGCGTTGTTGCCTCCCTGAAATCTGGCAATCACATCTGTGCTTGCCGAGTACAGATCAACAACCTTGCCTTTACCTTCATCACCCCACTGCGTTCCGATTACCGCGACATTGGCCATAAGAAAGCTTCCTTCTCACATTACATTTCAAGTGTTGTAACCGAAATTACATGCGGCAGGTTCCGCAATTTGTCGAGGACATTTTCGGGAACCATCGTATCTGTCGTTAAAACAACCATGGCCTGCTTGTCTATCGCTTCGCGACCCAGGTATAATCTGGCTATATTAACGCCGTTTTCTCCAAGTGTCGAGCCGATATTTCCGATAACTCCCGGTCTGTCATGGTTGTATAAAAGCAGCATGTGTCCTTCTGGAATTACATCCAGACTGAACTTGTTGATCTGGACGATGCGGTGATCATGACGGCCAAAGATGGCGCCGGCGATGGAGTTTGTTTCTTTGGAGGTTTTGACCGTAACTGTGATCATGCTGGTATAATCTTTAACCTCGCTGCTTTTGGATTCGATGACCTTGATGCCTCTCTCTTTGGCAATAATAGGCGCATTGATGTAATTAATGTTTTCCGTGAGGATAGGGGTCAATAAACCTTTAAGTAATGACAGCGTAACAGGAGCTACATCGTAATTCAAAATTTCCCCGCTGTATTCGACCCTAACCTCTTTGAGTCCTCCTGAGGCCAATTGCGCTTCAAATTTGCCCATCTTTTCTGCCAAGACGACATAGGGCTGTATGATATTGATCAGTTCCGTGCTCACAGAGGGGAAGTTAGCCGCATTTCGGATTTCCCCGGTTGTTAGATAATCCACTATCTGTTCCGCAATGGCAATGGCCACATTGACCTGGGCCTCGTCCGTCGAGGCCCCAAGATGTGGGGTGCAGATTACGTTATCCAATGAAACCAAATCCATGTTTTTCGTCGGTTCCTCTTCATACACATCGATAGCCGCTCCTGCAGCCTTGCCGGAAACGAGGGCATCATGAAGATCTTTTTCATTAACAATGCCGCCGCGGGCGCAGTTGACAAGAAAAACCCCTTTCTTCATCTTTGCAAAAGCTTTTGCATTAATGAGGTTTTTGGTTTCTTTGGTTAGGGGGATATGGACAGAGATGAAATCTGATTTTCCGAAGAGATCATCCATGCTGACCAGTTCGATCCCCAATTTTTGCGCCGCCTCCGGTGAAATGAAGGGGTCGTAAGCAATAACGTTCATTTTCAATCCAAGCGCGCGATCGGCTACAATGCTACCCACGCGACCGATGCCGATGATGCCAAGTGTCTTGTTTTGGTACTCACTGCCCATGAACTTGTTCTTTTCCCATTTTCCCGCTTTCATGGAAGCGGTTGCCTGCGGGATTTTTCTGGCTAGAGAAAGCATCATGGCGATAGCGTGTTCCCCTGTGGTGACGGTATTGCCGCCTGGCGTGTTCATGACTACAATGCCTCGTTTGCTGGCGGCTTCTACATCGATATTGTCCAGTCCGGCGCCGGCCCTACCTACAACGCGGAGTTTATCGGCATGCTCGATGAGCTCTTTGGTTACTTTGGTTGCGCTTCTTACCACCAGGGCATCGTAGTTCTTGATGACCGTCTTCAATTCCTCCGGTGTCAATTTTGTTTTGACATCTACTTCAATTCCTGGTGCTTTTTGAAATATTTCAACACCTTCTACAGCGAGGGCGTCGCTGACAAGGACTTTTTTCATGCAGTCATCCCTCCGTTTTCATTATTCATGATCTATGAAATTATTTTAGTGAAGCGATCTTTTGATGGTAAATTTTCTCCAGCTCTTCCAACGCAATTTTTATGTTTTCCGGTTCGATTGTTGGTCCACACCAGAATCGGAATCCGGCAGGGGCAT
This sequence comes from Syntrophaceae bacterium UBA4767, assembly GCA_002403385.1. Taxonomy (GTDB): domain Bacteria; phylum Desulfobacterota; class Syntrophia; order Syntrophales; family UBA4767; genus UBA4767. Next base: position 19,037 of record DHHR01000018.1, on the reverse strand, counting down.
CTCTGTAAGAACCTATATCGTGGGCCAGGTTCTTTTTGCTCAACTCGCCAGCAATGCTTTTTACAAATTTTGATTGCCCATCTTTTGACATTTTCGTGAACTTATCCCCTGTGAGCGCCAGGCAGACGGATGTATTGGATCGGATATCTTCGGATGCAGCCAGAAAATCAATCCAGTTTCTCTTTTTTACCCAATCTTCTATAGCTTTAAGGTTTCTGTTGCTTCTTGCAATAAGTTCTTTTAATCCAAGCTCACCCGCCCACTTTAGCGCATCCAGATAATCCTCGACACAGAGCATGGAAGGCGTATTAATGGTATCCCCTTCAAAAATTCCCAAGTTGATTTTTCCGGCTTTTTTCATCCGGAATATCTTCGGCAACGGCCAGGGGGGATCGTATGATTCGATCCTGGCGACGGCCTTCGGGCTTAACACCAGCATTCCGTGAGCCGCTTCTCCGCCGAGACATTTTTGCCAGGAAAAAGTCAATACATCAATTTTTGACCAGTCTATTTCCATGGCGAAAACTGCGCTCGTGGCATCGCAGACGGAAAGCCCCTTCCGATCGGCAGGGATCCAGTTCCAATGAGGTATCTTAACGCCACTGGTGGTCCCGTTGGCAACAAAGACAACATCCGTTGACCAGTCAACGGCATAAAGATCGGGGAGCTTTCCATATTCGGATTTCAAAATGGTAGCGTTCAATTTAAGCTGCTTGGTAACGTCAGTGGCCCACCCTTCAGAGAAGCTTTCCCAGACCAAGACAGTAATCGGCTTTGGTCCCAGAAGGCTCCACATGGCTGCCTCGAAAGCGCCTGTATCTGATGCTGGTAAAATACCTGCAAGATAGTCATCTGGAATGCCGAGAATATTTTTCGTGTCTTTGATGGCTTTTGATAATTTTTCCTTACCCAAGCCCGATCTGTGAGATCGTCCCACCGGCGCATCTTTCAATGCATCGAGCGTCCATTTTGGTCTTTTGCTGCATGGCCCTGAGCTGAAATTCGGATTGTGCATAGCCCTCTCCCCTTATCAAAATTGCTTTCAGCCATATATCAGTAATGGTGTCATTACTCAAGTAATTTTGGATTTCAAATCTTGATTGACGGATCAATCAAAAAAAATTATGTTATTTATAGTGAACGACTTTTTGAAAGTTGTCATGGTTTGAAGGTTCAACGATCTCACGACAAACAGCTCACTATGCCCTGTCACCCTGAGCTTGTCGAAGGGTACTGAAGGGTCGAAGGGTGACTGTTTCTGTCGTTTGCTATAGTGAAAATTTCGCATGGGTGGCTCACCGTTTGAAAAAAGTAAAGACATCATTTTTCTGTCAGAATTGCGGTCATCAATCTTCCAAATGGCTGGGGAAATGCCCTTCCTGTGGTGAATGGAATCAATTTGCGGAGGAAGAGATTCGGGAATCAAAAGAAGAGGTATCTTCAGAATTGCAGCTAAGTGAGCCTCCTATTTCCATTGATGAAATCATAGCTGATGAAGGTTCCAGACTAATAACGGGCATCGGTGAGGTGGATCGGGTGCTGGGGGGCGGACTTGTGGGTGGATCTGCAATTCTTGTTGGCGGGGACCCTGGTATTGGAAAGTCAACACTCCTGCTGCAAGTTCTCAACAATATCGCCTTAAGGAATTGTAATGTCCTTTATGTGTCCGGAGAGGAATCGGCGCGACAGGTCCGGCTAAGGGGGAATCGCCTTGGGGCACTATCGAAAAATCTTTTAATCCTGGTGGAGATTTCTCTTGAAAATATCCTGAAACAAATAAAAGAATTGCATCCAAAGGTAGTGGTGATTGATTCCATACAGACGATCTATTCCTCGGTGCTTTCCTCCTCACCGGGAAGCGTGGGACAGGTGAGGGAGGCTTCAGAAAGACTTATCCTGCTGTCGAAAAAAACAGGGGTTCCCGTTTTTTTAATCGGTCATGTTACCAAAGACGGTTCCATTGCCGGCCCTAAAGTGCTTGAGCACATGGTGGATACGGTTCTTTACTTTGAAGGTGATTCCGGTCACGCGTACAGGGTTATTAGAAGCATGAAAAACCGATTCGGACCGACAAACGAAATAGGCGTTTTTGAAATGCGGGATGACGGCCTTAAAGAAGTGTTGAATCCTTCCAGTTTTTTTCTTTCCGAACGATCGGAGGATGTGACAGGCTCTGTTGTTGTGCCGAGCATGGAGGGGACAAGGCCTATTCTTGTTGAGATACAGGCTCTAGCCAGCCCCACGGCTTTTGGGATGCCAAGGCGAACAGCTATTGGCGTCGATCACAACCGCGTGTCGCTCCTAGTTGCTGTATTGGATAAAATCTGTAACTTGCACTTGGGCAATCACGATATCTTTATTAATGTAGCCGGTGGAGTAAGGGTAGATGAACCGGCTGTTGATTTGGGCATTGTTTCCGCCATGGCCTCCAGCTTTCTGGGTCGGCCTATCAGCGCTAAAACAGTGGTATTCGGCGAGGTTGGACTCACAGGCGAGTTGAGAGGAATTTCTCAAATCGAAGCGAGGGTCAAGGAAGCTGAACGTATGGGCTTTAATAGGTGCATAATTCCTAAAACGACATTTCATGAGCAGCGCCTCGATGCTATAGTTTCTAACATTGAATGTGTTCGAATAAGTAATTTGCGGGAACTACTGGGCAATTTATTTTGAGGAGGAAATTATATGCCATTGCCTGTAGACACAGACAAACCCAGCCAGCCGCAATCCGGATTGTTATCATTATCCACGAGCCGACATTTACGCCGATTCCGGAACACTCTTGGGGTGATTTTATTGAATCCTAAACGTCATGTCCAGATATTAAGACAGGACGTGACGCGGCCTTGCGGGCGTTAAAACCCACCCCGCACATAAATTGGACCCTCATTCATCACCGATTCGGTCATCTCTCATATACCCCGTATCTTTTGGCAAAAAGATCCTTGACACATAAGCACTCCGTCTCATATAGTCAAGCCCATTAAAAGAAATTTCTTATTAATAAGAATTCCCATTAAATATTCTGAACATGATAACCTTTAAAAAAATCATCAATGCAATTCAAAAATGGTTTTGGGATGTATTGGGCGCCCGTCAGTGCCTTCGGTATTTTGAGAAAGAGGATCGTTTTAGGCGTCTTGCCGGACAATTTTTAACATTAATCACCATAATACTTGGAATTGTCTATCTCATCTGGCATTGGCGGCACATTAATTGGGATGCCTGCTACTATTCTTTTACCTTTTTTATCGCCGAATCCGTTGGATTAATCTTGTTTATGTTTTTCGCATTTAATGCATGGTTCCTCAGGTATCACGCGCCTGAGGGGGTGTCAGGGGGAAAATTTTTCTCCGTTGATGTGTTCATCCCCGTTGCCGGTGAGTCTGTAGACTTGCTCAGGAAGACGATCGAGGCGGCCGTTAATATCGATTTCAAAGATAAGAAGGTGTATGTCCTCGATGACAAGGGGGATGAAGAGTATAAAAAAATAGCAGAAGTGTATAAATGCGGTTATTTTGCCAGAGATGACCGACGCGATGCGAAAGCGGGGAATTTGAATTATGCATTTCAGCGGACGGAAGGAGACCTGATTCTCGTTCTTGACGCAGACCAGATTCCCCAACCTCAAATTATCAAAGTTCTCATTGGCTATTTCAAAATTCCGAAGATTGCATTTGTCCAGACCAAGCAGAATTTTCATGTTCCTATTGGAGATCCTTTCGGCAACTCGGATCGTATTTTTTATAACGTTATGCAAAGCGGAAAAGATAACGATAATTCGGCCTTTTCCTGCGGATCGGGAGTCATTTATAGAAGGGAGGCTCTACAGTCAATCGGGGGATTCAGCACGTGGAACCTGGTCGAAGATGTCCATACCTCCATGCTTTTACACGAGCGTGGCTGGCGGTCTATCTATTACAATCACGCGCTGACAATAGGCACGGCACCTGCTGACATTTATGGGGTATACAGACAACGCAGACAATGGGCCGCAGATTCTTTAAGAATTCTTTTCTGGGATAATCCTTTTTTTCACAAAAATCTAACGCTCAAGCAGAAGTTCCAGTATTTTCATCTCGGCTTTGTATACCTTGTTGCTGCGTTCATAATGCCTTTCTTCTTCATCACCCCGATCCTTGCTCTGCTTACACAAAAATTCGTCCTGACAGCCACCGTCCCCGTCTATGCAATACATCGTTTCCCCTATTTCGTTGCCATGTCTTTGGCCTATGGCATACTCAATTACCCAACTCTTTACATGAGGGCCTTTCAGATGTGGACAGGCCTTTTCCCTGTTTTCATTCAAGCGACATGGATTGCTCTTTGTTCAAGAAAGAAGAAACCGTCGTATCGTGTAAACATAAAACCATCAGGAAATGTCCGGGTAAAAAAACCATGGCTGGCTGTTTTTCCCCAATTGGGAATCATTATTTTATCATTCTTCACAATGATTTATGCTTTTATCAACGGGTGCGCTTCCTGGGATTTTTATCTTCTCAATGTTGTTTGGATTTGCTGGGCTTCATGGACTATGAGCGGTATTTGTTTCGCAGCGATGAAGAAATATAAATGGCCTAAAGAAGAGCCTTTTCAACAAGAAAAATCTCCTTCCTTTTTTTCACGAACAAAAGAATTAATTGCCACGGTCTTCATTACAGTGTGCCTTACTCTTTTTTTTACCACTGTAGATTCGGAGAGAATAAATCAATATATGAACCACTTGCGGCGCGGGATTTTAGCCGCGATAAATTTGGATAAACCGCTTACTCAAATCGAGAAAACGCTTCCTAAAAAAGAAGAACCCAGAAAGTCGGACATGAAAACAAAGATCGATTACCCAACTGAATCAGCAACGGTACTGCCAATCATGGAAGCCAAGAAAGGGTGTGCCGGCGAACAATGTTGGGTGATACATGTATTTTCTGTACGCGATCAGAAAGATGCCGACGTCCTTAAAGCGCAGTTGACAACCGCGGGATATCCCACCTACACGATCCCCGCCAAAGTGCGCAGCGAGAGCTGGATTCGAGTGCGTATTGGTATCTTTAACAGTAAGGATGAAGCGAAAAAGGTTGGTGACAAAATGCAAAAAACGGGGGTCATCCCTGACAAACCTTGTTGGATCACAAAAATTTCGTCAAAGGAAAAGGAAGCCATATTTGGAAATTGAGAATTCCTATCCCTGGTTAGGTCTGTACCTGAACGAAGATTTTCATTCTGCTCCACGTAAAACCAGACAACTCCCGTTTTACAGGGACGGGAGTTGTCTGGTTCTCTCTTTTTATATTGCATGGGGATCGCGAAAGCGCAAGCCCGATTGCGCAGGAATTGGCGAGGTCCTACGGCGTGGATTCATTCCCATGATTACATGGGAACCATGGCAGCTTCCTGAATTGCTGGGAGAATTGCGGCATGAGGAACAACCGGATTTCTCCCTTTCCATGATATTACGAGGGAAGTATGATGATTATATCCGGAGTTGGGCGCGTGACCTGAATGAGATTGATGGCCCGATCTTCTTCCGGCCGATGCACGAAATGAACGGGAATTGGTATCCCTGGTGCAGCAAGGTCAACAATAACAAACCGTCGGAGTATGTCGAAACATGGCGTTATATCCGGTCGATTTTTCGTGAGAATCATAATGAAAAATTAATCTGGGTATGGTGTCCATACACCCATTCTGTTCCTGATGAGGCGGGAAACGAGGTGTGGCAGTATTTCCCGGGGACACTGGAAATTGATTGGCTTGGTTTGGATGGCTACAACTGGGGAACCACTCGTGAATGGTCACGGTGGCAAAGTTTTCGGGAGATTTTTGAAAAAGGCTATAATATTTTGATGCAGCTTGCTCCTGATAAACCCATTATGATAGCCGAGGTAGGGTGTACAGAAGAAGGGGGCGATAAAGCCAGATGGATTGAAGAAGTGTTTGAAACTTTAAAAAACAGATTTTCTCGTATTAATGCCCTTGTATGGTTTAATGTGAATAAGGAGTGTGATTGGCGCATCGAATCATCATACAAAAGCCTTATCTCTTTTGTAAAGAACAGGGACATTTATTGTAAAAATTCTTCAAATAATCAGAGCAAGGGGTAACCTAAGATGTTCTCTCTTTCCTTACACACAAAAAAGGCCATAATTACTCTGCAGACTGTGTTTTTAGCATATCTTGTTTTGTCCTTCGTGTGGTCTCCGCTGAGCCTTGCGATCGACTTGTCTAGTTTTGCCGGAAGTGAAGTAGACGGCCACGAGCAGAGCTTTTCTTATCTCTGTGTGGATGTAACCGAGCGCATGAATAAAACGGTCGCTGTATCCGCACGGTTGACACCCAATTACTTAACGTATAAATATTATTCCGGCAACACCCAAATAAAAGCGAGTTCAGAAGGTCTTTTTGCCGTAGCAGGCGTCAAGTTGTTTTGGGAGAAGACCATGTTAGGATTATATGGAGGTGCAGAATTCAGGGATACAGACCTCAGTCCCGATGATGCGAATTCAAGTGTACGAGGCAATACCGCGGCTGGACTCGTTCAGGGGGAGTTCGACACTTGGCTCAGCAGCCGTACGAATATCTATGCCTTTACAAGTTATAGTGGCACAAGTGATTTTCTGTACGAAAAAGCAAGAATAAAACAGCAGATCACCAATCTGGATTACAAAAAGCCTTACACCCTCAATGTTGGTGTGGAACAGTTCATTGGAAGAAATGATGATTTTCGGGGAGAAGGATATAGTCTTGTTGTTGAGCTGTACAACATCCCCTATAAGATAGCCGTTGCCTTACGAGGCGGTTTTAAACATGATTCCACCTTCGGGGACGGCGCTTATTGGGGATTGGATTTGTACAAGGGATTTTAGGGAAGAGAAAGTTTTTGGCAAGACGGTAAGGGGATTCACTCCGTTTAATTTTTTCATGTTCATTTAAAAAAAACTTGACATGCGCTTGACTTTGTATTACGAATAAGTTGCCTGAAAAAGCCAACCCTCCAAATGCCGAGGGACGGAAAGCCACGGGTCTTTCAAACCGAAAGATCGCCGAGTTGCCAGGCGTGGCAAGTAAGTTTCTTGAGCTCGAGTTTTTTCGCGTTCACTAAGATTATAGTTTAATAACAGACCTAACACATGGCAATAATCATTACCGAAGGCAATGGAATTGTTTTTATGAGAACTTTTACATTAGAAGGGATGGTGGCAATATGTTAAACGCATGCAAAAAGAGTTTATTGGCCGTAATGATCGTTTTTCTTTCGCTGGCAATGATGGCGGTATCTGCCTTTGGCAATTTTATCACCCTTGATGCCGTTGACGATGCGGGGCAAGCCCCTGGGCAAAGCTCTTATGTTCAGTTTATGTTTAATTCGGGCGGTTCTGCTAATGTTACCACTAGCGATGTCGCAAAACAGTGGACTTCTGCACAGCAAGTTTTTGACTATGCGACCAGTAAAGGATATAGCGAATGGAGTTTAACGTCCGGGGGAAATATATGGTCAAATGATTATATCGTCGGAGAGTCTCTGACAGGTCTGGATGCCGGCATTTACCGGATAACTCCGCTAGGGGGAGCCTATCAATACGACTCTTTCGGATGGGGCAGTGATGCTGATCAGCAATGGCGGTGGGAGATGCATATCCAGGCCATCAACACTGGTCAGCCAACAGATTATATGCTTGGTTTATCCACCCCCTTTGATACCCCCCAAGAGGCCTTCGCTGCAGTCTCTGGGACTTATTTGGATATTAACATATTAGAGGGCGGCTCGCTTCATTTTTGGATCTGGGAGACAAACTCCATTGATAATTCCGGATCGCTGTCAGCCAATGTCACCGCTGTTCCCGCACCACCCGCGATGTTGCTCCTCGGCTTCGGCCTGCTGGCCGTCACGGGATTCAGGAAACTGATACGGCAAAACCGGATTGCTAATTCATCGGCCATCTATATGGCTTGATTTTGTCAAGCAAAAACATTTGATGGTCTCGTAAAAAGGCGGAGATGTCACCCTGAGCTGTTTGTCCTGAGTTTACCGAAGGGTCGAAGGGTGACATTGGGACTTTTTACGAGACCATTAATAGTTAAAAGCTGCAAATAATCGGCAAGAATATTCTAATCATGAATACGTCAAAGAAGCCCCAGATTCTCTTTTATGTGGTAATGGCGATTGTTACTATTGTGTTTCTGTATCTTTTAAAGTCGCTTTTTTTCCCCATCTTCTGGGCCGCTGTTATTGCTTCTATTTTTAACCCCTTATATGAATCGCTTAACAATAAATGGCCGCGCCCCAATATCAACACCGTTATTGTTTTGTTGGTGATCGCCTTTATCATCATCTTGCCGGCGGTTTTTATCGGCAGCTTGTTGATTGGCGAATCCTTGCAGCTTTACGATTCTCTCAGTAAGGACAGCTCTTATGTTGAGAAGATTATGCAAAGTGTCGTAGGAGCGATCAAGGATTATTCTTTTGATAAATTGCATGTAAACGAGGGTTTCTGGACAGAAAAAATTACGGAAATCATGAGAAATATTGCCAATTATATTTTTGTAAAGCTTAGCGATTTAACGCAAGACTCTTTTGCTTTTCTGATTAAGTTTACCATTATGTTGTATACCCTCTTTTTCTTCATTCGGGATGGTGAAAAATTTATTAAAAGGGCCATCTCTGTGTTGCCTTTGGGAAATAACAGAGAAACCATGCTTTACGAAAGATTTGCGGTGACAGCTAAATCTACCCTGAAGGCAACGCTGATCATCGGCGGCATCCAGGGCACGTTGGGCGGTTTTATCTTTTATTTGGTAAATATTAAGGGCGCCCTCATCTGGGGTCTGATAATGATTTTCTTGTCTATTATTCCCGTCTTGGGCTGTTCCATTGTTTGGATTCCTGCGGGCATTATCATGTTATTCATGGGTCATATCTGGGAGGGCATCATCATTTTGGTTTTTGGCGCGGTGGTGATTAGTTCCATTGACAATTTTTTGCGTCCCCTCCTAATCGGCAAAGATGTTCAGATGCATCCCCTGCTGATTTTTTTATCCACGTTGGGCGGCATTTCCCTGTTTGGATTTTCCGGATTTGTGCTGGGGCCTGTCGTGGCTTCTCTGCTGGTTGCCGTATGGGATATGTATGAACACTTTACTTAAAATCATGACTGGTCAGATATTCCCAAAGACCGGGCGATTTTTAGGTTTACAGCATAATTTGTAGGGCTGCGTAGATAACGGCTGAAATCAAAGCGGAAACGGGTATTGTTAATATCCATGCCCAGATAATGCTTCCTGCAATTCCCCAACGCACGGCAGTCAAGCGATGGGAAGCTCCTACGCCAACAATAGCGCCTGTAATCGTATGGGTTGTGCTTACCGGAATACCTGCGATTGACGCCCCAATAATGGATATCGCCGCCGCCGTTTCCGCGCAGAACCCGCCCATGGGGCGCAGCTTGGTTATTTTTGTCCCCATGGTTTTTATGATGCGCCACCCCCCAAACATTGTGCCCAGGGCAATGACGCTGTAGCAAAGGAAAACAATCCAAAAGGGAATATGAAATGTCGGGCCCAGGAGCCCTTTGCTGTAAAGGACAAGAGCAATGATTCCCATGGTTTTTTGCGCGTCGTTCATGCCGTGACTCAAGCTGTAAACAGCGGCAGAAAGAAGTTGCAGCTTCCTGAATATCCGATTGGATTTGGCGACATCGGAGTTTTTCCTTGTATGGAGCGTCAATATCATCAATGTCAGTCCCAGGATAAGCCCGATCATCGGGGATAATATGATAAAGAGGGATGTCTTCGTGATGCCGCTCCAAATCAGAACGTCCACGCCCCCTTTTGTAAATCCCGCCCCTATGAGGCCGCCGATCAGCGCGTGGGAAGAACTGCTTGGCAGGCCGAAATACCAGGTAATGATATTCCAGATAATGGCGCCGCCTAGGGCGGCAAGTATTAAGATGTTGTCAACTATGCCCGGATGAATAATTCCGATACCGATGGTTTTGGCAACCTTAACGCCGATAAAAAGAACGGCGGCGAAATTGAAGAATGCCGCCCAAAAGACGGCGTAGCGGGGGGGAAGCACCCTCGTGGAAACAACCGTTGAAATAGAATTTGCCGAGTCATGGAAGCCGTTGAGAAAATCGAACACCAGGGCGATGAGGACAAGGATGATTACAAAGGCCATAGAATCAGCCATGTTTTAAAACGATCCCCTCCACAATATTTGAAACATCTTCGCAGACATCAATAGCTTCCTCAATACGTTCAAGTATTTCCTTCAACTTGATGAGTTCAATCGCATCCTTTTCATGTTCAAACAGATGAGCCATGGCCGTTCTTAAGATCATATCACCTTCATTTTCCAGGGTATTGATGTCCACACATTTATCGAGGATCATTTTGGCATTCTTCATATTCCGTAGGGCATAGATGATGATTTTTACCTTTTCGATAGCCTTTATCAACACCGTGACCTGCTCAATAATCTCTTGGGTCGGTTTTTTTATTTTGTATATTTTCATGCGAACCGCAGCGGCTTCTATCATATCCAGGATGCTGTCCATCTTATTGACAAGATCATAGATGTCCTCACGATCCAGAGGAGTCAAGAAGGTGGTATGCATTTTTTCGTATGTGCCGTGGGTTATGTTATCCGCTTCATGTTCGATATTTTTTAGTGTTACAATCTTTTGTTCCCTATCCTCATAATTTAGAAGCATATCCATGAAGAGGTTAGCCCCTTCTCCAATTTTATTGATAAGCTCTTCAAAAAGAGCAAAAAATTTTTCTTCCCGTGGGATGAACCTATTTAAAAGCATGAGAGACCCCTCCCCCTTGGGTAACCCGGTATTTTTTGCATATAACCCTGAAATAGCTGCCCGCTGTGTAGCGAAATATCCCCCAAAAAGCAATCCGTTTTAAGCCGTTGTTTTATAAGTTGATGATAATGCAAGACATTTTATGGAATATTTTTTACGTACACAATCTTTCCGTCTTCAGGGGCGTAAAAATCCTTCATAAATGCGTCTTGCCGGAAACCGAAGGACAGATAGAATAAACGGGTGTTTTTGTACTGATCACGCGAGGAAGTCTCAATATAAAAACGCCTTCCGCCCTCTTTCATAATCAATTGTTCGGTTTTTTGAAGCAGGGATTTTCCTATGCCGTTTCCCTGGAAGAGGCGATGAACGGCAATCCAATAAACATCAAAACTGCCGACCGTACCCGCAATGCGGCCATAACAGGTGTAACCGATAACTTGGCCTGCATATTCTGCAAATAAAAACAAATATCCGCTGCGACTCCCTTTTGACAGGCGTTCGTCAACCAGTTCAATGGCGATATCAATTTCCTCTTTTGAGAAAAAGTCCGTAGAGATTACAATTTCATAAATGTGAGGTCTGTCGGCAGGTTGGAGATCCCTACGATAGATTATTTTTTCTGTGTTGAAAGGCAAGGCCATCGTTTCTTCTTAGGTGCTTTTAATGTCACAATGTTTCGATATTGCTTAAGTTCCCTATAATATTTTCTATGACCTTGCGGAATGTAAACCCGTTTCTTTGCGCTGCGGCAAAAAAACCGGCGTCTGGGGATAAGCAAGGATTAGTGTTTACTTCAAGCGCCCATGGCTTCCCCATTTTATCCACCCGAAAATCAACCCTCGCGTATCCCTCCAGGTTAAAAAGGCGCCAACATTGTTCGGCCAGACAAATCATCTGTTGGATCAGGGGTTCATCCTCTTTCCGAAAATCGAACGATCTTGGTGTATGAAGGTATTCGAAGGAATCGCCTTCCCATTTGGCCCGGTAATCAACAATCTTGACCTTTCCAGCAGGATAATTGTCAAAAATAATTTCGGCGGGGGGAAGAACATAAGGCCTTCCTTCCATGCTCAGCAGAGAAAGATTGAATTCTCGTCCTTCGATAAATTGTTCGGCAAAATATCTTCTGCCGTACCTCGCCTGGCGGGATTTTATCGCCCGGCAAAGATGGTCTGCGTTTTTAGGGGTAATGACGGAGCCCTCGTCCAACCCGGCAGATGCGTGTTCCCCCACAGGTTTAACAATAAAAGCGCCTTCCATGGGCGTAAGAATATCGCCGTTATTCGGATATATCCATGCAGGTGTGGGAATACCGGCAACAGACATGCATTTTTTAGCCAGAAGTTTATTTGTGGTTACAAAAATAGATTCTGTTTTCGAACCTGTGTATGGGATTCCCCAGACATCCATGATGGAAGGCGCCATATGGCTGAGCGCATCATGGCCTGCAATGGACTCTACAAGATTAAAGACAAAGGATGGTTTGATGTCCTCCAGTTTATCTTTAAGGCGCTGAAGGTCCAAGGAGAAAGGGACGACAAAAGTTTCAAATCCCAATTCAGACAAAGCATTTAACACGGCGTCAATTTGAACCAGGACGTCCTGTTCATCTTTAGGGGCTTCTCTGGAAACTTCGTTATGTAAAATGACCGTTTTCATCGTTTAGGAATGCGTTTCCATGCGGAATGGGTGATAGATCCGATCAACTGTTGGTATGAAATGCCTGTGAGGGTGCAAAGAATAGGCAAATCTGAATGTTTCGGATGCAAGCCGGGCAAGGGGTTTACCTCCATAAAATTGGGGATTCCCTTCGCGTCGCTTCGTAAATCCACCCTTCCCGCATCCCGGCAACCGAGTTTTCTCCACGCATTGAGGGCTATATCTCTGGCGGTTTGAGCCTCTTTATCATAAACTAAACGGTACTCCACAAGATCTTCATATTTTTCCTTGTTCACATAAGAGTAGGCATCCGTTTCGGCATGTGCCCGCAGGCAAATTTCCAGAACTCCAATGGCCTTGGCATCTTCGCCTGTTCCCGTGACGCCTACGGTGAACTCACGGCCGGGCAGAAACGTCTCGACAAGAACAGGCTGTTTGAATTTCTCCAAGAGTCTCTCGCATTCTCGGAAAAGTTCATGATGCGAGGAGACCTTTGAGAGCGCATGGATACCCTTGCCTGTTCCTTCCGCCACAGGTTTGACGAAAAGGGGAAACGTCAAATTGATATTGTGAAGATCTTTCAGTTTTTCAATAACGGAAAAATCAGGTGTCGGGATGCCGAAATTCCTTATAACATGTTTGGTCATTGCTTTGTGAAGCGTCAGGGCAAGGATGAAAGGGTCGGAAAAGGTGTAGGCAATCTCATAAGCGTCGAGAACAGCGGGGACTTGCGCTTCCCGGGCAAATCCATGAAGCCCTTCGGCGATGTTAAAAACCATGTCCCAGCGGTGGCTGGCTGCCAGTCGCTGAACCAGGCGCTGGATATGTCCGATCCTGTCGGTTTGAAATCCTGATTCATTCAGAGCATGTTCAAGAGCATCAATGGTGTCTTTGCGATCGAATTCCGCGGTTTCCTCTTCGCTGTACCCTTCAGCGATATAGTCATCGCGAAGATCGTATGTCAGTCCGATTTTTAGATGGCCGTTATTCTTAGCTGTCACCGGTTTTCCTGCATCAGGACTGTTATCAGTGGATTTCTGCCACCGCTTGATCGCCATCGGGATAATGGTAAAGACGCCCTTGATAGTTTCTGATAATTATGTCGTCTCCCCTTCGCCCCAACACATACTCGGGGAGAAGAGGGATTTTGCCGCCTCCCCCAGGGGCATCTATCACATAAGTAGGCACTGCGTAACCTGTTGTATGGCCCCTCAGTCCCTCGATGATTTCAAGGCCTTTTGATACTTTCGTCCTGAAATGGGATGAACCAGGAATGGGATCGCATTGGTACAGATAATAAGGTTTTACACGAATTTGAAGCAGTCCGTGAACAAGTTTTTTCATCGTATCAACATCGTCATTAATGCCGGACAGTAAAACCGTCTGGCTTCCCAAGGGAATGCCCGCATCGGCAAGACGGGCACAGGCTTGAGACATCTCCGGCGTGAGTTCACCGGGATGGGTTACGTGGATGCTGATCCATAGCGGATGAAAACGCTTAAGCATACGGGTCAGATCAGGCGTTATCCTTTGGGGTAGAACTGCCGGCGCTTTGGTGCCGATCCTGAGAAGCTCGACATGGGGAATTTTTCTCAACCGAGACAGAAGCCATTCCAGCTTTTTATCCGGAAGTGCCAGAGGATCGCCGCCTGATAAAAGGACATCTCTGATATTTTTATTCGCTGCGATATAGGAAATGGCTTTATCCCAATGTACGGCATCAAAGCATTGTCTGCTGTGATTTCCCACCATTCGGGAACGCGTGCAATATCGGCAATAAGTGGGACAGGCATTTGTTACGAGAAAAAGCACGCGATCCGGATATCGGTGAACAATGCCTTCCGTCGGCGTGTTTTCTTCTTCATCTAGCGGATCGTATGCTTCTTCCGGTTTATGAATAAATTCGTCACTGATGGGTATAACCGTACGCCTTATGGATTGTAGGGAATCATTCTCATCAAGGAGACTTGCATAATAAGGTGTTATGGCAACGGGCAATGACCGGCCCTGGTGAGTCATTGCGTACCGTTCTTTTTCCGACAAGCGGACAATTTGCGATAATAAATGAACATCCCTTATACGGTTGCGAAGCTGCCAGCGCCAGTCATGCCACTCATTACGACTTATATTGGGGAAAAAACGGTTTCGGAAAAATTCGGACTTGGGGCTGTCCTGAAATAGCGTCAACCTCCTTACATTCTTGAGAACAACAAGAGAGGGACGCTGAGGGAAATTGAATAAATCAACACATCCATCTGTTTGATTTTGCGTAGCGGTAAACTCTGTCAAACTACCAGGAGGCTCAACCTCCTCGTTGAAAAGAGTTTCGCTTTCCATGTTGTTTACCTCCATTACAGATAAGCGTTAAAAATTATAAAGTTGCCATACCAAAAGCTCACCAATACTCTTTCCATGGGCGCCTTCATAGATTCCCTTCTTGCGCTAGGGTTTCATGGGGCTATGATCTGAGCAAATCCTTTGTGAATAAGCTTCTAGCGGCCCTATACGCTTTTTGTAAATGTATGTCAATATTTTTTTCTTCCTGTTTCTCATTATTTGCGGCTTGAAGCGAAAAATTGTTTTTTTAGGAAGTCTATCTCTGGCAGGATGGGCAGTAATAGGTTCCCCTTCCGCTTAAGGATGCCCGATGAATGACGGCGTTACAGCGAAGACATTTCTGCCCCTCGCGCGCGTAAACCTTCAAGTAAGCTTGATATGTTCCTTTCTGGCCGAACAGATCCCTCCAATCGGAAATCGTAGTGCCCCGGCAACAAATGGCCCTTTTGAGGATGGAATGTGTAGCCTGTGCGATTTTCTCCCACTCGGTTGCGGATAAACTCTTCGCCTTTCTTGACGGGTTGATGGCGGCTTCATGGAGAATCTCGCAGGCATAAATGTTCCCGATACCTCCAATGACGCCTTGCTCCATCAGAAAATTCTTTATGGGAAGGCTTCTCCTTTCTGCGAGCGTAGAAAGCTGTTGGGGAAGGAAACTGCTCAGAGGATCAATAGCTGCGGATGTGAAGTATTGTGGATGTTGAATGCAAACTGTCGCGAACCTCCGCGGATCAATGCAAACCAGAATGCCATTTTCAAAGGAAACGGTGAAGCGGGCATGAGAGGGCAGCGGGCTATCTTTTCCCTGCCATAGCAGCCTGCCCGTCATGCGGAGGTGGAGCAGAAATTCCATACCGGAAGCCAGTGTCATTTTTATGGATTTACCTTCCCTACAAGTTGCAATAATTTTTGTCCCTTTTAGTCGATCCAACGGCATCAGCTTAGGATCGAAAACTCTTGCATCCAGAATTTCCATAAAAAGCGCCGTTTTTTTCAACTGGCGGCAGAGAGTTTCCACCTCAGGCAGTTCCGGCATATAAAATTCCTTTGCTTGAAAACAAACTCATAGTGTTTCTTATTATCTTTGGAGATTCCGTGTCAATAAAAAGTAACGCTGTATTCATCTGTGGGAATTCGTTCTTGACCTTAATCGGCACATGTGAGAAGGATGCACAAGCTATAGCGATGAAATAAATAAGGACTAGGACTTGTTTGAGAAGGGGGAATATGGCCATCAGCAAAGAATTATTGGCTATATTGGCTTGCCCTAAATGCAAGGGTGAAATACACCTAAACGAGAAAGAAGATGGTCTGATTTGTGATAGGTGTAACCTCATTTATGAAATAAGGGATGGATTTCCTATTATGCTTATTGACGAAGCCAGGGAACTGAAACCATAATGGCGCCGGGGGAAAAATTGGATGCAAAAGATTTTTATAGCGATCTTTCCATAGCCATCATTACACGCAATGAAGAGAAAAATATTAAGGATTGTCTTGAGAGTGTGGAATGGGCGGGCGAGATTATTGTGGTAGATGCTGAAAGTGATGATGCTACAGCGAAGCTCTGCGCAGATTTTGGTGTCTGTTTCTACTCCGAGCCTTGGAAGGGATTTTCCGCACAAAAAAATAGCGCTATTGCAAAGGCCACGAAAAAGTGGGTATTAAGCCTCGATGCGGACGAGAGGGTTACACCTGAGTTAAAAAGAGATATAGAGGAAATTATTCAAAGTAGAAACACAAAAGACGGTTATTTTATTGCCCGGAAAAACTTTTTCCTTGGCCGTTGGATCAGATATTGTGGGTGGTATCCTGATTACAATTTGCGTCTTTTCAAACGCGGGAAAGGCTCGTTTAAAAACAGGGAGGTGCACGAAGCCGTTGTTGTAGAGGGTTCGGTAGGTTACCTGAAACATCCAATGGAACATTACACATACACAAGCATCAGTGATTACCTGCAAAGACTGGATCGATACTCGACCCTGGCAGCCAGGGAATTGTTCAAGGAAAACAAAACATATGGGATGCTCCACATTATTTTTCGACCTGTATATACTTTTTTAAATATGTTTGTTCTAAGAGCAGGCTTTTGGGAGGGGTATCACGGTTTTATCCTGTCTGTTTTGTATGGGTTTTATACGTTTTCGAAATATATCAAATTGAAGGAATTACAGCGGAAGTAAGCAAAGGTTAAAATGGAAAAAATATGTGAGCAAACTTCTCGAAGAAATTGTTTTTTAGCTTTATTGGCTATTTTTGTTTTCATCTATATCGGCGTGCCCGTATGGGGGGCTGAAAAGTTTCCTGCGCCTCATGGGGCCGTCAATGACTTTGCCGGGATTATCCCTCCTGTGGATGCGGCGCAGATGAAAAATCTTGCAGGGGAGGTTCTGGAAAAGACGGGGACATCGATAGTCGTCGTTACCATGGAAAGTATCGGAGATAATGATGTGGATGATTATGTCAACCGCCTGTATGAAGCGTGGGGCATCGGCAAAAAGGGAGAGGATAAGGGGGTTCTGATTTTCTTAACCGCAAGGGAAAGAAAAATCAGGATAGAAACGGGCTATGGTGTGGAAGGCATTCTTCCGGACGGTCTCGTCGGACAGATCCTGGATGACTCGGTTGTTCCCTTCTTGAAAAAAGGGGAATACGGGCGGGGACTTAATAATGCCGTTATAGCTGTGTCCAGCATCATCGCCCAAAACGTCGGTGTTTCCTTGAACGGCAAGCCGACTGTCCGGCGTCCTGCCAAAAGGAACGTCCACAAAAGTGGAAATTTGTTGCCACTTGTTATTTTGTTTCTTATTTTAATTCCCCTTCTCGGCACCAGACAGGGAAGGGCTATGTTGCCCATTATTATGTTGATGTTATTGAGTGGTAGTGGCGGCAGAGGTTCTGGCGGATTTGGAAGCTTTGGCGGCGGTGGGTTTGGCGGTTTTGGAGGCGGCAGCAGCGGTGGCGGCGGCGCCAGCCGCGGATTTTAAAAAAAGAGTAAAAAAAGAGAAGAAAGGCGTGTCAAATATGTTATCAAGGATGCCAAAGAAACCGGCGGAGATATTCTCCGAAATAGCCAATGATTTCAAGAAAATCTTTGGGAGCGACCTGCTTTCCATTATACTTTATGGAAGTGGCGCAACCCAGGATTATATCCCGGGCAGATCCGATATCAACTTTCTGGTGGTTCTTTCGGAAAAGGGGATTGAAAAATTACAACAGGTTCCGGATACGGTTCATCGCTGGAAAAAAAGAAATGTTGCCACGCCTCTTTTTATTACAAAATCATTCATTGCCGGCTCCCTTGATTCGTATCCCATTGAGTTTCTCAATATGAAGAGAAATCATGCCCTGGTTTTTGGCGAAGATGTTTTTAGCGCATTATCTTTTGATGCGCCACACATCCGGTTGCAGTTGGAAAGGGAACTGAAAGGCAAGATACTTAATTTGCAGACAAGGTTCATAGAAACAGAAGGGAAAGCGAAGCGTGTCAAGGAACTTATCAGGGTTTCTATTGTCGCTTTTGTTTCCCTTTTTTATGCATTGTTGCATTTAAAAGGACTGGAAATTCCCCAGGGAAAGCGGGATGTCATCAAATTGGCGGCAGAAACATGCGCCATAGACGGGGAAGTTTTTCTTACGTGCCTGGATATCAAGGAAGGTATAAATCATGTCTCGTCCTCGGATATACAGGCTGTTTTTAATGCTTATCTGAAGGAAATTTACAAGCTGAATCATTTTGTGGACGGAATGAAAATTTGATAATTTATGTTGCTTCTAATCCAGAAGATGCCAATATTTACCGGTTTTGTCATGTTGAGATTCCATCCTTCGACAAGCTCAGAGTAACAACTTCGATTTTTTACAAGGCTATCAAAAATGATTAGACTTACCCCAAAATAGTGGACACGTAATATCAGTAATTATAGGATAAGACAATAGGGGGTAGTGATATGCGTGGTAATAATGGTAGCCGATATGATGAAGCGTTTAAGCGAGAGGCCGTTCGGCTGGTTTTTGCCGGCGGTAAAAGTGTTCCGGCGATAGCAAAAGATTTAGGTGTGAGTGACAATTCCTTGTATTTATGGAAGAGAGCATATGGGAAGGAGCCTGATTCTACTGGGATGACGCCATTGGAGAAAGAGAATCAGTTTCTAAAGAAAGAGTTAGCGGAAGCATTAATGGAGCGGGATATTTTAAAAAAAGCCGTGGCCATCTTCTCGACACCCCGGAAAT
>DHHR01000073.1:29426-76085 GCA_002403385.1 Syntrophaceae bacterium UBA4767 | reverse complement strand
TCATATTGCTCGTGAAAAACTTAAGGAAATACATAGAAAATATCACCCACGAGGTTAGGCTCTTTACAGAACACAGAAGGGAACAGAGGGACGCTGTTAACTTATAAAATTATTCCTTGACAACTCTGGGAATAAGGTTTATTAGAGCATCATGCCAAGAGGATCACGCATAGATGCTGTTGATGCCGTTCACCATATCATGGTTCGCGGCATAGAACGGAAAAAGATATTCGAAAATGATGCCGATCGGGATCATTTCCTTCACAGGTTGGGCGAGATTCTTCAGGATACCGGGACAACTTGCTTTGCCTGGTCATTGATGCCTAATCATTTTCATCTTCTTCTTCGAACAGATAACATTCCAATATCGACCGTAATGAGGCGGCTATTGACCGGATATGCCATCTGGTATAACCGGAGTCACCGCAGACACGGACACCTGTTTCAGAATCGATTCAAATCCGTTCTATGCCAGGAAGATGCCTATCTATTGGAATTGGTCCGTTATATCCATCTCAATCCGGTGCGGGCCGGAGTAGTCAAGGACTTAAAGGAGTTGGACCGCTACCCGTATTCCGGGCACAGCGTTCTGACGGGAATAATGAAGAACACCTGGCAGGAGGTCGATGGCATTCTAATCATGTTTGGGAAGAGAAGAACTTCGGCACGGCAAGCCTACAGGTCATTCGTAGAAAAGGGGATCGAACAGGGAAGAAGACCAGAATTGGCAGGCGGAGGTCTGATCCGGAGCGCAGGTGGCTGGGAGGGCCTGAAACAAAAAAGAGAGGAAGGTCGTTACCAGCGAAGCGACGAGCGGATACTTGGAGACAGTGATTTTGTAAGCAAGGTTTTGACCAAGACGGAAGAAACCATGAGCAAAAAAGAAATCTTTCGAGCTCAGGGAATGGATCTGGATAAAATTGCAGAACGTGTGTCAGAGTTAATGAAAATAAGGACGGAGGACGTCTGGGCGGAGGGCAAACAACAATACATTGTCAACGCACGGAGCCTTTTTTGCTTTTGGGCTGTTCGGGAATTAGGAGTTTCAATGGCCAGTTTAGGCCGAAGACTGGGGTTATCGCTTCCGGCCATCAGCAAATCTGTTGTCCGCGGCAAGCAGATTGCCGAGTTAAAGGAGTTCAAATTGACTTAAAGTTTATAAGTTAACAGCGTCCCCATATATGCGCAAGGCAACAACCTGCTCGCCCTGCACACGCTCAAAACGCAGTTTCGCGGGCAGCTGAAGTTGATTTACATTGACCCGCCATATAACACTTCAGGGGATGCAAATACATTTGGTTATAACAATAGTTTCAATCATTCAACCTGGCTTACTTTTATGAGAAATAGGCTAGAAGTAGCACGAGAAGAACTTCTGCGCAAAGATGGTTTATTGGCAATTGCCATTGATGATGAAGAGCAAGCTTATCTAAAAGTGCTGTGTGATGATGTTTTTGGCCGCGAAAATTTCATGGGCACTCTTGTTGTTCAGAATAAACCCAGTGGACGAACAACTGACGCTTATTTTGCTACATGCCATGAATATGTGCTGTTTTATGCAAGGGAGTTTGGCGCTCCACAAATCAATTTCTTTGAACTTCTTGATGAGCAAAAAGAATTGTACAAGGAAGGTGATGGAGAAAATTCTCATAAGTGGAGAGACTTTTTGCGAACAGGCGGTTATTCCACCCCTGAGGAACGCCCCAACTCGTATTATCCGATCTACTTCAATCCCAAAACGAATCATATCAGCCTCGACAAGGAAAATACAGATTATATAAAGATATTACCATTGGACAGTAGTGGCAAAAAAAGGGTGTGGAGGAAGACCCCCGCTTCATTCATGAAACATGTTGCAGTAGGAGAAATCAAAATATCTCAAACTAGAAAAGGAGACTGGAAAGTTCAAATCATAGACAGGATTAAGCAAGGCGTAAGGCCTAAGAGCGTTTGGGTTGAAAGCAAGTACGACGCTTCTTCGCATGGAACAAAATTACTGAAAGGCATGTTTGGTGGCGAGAAAATCTTCAGCTTTCCAAAGTCAATTCATGCGGTTCGAGACATAATTGATATTTTCACAGAGAGAGAAGGTGACGACGTCGTTTTGGACTTCTTTGCCGGAAGCGGCACAACGGCTCATGCTGTTCTTGAATTGAATAAAGAAGATGGAGGCAATCGTCAATTCATCTTGTGCGAGCAAATGGATTATGTTGAAACAGTAACAAGGGAGCGTGTCAGGAAAGTCATCGAACAGAAGGGCGGCGGCGACTTCATCTACTGCGAATTGATGAAGTACAACGAAGCCTTCATGGAGCGCATCCAGGCCGCCAGGTCCAGCGAAGAACTCGTGCAAATCTGGCGCGAGATGGCAGAAGACTCGTTCCTGAACTGGTACGTCAACCCCGCAATGCCCGAAGAAGCCGTTAACGACTTTATCGCGCTGGGCAAGGAACCCAACGGGCTGGAAAAGCAAAAACATCTGCTGGCGGAACTGCTCGACAAGAACCAGTTGTACGTGAATCTCTCGGAAATCGACGACGCGCAATTCAAAGTTAGCGCAGAAGACAAGGCCTTGAACAAGGCGTTCTATGGAGAAGCGTACCATGCCTGAGTCATTTCTGTATGAACAACTTGACACACTTTCCCAGTGGGGCAGTATCAAAAAAGAAGTCCCCGACAGTGTGGCACAAAATCTAAACCCCAAATACGAACTGCGTCCGTACCAAATCGAAGCCTTTGCCCGCTTTTTTCATTGCTACAAAAATGACTTCCCGGGCAAAGCCTGTCCCCTGCACCTTCTTTTCAACATGGCGACAGGGAGCGGCAAGACGCTCATCATGGCAGGGCTGATCCTCTATCTCTACGAGCAGGGCTACCGCAATTTCCTGTTTTTTGTCAATTCCACCAACATTATCGAAAAGACCAAAGATAACTTTCTCAACCCCGCCAGCATAAAGTATCTGTTCAATACAGACATTCATATCGGAAATCGCCGTGTGCGCGTCATCCCCGTCGAGAACTTTGAAGCGGTCAATCCCAGCGACATCAACATCTGCTTTACCACCATTCAAAAACTCCACTCCGACCTTACCAGCGAGAAGGAAAACGCCCTCACCTTTGAAGACTTTCGCAAGCATCGCGTCGTCTTGATTGCCGATGAAGCCCATCACATGAACGTAAAGACCAGGTCGCAGGGCGAATTGTTCGAGAGTTGGGAAAACACCGTCGAGCGTATCTTCACCCAGAACGAAGACAACCTGCTGCTGGAGTTCACCGCCACCCACGACTACGCAACGCCCGCGATGGTGGAGAAATACCACAACAAGGTTATCATACGCTACGACCTGCTTCAATTCCGCAACGACGGTTTTTCAAAGGATGTTGTCATCGTTCAATCGGATTTTGACCAGCGGGAGCGCATCCTGCAAGCCCTGATTTTGAGCCAGTACAAGCAGGAAGTGGCAGCGAAATACCGCATCAATCTCAAGCCCGTGATTTTGTTCAAAGCCCAGCGCACCATCGCGCAATCACAGGAAAACAAAGCCGAATTTCACAAACTCATTGAGGGTCTTACGGCACAGCATGTCGCCCGCATCCGCAAGTCGAATATTCCGCTTGTTCAGCGCGCTTTTCGATTTTTCGATGAAAACCGCATCAGCGACGAGCAACTGGTCGAACGACTGAAGCAGGATTTCCGCCCCGATTTTTGCCTTTCAGTGAATGATGAAGGAGAAAAAGAACACTACCAGATTCTGGTCAACACGCTGGAAGACAAGAATAACCGCATTCGCGCCATCTTTGCCGTGCAAAAACTCAACGAAGGCTGGGATGTGCTTAACCTGTTTGATATTGTCCGCTGTTACGAAACACGCGACTCGGGCAAGGGGAAAATCGGCGCAACCACGATGTCCGAAGCGCAACTTATTGGGCGCGGGGCGCGTTACTTCCCGTTTGCTTTACCAGAAAAGAGTGACCGTTCCTTCGACTTTGCTCAGGACAGGTTCCGCCGTAAATTCGACTGCGACCTCGAACACGAACTCCGTGTAATTGAAGAGTTGCATTATCACAGTATCAACGACTCGCGCTACATTGCCGAAATCCGCCAGGCGCTTATCGAACAGGGCTTGATGGACGAGCGCGAAGTGACCCGCGAACTCAAACTCAAAGAGTCGTTCAAGGAAACGCCGTTTTACAAGTATGGGATTGTCTGGCTCAATAACCGCTGTCCCAAAGACTACCAGCGCATCCACTCTTTTGCCGATTTGGGCGTGAAGAAGCGCAACTACGTTCACGTCATTGCCACAGGTTACGGCGGCGCGACCGTCGTGCTGGAGAACGGGAAAAAAGACTTGGTAGTGAAAGACGAAACCCGTCGGGATGTGAAGGTGCGGGACATTGAGCGCAACATTGTTCAATCCGCTGTTGCCCGCAACCCGTTTTTTACTTTTTCAACGCTCAAGCGCTATTTTCCCCATCTCGCCTCGATTTGTGACTTCATTGCCCTGGATGAATACCTCGGCGGTCTGGAGATCACGTTTCAGGGCAATCTATATGGATTGGACGATAACCGAGCCGAAAAACTCGCCGCGATGTCAGGCTTGCTGAGTCAAATCGAATTAGAAATTCGCGCTAACGTCACCGACTATGAAGGCACGCGCGACTTCAGGCGCAATTGGGTACGGGAAGTCTTCAAGGACAAAATCCTGAAATTCGACGCCAACAACCCACGCGCCGCAGAGGACGCGCAGTTTGAGCATTTTGTCTCTGCCAAAGAGTGGTTCGCCTTCAACACTGTTTACGGGACGAGCGAAGAAAAGGCTTTCGTCCGTATGTTGGACAGGCAAATGCAAAAACCACAAGAGAAATACGAAGACATCTATCTTCTGCGCAATGAAGGGCATTTTGCCATCTACAACTTTGCCGATGGGCAAGCCTTCCAACCCGACTTCGTCCTCTTCATACGCAAGAAAGGCGGCGAGTCGCTCATTTATCAACTTTTCATTGAGCCAAAAGGGAGACACCTCAAGGAGCATGACCACTGGAAAGAGTCCTTTTTGAAGGAAATTACTGCGGACTTTGGCGATAGAGCCCTGATGTTCGAAGACAAGAAATATCGTTTGACTGGCGTGCCGTTCTATAACAACGAAGATGAAAACCAATTCATGGCAAGTCTTGAGTCTGTGTTGAACTAAGGCAAATGCGCCGTGTTTTCAAAGGCAAACGGCGGCATAATCGGGTAGCCGGGGGTAGTTAACCCCCAGCCCCCACACCACCTGGCATGCGGGTCCGCACCGGGCGGTTCACAGAGATTACCGGGCCGTAGCCGGGTAGTGAATGTGAACCCACAGTTTCAGGCGTTCATTCGGGTCGAACGATTCTACGACGCGCCTCATGGGCACTCCTCCGTACGGATTCATCGTGTCATGAGAGCTCATAGAGGTTCTTCCCTTCTCTGTGTTCGGCCCTTCGGCGGGGTAAGTCTTTCCCGGCTTTTCTCTTTTCGCCGGGCTTGTTCCCTCGCGCCTACTATGGCCTTAAGCTGACTCCTGTCCGGTACCACGGCATGTTGCCATGACGGGCGCCACTCCCGATGGAGTGGCAGACCGGGCAGGTCTCCCCGGATAAGAACGTGAACTGTGACTATGCAACCGCAGCATTTACCGTATCTCCCGAATCCAGGGCTTTGTCATGTTGTGCTGACTTGCCCGGAGACTTAAGCCTTGTATGCTGTTTCTGTTCGTCGGCTCATAGCTTTGCACTCCGGCTTCCTTCGGACGGTCTCTCACGATTCCGCCCTTGCCTTCGGCTAGTACTTGTGTCAATGTATAAACCACTGACAGGATTCACGTACAGGGGACTTTCACCCCATAAGTTCACGCCCATGCCGGGCGTACCCAAAAACTTCAGCGGACGGCCCAAAAGCGGGCCGCCGCTGAGCTTAACGTACGGCCGCGCTGCGCGCGCCCGTACGGCGAGTTGCGCGTTCGCACTCGCCCGATTAGTCCGACCACGCGCTGATTCGCGCGGTCGAACAAATCGTTCGAGCGCAAATCCCATCGGCCTTGTCATGCAAGCATGACAGCCCGCTGGCATTTCGCTCAACTTGCCGTTAGCCGTAAAGATAAATAACTGGAGGTATTGGCATGAAGGTAAATGTAATAATTGAAAAAGATAGATACGGATATTATGCCTTTTGTCCCGAATTGAAGGGGTGTCATACTCAAGGAGATTCTTTGGATGAGGTGATGGATAATATAAAAGAAGCCATACAACTTTATTTAGAAACCTTATCTCCAGAGGAAAGAGACGACTATTTAAGCAGAGAAATACTAACAACTTCCCTGGAGGTTAGTGTTGCCTAAACTACCGAGATTGACGGCCGAAGAGGCAGAAAGAATGCTCCTCAAATCTGGATTTCAACATGTTAGAAGCAAAGGCAGTCATAAGATATATCAAAGGGATAAAGAAAGATTTGTTTTGCCATTTCATAAAGGGAAAACATTACATCCGAAAATTACAAAAGAGCTTTTTGATGTTATAGATGATGTAATCGGCTAATCGGGTAAGGGGAAGTTTTTCTCTTCCCCTCCCCACACCACCCGGCATGCGGGTCCGCACCGGGCGGTTCACAGAGATTACCGGGCCGTTTACGGGGCCGTGAACACGATACGGATGGCCATCCTGAATCATGCCGCCGACGCCAAAGCTCTCCTGGATGGAGAGATAGAACTGGATGAGTCCTACTTTGGCGGGCGACGGAAAGGCAACCGGGGACGGGGCGCCGCCGGCAAGGCGCCTGTCTTCAGCATCCTGGAAAGAAGGGGCATTGTCCAGGTCAGTGTCGTCCCAAAGGTCACGGCAGAGATTTTACTGGGTCTCACGGTCAAGAAGGTTCGCAGAGGAAGTGTCGTCTATACGGACAAGTTCAAAAGTTACGATAGCCTGATGTTCTGCGGATACCGGCGCTTGAAGGTCAATCACGATAAGTATTTCTCTTACGGCAAGGTTTACATCAACGGATTGGAGGGATTTTGGAGCTGGGCCAAGGAAAGATTGATCAAACACCATGGCGCCTCCAAAAAAATGTTCCCCCTCTATTTGAAAGAGCTAGAGTTCAGGTATAATCACCGAAACTCTGATATATTCGATCTGATCGCTAAGCACCTCTGCGATTTGGTGCCAAAACGGGACTAATTGCCTTTTGTTTTATTGAACTGCCAACCACTATTGCCATTCTGGGTGTTCTTGCTTTCCTTTGTGAGCGCTTCTACGTGGAAACGGGTTGCTTAAGCAAGCCCCAAGCGCGTTCTATGATAAAATTAGCGACCGATTCGCCCTGCATGGCTAAAATACCTTGACACGCAAGGTCTTTAAAGATTTCCTGAAGCTCCTCAGGGTCTTTTGCTGTATAGTTTTTTAGATCTTCTACAGGGTTCTGCCCCGCCTTCAGCGGCCATTCTTTAATAAAGTATAAAATAGTAATTAATTTTACCCATGATCGTGAAAGTCCTTCCAAGGCGGCGCTGGTATTCTTGATTCGATTTGAAAATTCCTTCAACATAAAAAGGGATATTCCTTCAGAGCCTCGCAGAAGACTGTGGAGTGTATCGCTGTCGATAATCGCAATGTCGCTATCTTCTAACGCTCGAACAGATGCCGTGCGGGGCACATTAATTAGCGGCGCCATTTCCCCAAAATAGGAACCAGGTCCCATTTCTGCTAATATTTTTTTCGTCGCACCGGCGCTTTTTTCAACCTGGATATGTCCCATCAAGATATAGAACATCTCCCTGCCATGTTCTCCTTCTCTAAAGATATAACTACCTTTCGGATACATGACACCGAATTTTCGAAAAAGACGTTCGTTAGTACGCAATAATTTGCTCTGTGGCTTCAAGAAAGCCTTTTCCAAAAGCACTAAATCCCTTCGCCTGAACGAAGAGAGCAGCTCCGCGCAAAACAGAAGAATCAAGGCCATATAGAAAACCCAAATGACTAAAATGACCACGGTTTCTAAGGAGCCATAAATAACATTATAGCGAGTATAATTTGAAACATACCAAGTGAAGAAATGCTTGGCTAGTTCCATAAGCGCCGAAAAAATCGCGCTCCCGACAAAAGCATGACCCCAAGATAACTTCTCTGTGGGAATGACTTTATATACAATACTAAAAAACAACACCATCACAAGGTAAGGCAGGATATACCGAAATAAAAAAACATGAACGTAAATAATATTCTCCGGCAAGGGTTGCTTCGCAACCAGAGTGGCTACATAAGTGACTGCTATGCTCACAACACCAATGGTCCAACCCATCGGGATCATGGAAACGGCAAGAAATTTTGATGCAAAATAACCCCGCGTTTTTCTTGATCTGAAAATGATGTTCAATGCCGTTTCTATGGCGCTAAAAATCATAGAGGAAAACCAAACCAAGGTAAAGATTCCAACCCACCCAAGCACCTGTTTTTTCTGTTCAATATGACCAAGCTGGTTTAACAGATTACCTGAAAAGTAGGGGTGAAATTTTCGGATAGTTTCAATAAGCTCTTTTTGTATTTCGGGATTGGTCCCAAAAATATGGCCAGCCAAAAGAATAGTTAAGATAAAAAGAGGGATAATGGATAAAATAGCGTAAAGAGCGATAGCAGCCGCCTGGTTGACATCTCCATTATTTCTGAAATTATCGCTGGCATCCCTTAGAACATCCCACGTGGTTGCCAGCTTGAGATGAAGATATTCTTTTATAGACCCCGCTTGCCTGTCCGCGCCATTTTTTTGTGGGCTTACATATGACATTACGCGCTTACCATCTCTTTATCGGACACATGCTTAAAAGAATCCTATTACAGCGCTAATAGTATGAGACCTTTGAAAAACGGCCCCTCACGTCATTCCGACGCGTCACCCCGATGAAAATCGGGTCGGAATCTATAACGGCTTGAAAACACTGAATTCCCCCGTATCGAGTACGGGGCAGGCTCAAGTCAAGCACGGAATGACGGCAAGGCGATTTAATCACAAATTCAAAGGTCTCAGTATGTTCAGAAACTTGCACGTGTCAATAAAAAAATGGCAAGCCTACTTCACCTTTTTATCCTGCTAGAAAGCCCCGCGGCTTGCCCTGTTAGAAAATTTTCGTTATCGCCAAGGAATTTTCTAAGGACAAGGGTCTTCTAACGGGGTTTGCCTGTTATTTCAGGAGGCAGTTCAATTTTTTCGGGCCAGCCGGAAGGGTACCGCTGTTGTGGGGCCTCTTTCCTTTTTTGCTTTCGTTCAGCCAAACCTTTGCGTCTGAATTCTTCCCGAGGTTTTTTGGGGATCCTGCCATTCAGGATAGATTCCGACCTCAAACGGCGGCCTATCGTTTTTTCCCATTTGGATCCTATGGCCAAGACCCGATCGACATCAATACCGGTTTCGATGCCCATTTCATCCATCATGACAAGCATGTCTTCAAGAGAGCCCAAACCAACCACATTGGGATCCCGGTAATAATACTCGCCTGTGCCCCTAACCGGCGTTCGGTCAATAAAATTCGTCGGCTGACCGCCTATGCCGCCCAGCACACCTTCATGTATATCAATGCCCGCAGTCAACGCCGCCAGGACATTCGCCATGCCCCAGCCTCTTGTGACGTGAAAATGGGCAATATGAAGGTCTGTGTTGGGCAATTCGTCGAGGATCATCGAAAAATAGCGGTAAACCTGATTTGGCGGAGCCGAGCCATCATGATCGGCATGTTCAATATCATCCGCGCCGATGCTGAGCCAACGCTTGGTAAATTCAAGAGCGTCTTCAAAACGCGTCGGCCCGGAAATCGGACTGCCCCAAATGGTGCTGACGGTTCCGAAAAGACGGATTCCCGCGTCATGGCACTTCCAAATGCACCTCTGAGCTTCCTCCCAATATTCAGGCAATGTCGTGCCGGAATTGGCAAAATGGTGCTGCTCATCGGTAGATACCATCATACCCACGCGATCGGGCCCCCAACCCTCCTTCTTTGCGGTGACAGCTTTATCCACAGAGGTTTCGCGAATCGTGATCACGCTTATCTCGATGTCATCAAAGTTCACTCCCGCGCTGGACAGACGTTTGCTGTTGCGGACACGCTTAAGCAGCTCCTCCGCGTCTTTGAATTGCGGCATAAAAGCGGGATTGCCAAAATTTGTAATTTCCAATCTTTTAAAACCAGCCAATATCGACTCCTCGATGTAGTAAACTTTCGCGTCCGTGGGGATGAAATGTTCCTCATGCTGCAAACCCTCTCGAATGGAAATATCGGCCAATCTAACCTTCTTTGGGTAAGACAACTCAAATTTACCGGCCATACCGATCCTCCTTATTTTTAGGCTACTTTCCCTCAAAAACCGGCTTTCTCTTCTGGGCAAATGCCGCCAAGGCCTCCAGACGATCCTTTGTGGGAATGGTTATCTCATAGGCCTTTGATTCCAGCGGCAACGCAACTCCGATAGAGCATTCCATGCCGTAATTAATCGCGAATTTGGCCTGTTGGATGGCAATGGGGCCATTGCCTGCGATCTCCGCGGCAAGGGCCAAAGCCTGCTCCATCAATTTTGAAGGCTCTGCAACCTTATTGACCAAGCCTATTTGCAAAGCGGTGTTCGCATCGATGCGCCTTGCCGTATAGATGAGTTCTTTCGCTTTTGCGATTCCAACAATTCTGGCTAAACGCTGTGTTCCCCCGCCGCCGGGAATGATGGCCAAACTGGTCTCTGTAAGTCCCATTAACGCCTCTGAAGAAGCGATTCTAAGGTCACATGCTAAGGCTAGCTCCGTGCCCCCGCCGAAGGCATAACCGTTAATAGCGGCGATAACGGGCACTTTCGCATTTTCCACCGTTATCATCGTTTCCCGCACCGTGGCGATAAATCTCCTTACCTGTTCATCGGGCATTGTTCGTCTTTCCGCCAGGTCAGCGCCGGCTGAAAATGAGGCCTTTTTCCCTTCCGGCGGCAGGGCGCCCGTGATGACGATCACCCGGAGGCTTGGGTCGAAATTTAATTCCTTAACGAATTTCCCCAACGTTTCGATCATATCAAAGTTCATGCAATTCATCTCTTTGGGACGATTCAATGTCAACAATACGACACCGTTACTGAGCTTTTCCTGTAATATCACATCAGACATAATGCTTCCTCCTTAACTTTTCCTAGAGGGTTGTTTACTTTATCTATGGCCTTTTCTTAATTTTCTAACATTTGGTTCTTCTTCAATTTTACTCCCCCAAAAAGGATATCCTCATCAATACTTTGGAGATGATCCCTAAAATTTGAAGTTGCCGAAGTTGGAACTGGAAATAGGCGTCAACAGAGAAACTTCAAACGCCATCGCCAAAACACGGCGGGAATCTTTCAGTGGAATCGTGCCATCGTGGTACAGGCGCGCTTCCGTGTAAAAGGGATGAGCTTCCCGAGAATATTTCTCTATCATCATCTCCTGAAACTTTTGCGCCGCCTCTTCATTCATCTCCTTGCCGGCCTTCTTCGCATTGGCGCGCTCCAGACTGGTTAAAATAAATCCCGCCGTCTGTCCCGACATGACGGAAGTTCTCGCCCGCACTGTATGAAAAATGAAACGGGGATCATAAGCTCTTCCGCACATGCCGTAGTTTGCCGCTCCATGATCCGGCCCTATCACCCACTGGATTTTTGGCACATCCGCACATGCGCAGGCCCTCACCATGTCCGAGCCATATTTGCCGATGCCCGCGTACTCCTCCTGAGTGCCAACCATGTAACCCGGTGAGGATTGGATGTACAAAATAGGAATTTTCTGGGAGCAGCAGCGAACAACCCATTCCGCTGCTTTTCTTGCAGCGTCAACATAAATAACGCCGTTGTTATTGCTGGCAACGATTCCAACTGGGATACCCTCAATATATATCTTGCCGCATATAATATTATCTCCACGGCCGGGATTATAGTTCCGTTTGTATTCGCTGAATTCGCTGTCATCGGCAATGCAGGCGATCAGTTCACGAACGTTTATTCCACGGTATATATCCTTGGGCAAGATTTCATAGAGATGCTCCACAGGAACCTTCGGATCTCTCGGCTTTCGTCTCTGGATATGCAGCTGCTGTTTGGGATCAAAAGACAGCAATTCCCTCAATTTCTCAATGCCTTCCTCCTGGCTGCGCACAAAATGATCGGCGCCCCCCGAAATTCCGGTATGGACCTTCGCGCCTCCCAGATCCTCCATCGATACCACTTCGCCAATAGCCGATTCGACCATAGGGGGGCCGCCAAGAAAAGAATAGGCCATCTTATCGATCATGATGGACTCACATGCCAGATAAACGATATACGCTCCGCCGGCGGTATTGCCTCCGGTGCTCAAGGTGTACTGCTTCAGCCCTCTGGCTGACATCCGGCACATATTAAAGAAAAAACGTCCGAACTGCCCCTTCCCAGGGAAAATTCTATCCTGCATGGGCAGGAACCCGCCGGCGGAATCCGCGATATAAACGCACGGAAGACCGCATTCGCTGGCGATATCCTGGGCGCGGAGATGCTTCTTGCAATTAATGGGAAGATAGGCGCCGGCTTTCACACGGCTGTCATTGGCAATAATCATCGCCCAATTACCGTGTATCTTTCCCAAACCCGTAACCAAACCGGCGGAAGGAACATCGCGGGCTAACTCATAATTAATCCCAAAACCGGCCCCTCGGCTCAATTCAAAAAACTCTGTTCCCGGATCGATGAGCAACTTGATTAATTCACGAACCGGTTTCTTTCCCTGTTTTGCCAGACGATTAAGCTGCTCCTGTCCCCCGGGGAAATAGGCTTTTTGCCATAATTCATAGAGTTTTTCCTCTTCTGCCATCCAATGTTTCCGATTTTCCTCACGGGCTGTTTGTTTTTTCAGCTCCCTTGATTCTTTTTTATTTTCTGTCTCCATTCGATCATTACCTCATAAAACGACAATTGCTTACAAATTCATTAGTTCTCTTGCAATAATCAATCTTCTCATCTCAGATGTTCCCGCTCCTATCTCTAGCAGTTTTGCGTCTCTTAAAAACCGCTGCACAGGATATTCCAGCATGTATCCATAACCGCCGTGGATCTGCACAGCCTGATCGGCAATTCTTGTCGCCATTTCCGCGTTGAGAAGAATAGATGCTGCGGCAAGTTTATGCACCTCCGTCCCCTTGCCTCCCCTTTTCGCCTGACCTGCTACTTGAGCCGCTCTGTAACAAAGCAGCTTTCCGGCCTCAATTTGAGCGTACATATCCGCTAATTTTGCCTGGATGAGTTGAAATGTCCCAATGGATTTCCCGAATTGAATTCGATCTTTTGCATATTGAATTGATAATTCCAAACATGCTTCGGCAACTCCCAGGGCTTCTCCCGCAAGGAAAGCGCGTTCGATATCAAGACCCGACATCATCACATGAACACCGTTATTTTCTTCGCCCAGCGTATTTTCGGCCGGAACGCGACAATCCTCGAGAACAAGTTCGGCCGTTTCGGAACCACGATGCCCGACTTTTTTCAACTTTTTTGATGCGGAAAAGCCCGGAAAATTCTTTTCCACAATAAAGGCCGTGATTCCTTTCGCCTTTTTCTCCTTATCCGTTTTTGCATACACAATAATGGTATCCGCCGCCGAGCCATTGGTGATGAACATTTTTGTTCCGTTGAGAATATAATAGTCGCCTGCTTTGACGGCCGATGTTTGAATGCTGACGGCGTCCGAACCTGAATTCGGTTCTGTCAACGCCAGGGCGCCTACATGTTTTCCCGAACACAGGGAAGGCAGGTATCTTTTCTTTTGAGACGGGTTGGCGTTATGGTTCAGATTGTCCACACAAAGATTGACATGAGCTCCCCAGGAAAGCGCGATGGCGGGTGATGCTTTTGCCAGCTCTTCGATGACAATAACAGCCGATAAAAGATCTGCTCCGGCGCCGCCATATTCGACATCAGCGGTTATTCCCATCACCCCTAAATCGCCGAGCTTTTGCCACATGTCCTTTGGCCACTTATCTTCCATATCGATTTTTTCGGCGATAGGTTCAATTTCTTTCTTTGCGAAATTTCTAATACTCTGCTGCAACATTAGATGTTCATCACTCAACTCGAAATCCACTTTTGCTTCTCCTTTCTAAATCTTCTGTTTTTACCATTAAGCCACTTTAGACGGACTCGTAATAAGTCGAATTTAATATAGGCTGTCATGCTGAGCCCTTCGACAAGCTCAGGATGACAATCGACAAGCTCAGGATGACAATCGGGACTTTTTACGAGTTCATCACTTTATCAAGTCCTTTTAAACCTAAAATCTGCCTCGCCTCATCTGGAGTTGCCGCCTCCAAACCCAATTCACGGGCAATCCGAATGATCTTTTCCACCTGTTCGGCATTGCTTTTTGCCAGCCTCCCTCTTTCCAAGTAGAGATTATCCTCTAAGCCTACCCTGACGTTCCCACCCAGAAGCAGGGACTGCGTGCAAATCGAAAACTGTGCGCGACCCGCCACACAAACAGAAAAGGTAAAATCACCAATTATTCTTCTTGTGTAATCCACCAGGAACATCAAATTTTCGGGACTGGGTGTAATCCCGCCGAGCACTCCCATGACGTACTGGATATATACCGGCTTTTTGACATATCCTCTGCTGATCAGAAAAGCCACGTTATTGATCATGCCTGCATCATAAACCTCAAATTCCGGTTTTGTTTTGTTTTCACTAAAGATCACGCAAAATTCCCTCATGGTCTTGAAGGTATTTGGAAAAATAAAATCTTCACTCATTGCCAGATAGGAAGATTCCCATTCATACTTGAAATTTTTAAACTTCTCTAGGGCAGGGAAAAGCGCAAAATTTACAGACCCGGCATTGAAGGAGGCCAATTCCGGTTTAAAAACGGAAACAGGTTTGAGACGCTGCTCAGCGGTCATTCCCAGTCCCCCTCCGGTAGTAATACAAATGACAATGTTGCATTTTCTGGCTTTTACCCTTTCTAAAACTTCTCTAAATAAATCCAGATCAGAAATCGGTTGCCCTGTTTGGGGATTACGGACATGGATATGGGCCACTGCAGCGCCTGCTTCATATGCCCGGACGACCTCATCGGCAATTTGTTGCGGCGCGATCGGCAAAAACTCCGACATGCTTGTCGTATGAATACTACCAGTAATAGCGGCCGTAACAATGATTTTGTCCTTGGTTGGCGAGCCTGTCGAACTCATCATAAGCTTTTCCCTCCCTGGTTGGTGAGCCTGTCAAACCTATGCTTATTCTACTAATGATTCCCCCATCACGTTACTAATACTATCCTCCAGAACATCAACTTTATTATCAGCACAAATAATGCCAAAATGTATAGTAAATATTTTAAAAACATTTCAATATGTTAAAGACGGCTTGCTCAAGCAGGCAATTTACATAAAATGACATATATGGGCATGCGTTATTATATGGACACTTACTGGGCCAAAAAAACCTTAGAAACAATGCCTTTGAGTCATTTCCCCATTGAAAAAGTCCCAGTTATGCGCTATGAATATAATAACATAATCATGAAAGCCCTATTCGAAAATTTTACAATCGTGATGTTTATATTTTTTGGGGTCATTGCCGGATGCAACGGCGATAAACCAACAGACTCTGCCCACAGGTCCAGCTCAAATAGTCCCGCCTATGGGGATATCATGGTGGAAGGCTCCATTGGAGACGCCACTAACCTCGTGCCTATCCTGTCAACAGACAGCGCGTCTCACGGTATTGCATCATTGATATATAATGGCCTTGTTAAATATGATAAAGATCTTCAACTTGTGGGTGATCTTGCTGAATCATGGGATGTTTCCAGAGACGGGCTTATTATAACCTTTCATTTAAGGAAAGGCATAAAATGGCATGACGGCCGACCCTTTACGGCGGAGGATGTCCTTTACACTTATCAGGTTACTGTAGATCCGAAAACACCCACCGCCTATGCCGGCGACTTTCTTAAGGTCAAAAAGGCTGAGATTTTGGACCCCTACACCTTCAGGGTTACTTATGACGAACCCTTTGCCCCGGCGCTGACAAGCTGGGGAAGCCCTATTTTACCAAAACATCTATTGGCAGGAAAGGATATTACAACAAGTTCCCTTACGCAGCATCCTGTGGGGACAGGTCCGTATCGTTTCAAGGAATGGATTACGGGCCAAAAAATTGTTCTTGTTTCCAATCCCGATTATTTTGAAGGAAGACCTTATATTGATGGTTACGTCATGAGGATTATCCCTGATATGGCAACTATGTTCCTTGAACTGCGGGCCAGTGGCATTGATAGAATGGACCTGACGCCCCTGCAATACAAAAAACAAACAGAAAATAATTTATTCCGAAAGAATTTCAACAAATATCGTTTTCTTTCGTTTTCCTATACCTATTTAGGCTATAATCTAAAGAAGCCTATTTTCGCCGACAAACGCGTAAGACAGGCCATTTCGTATGCCATCGACAAAAACGAGATTATTGAGGGGATCCTCCTGGGTTTGGGTAAACCAGCCACGGGGCCATACAAACCGGGAACCTGGCCATATAACCCCCATGTTAAAACCTATCCGTATAATCCGCAGAAAGCAAAAGAACTTCTGGCGCAGGCAGGATGGAGAGATAACAATGGCGACGGTATTCTTGAGAAGGATGGGCGGCCATTTGCTTTTGAAATCCTTACCAACCAGGGAAACGAAGTGCGCCAAAAATGCGCGGAAATCATCCAAAAACGTCTTGCCCAAATCGGCATAAACGTTAAAATCAGGATTATCGAATGGGCGGCATTTGTAAATGATTTTATCGGCAAGAAGAAATTTGACGCCGCAATCCTCGGCTGGACGATTCCTTTGGACCCAGACATTTATGACGTCTGGCACTCAAGTAAAACGAGGCCCGATGAACTAAATTTCATCTCTTACAAAAACACAGAAGTCGATTTGCTGATCGAAAAAGGCCGTAGTACGTTTGCACAGAAAGAAAGGAAAAAATGCTACGATCGCATCCAAGAAATCCTGGCGGAAGAACAACCCTATACATTCCTTTTCGTTCCCGATGCGCTCCCCATCATTCATGCCCGCTTCCATGGTATTGACCCGGCTCCGGCAGGCATCAACTACAATTTCATCAAATGGTACGTTCCCAAAGGAGAACAAAAGTTCATCATGCAACCGATGACCGGCTTTGCCTTCTAGAACCGGTACAGTTTCAGAACCCTTAGAAGCTCTTCGAGTTTCACTGTGGCTACCCCGACCACGCTGTCGCCGCCTCCGTAATATACGTAAAGGGTGTCCTGCAGAACCACATTCCCGCAAGGAAAAACAACCTTCGGGACTTGGCCGTCCATCTCATAGGGGGCCTCCGGTTCAAAGACGGGATAAACGATGCGGGCAAGGATTTTGGTCGGATTTTTCAAGTCAAGAAGCGCTGCTCCCACACGATAGACCATGTCCTCAGAAACGCCATGATAAAGCATTATCCAGCCTTCCCTTGTCCTGATGGGCGGGGCCGCCGCCCCTACCTTTTCGCTGTCCCACCATCCCTTTCTGATATCTATCCAGCGGTGTTCCTCAAGCCAAACATCGCCTTTGAAGTTGAGGCTGGGGCAGAAATCGTAATCAATGCAATTTCCTAACCGGTGAACACAAATATATTTGCCATTAACTGTCCATGGGAACAAAAAGGCATCCTTATTATCAAACTGAGGGGGAGTGATGAGAACGGGTTTTGACCAGCTCCATTTCCGCGCCAGGAAATCCTTGACAGAAATGAAAGTTACGGCGACACGGGGAGGATTCTTGCCGTTGTAAGCTGTGTAGAACATATAAATTCTATTTGCCATCCTGGTCAACCTGGGGTCCTCACAGCCTGAATTTCCCCCGGGCACAAGTTTCTGCTCAAATTCTTCGCGGGGGCTATAAATTGGCTTCGGCGAGCGGTAATCAATATGGATTCCGTCTTCAGTCGTGGCATAGCCAAACACCGACGTATTATCCTCCGACATCGCCCGATATACAATATGAACCTTGCCCTGAAGATATAAAGCGCCGGGATTGAAAGTCGCCTTGCTTTCCCATGGATGCTCCCTGATCGGCCCAATAATGGGATTTTCTTCGGCACGCTGTAATTTCACCATTTTCTCCTTCATCAGGAGCATTCCTGATAATGCAGTTTGTCTGACAGAGGCGACACAGCAGGTGGTATCGGCAGCGCCATAATAGATGTAAAGGCGATCTTTTCTAGCCATCGCTCCGGAGGGAAAAACCACATCGGGCACTAAACCAATCTTTTCATAGTATTCATGGGGAGTCAAAATGGGCACATCCACCCTGCTTATTATTTTAAAGGGATTTTCTAAATCGAGAAGAGCCACCTTCACCCCAAAAAGCCTTTCCCTTGACGTGGAGAAGTAATCCTTGATGCAGGAATAAATTAAGAGCCAGCCATCCTTTGTCTTTACCGGTGGGGCGCCGGCCTCAAGGTGGTCATCGGGCCCACGCGGCAAGGATAGGGCGTTTTTCTCAAAGTCTTTATACCACTCATACCAGTAGCCTTCAGACCAGATATCTTCTTCCCTCTCAAAAGCAGCCAAACATATTTTGGCCGGTGGTCGGTCAGTATGGACGGTCAGGATAGCATATATCTTCCCGCCTATCCTCTGTGGGAAGAGAGCCATGGCCTTGGCGTTAAAGGGGATGACGAGATGCTTTTCGTTCACCCGTCTCAAATCAGCGCTTATTGCCAGCCCTACCTTAATTCCTTCGGCGGTGGGAGGCCAGGTGGAGATAGCAGTGTAAAAGATATAATACTTATTGCCGAATTTCGTTACCCGCGGATCTTCACAACCAAAGCGCTCCCAGGGGTATTCGGGGGAGATGAACCGCCTTCGTCCGGAAAAACGGACGCCATCATTGCTTTGAGCAAGGCCTATGCTGGAAATGGAAAGCGTAGTCTCACTCACGACGCTGTAATATGGTAAAGACAAGGCTCTATAAAGAAGAAGTATCTCCCTCCCCCTTTTTGCCGGACAGCCATTGAAGACCGCCAGGGACTCCCAGAGATGATTCCTCTTTGGTGTGAGAATCGGATTTTCGTCCAGCCTTTTGGCTATCATAGAAACTCTTCCTTAATCTTTTTTTCTTGCCCTTGCCCTTTTCGGACGAAGCGATAATGCATCTCGGCGGGCTCTCCTTCGCTCCTGTAGAAAAGGCGTTGGAGGACGGGGAAGAACCTGTGTCTCCATGAAGACTTCCCGTCCCTCTTCCGTTAAGCTTCTCAAAAATTCTTCCAGAACACAGCTGGCAATACAGACATAATTATCCGACGCCCCATAATAGACCAGAAGCCTGCCATCTTTTACAACTGCTCCCGAAAGGTAAACTATCCCCGGCTTGAAGCCGCTGTTCTCATAGTCCGCATCCGGCTCCAGGACGGGCGCGGCTGAGCAGCGAATAACTCTCGTCGGGTCTTCAAGGTCGAGAAGCAAGGCGCCGACTCTATATTTGTAGGGCTCGCCCAAACCTATAGCGTGATAAAACAGAAGCCATCCCGACTCAGTCTTAATCGGCGGGGCTCCGGCGCCTCTTATCACGCTGTCCCAGATGTTCTGCCTCGCCATGCCGTTACTCTTGGCATGATAACTCGTGAGGTAAATGCCGGGCCCGAAATCTAGACTATCGAGATAGGCAATCAAAATTTTTGGACTGAGGCTGTGCAGTATGGCGTATTTGCCCCTTATCTTCTCGGGAAAGATGAGCCAGTTCTTATGGACCTCACCAGGGGGTGAGATTAAGCGTGGCGGCGACCATTCCCATTTTTTATCCAGAAAATCCTTGACCTTTATCGAGGTCAAGCCTACACGCAAACCTTCATCAACAGCCGTATAGGTTATATAGAGCGATTCTTCCTCAGCCACCCGCACAACGCGGGGGTCCTCCACACCTCCAAAACTTCCTCCAGAGGCATGAGAGTAAAGGGTAAAATCCGAGGGGGCAGCCGGATGTTGATACACGGGATATCCCAACCTCTCCTCCACCTCGAAGCCTTCCTTAGAAGCAGCGTAGCCGAGGCGGGAAACCCAATCATCCCCGATAGCCCGAAAGAGAAGATGGATTTTGCCTCCTAGCAGGATGGCTCCTGGATTGAAGGTTTGGCGGTTTTCCCACGAAGATTCTACCCGTGGAGAAATTATGGGATTCCCTTTGTATTTAACTAGGGAAAAACTTTTGCTCATAGGCTTACCTCCACTGATAAAACTTGCTTTTCTGTAGAAAGAGGAAGTAGCAGAGACTTCGGCAAATATCAAGGAAACTTTTCTTCCTCTTTTTTATTGTCCTTTCATCATTGCCTCTACATCTGTCTTCGGGTCCGTAATGGGCTTAATATTGAAATTATCCACCAGAACTTCGAGAACGTTAGGCGAAACAAAAGCCGGCAATGTTGGTCCAAGGCGGATTCCCTTCACGCCCAGATAAAGCAGCGCCAGAAGCACAGCCACGGCCTTTTGTTCATACCATGCGATGTCAAAGGAAATCGGCAGATCATTAATATCTTTCAGCCCGAATATTTCCTTGAGTTTCAACGCGATAATGGCCAGCGAATAGCAATCGTTGCACTGTCCGGCGTCAAGCACTCGTGGAATGCCGTTGATATCGCCGAGAGCCAGTTTGTTATAACGATACTTGGCGCAGCCCGCTGTCAAGATGACCGTGTCCTTCGGCAGCGCATGGGCTACATCGGTATAGTAACTGCGTGTCTTGTGCCGTCCGTCGCATCCGGCCATGACAATAAATCGCCTGATTGCGCCTGATTTGACCGCGTCCACAACCTTATCGGCAAGCGCGAGCGCCTGATTGTGTGCAAACCCGGTCACCAGTTCGCCTTTTTCCAACTCTTTCGGCGGCGCGCATTTTTTAGCCAGCGCGATTATTTCCGAAAAATCTTTCACTCTTCCTTTCGTTCTGGGCGGAATATGTTTGATTCCGGGATAGCCCACAACACTGGTTGTGAATATCCTGTCTCTGTAGGAATCCTTCACAGGAATGATACAGTTGGTCGTCATCAGGATGGGGCCGTTGAACGATTCAAATTCTTCGTTCTGATGCCACCAAGAGCCGCCGTAATTGCCGACAAAATGAGCGTATTTTTTGAACACGGGATAGCTGTTGGCCGGCAGCATTTCGCTGTGCGTATAGACATCCACACCGGTTCCTTCCGTCTGTTTCAACAACTCTTCCATATCCTTGAGGTCGTGACCGGAAATCAGAATGCCCGGATTGTTGCGCACGCCGATATTGACCTTGGAAATTTCCGGGTTACCATAAGTGGACGTATTGGCCTTATCCAGCAGCGCCATGGCGCCCACGGCGCACTCGCCTGCGCGCATGACCAGCGCGACCATTTCGTCAACGCTTAAATCTTTTGTTGTGGAGATAAGCGCTTCTCTGATGAAATCGTAAATTTTCTCATCCTCGAAGCCTAGCACAGCAGCGTGTTCCGCGTAGGCGGCAATTCCCTTGATGCCGTAGATCAAAAGCATCTGTAGCGAGCGAACATCGATATTTTCAATGGCAAGAATACCGACTTCGGCGGCCTTCTTCTTGAATTCATTAACATCGTCAGAAAACCACACGGCGGAATCGTGCAAATTATCCGGCATGTCCGCGCCGTATTTTTCTTTGAGTTCATTGCGAAGCTTGAATGCCTCGCGGATGAGTTCAATGATTCTGTCGCTGTCAAAGTTCACATTGGTAATCGTAGCGAAAAGCGCCTCAACGGTAAAACGTCCGCATCTGGAATCCAGCGAGCCTTTCTCTTTGGCCTTTTCGGCATAAATGGCGATACCTTTTAAAACATAAATAAGCAGGTCCTGAAGATTTGCTGTTTCTTCCGTCTTGCCGCAAACACCCCGAATGCCACAACCTTCGTTTTTTGCCGTTTCCTGACACTGATAACAAAACATATTCAGCCTCCTGTGAAAGATTTTTTGTTTTTCTGTTGGTCAGTATAGTTAAATAATTTCACGCATCCTTGACTTATGTTAAGAAAAAGATGTATTTTTTGAAAGGGACGTAAGCTATGGAGAAAGCGCATGATATTTTAATTAGAAGTCAACTTTTCGGTGGATTGCCCGAAGAGCATATCACAGAAATCGAAAAAATTGCAGTCAACAAATATTACAACAAAGGCGATGTCATCTTTTGTGATGGCGACGAAGGCAGCGGTTTTTATCTGGTTGCCGCGGGCGGCGTCAGTGTTTACAAACTATCGCCCGAAGGGAAGGAGCAGATATTGCACATTGTGAAAGAAGGCGAAACCATCGGCGCGGCGCCTGTTTTTTCCGGCAAATCATTTCCCGCCAATGCCATTGCCATATCCAAAAGCCACCTTCTGTTTTTCGAACGGGGGAAATTTATCCGGCTCATTACCGGTAAGCCGGATCTCACTATGAATATTCTGGCTCTTCTTTCTGCGCGGCTTCGGGAATTTACCATCCAGGTGGAAAATCTTTCACTTAAGGAAATACCGGGCCGTCTTGCCTCTTACCTGCTTTATCTTTCGCAGGAACAGGGCAACAGGGATTTAGTCAAACTAAATATCTCCAAGGTGCAGTTAGCCAATTTTCTAGGAACCGGACCGGAATCGCTTTCCCGCGCGCTGGGAAATATGAAAAATAAAAAACTGATCGAGGAAGATGGCGCAAACATCAGATTGCTTGACTACACCCTTCTGGGGGAACTTGCCGAAAGAGGCAAAACCGCTCACTGAAAAAAGGCTGTACGCTAGCTTTATTTTGGCAACCAACCTATCAGCAACATGACATACAAGGCGCCTTCTGTCGCCGCCTTGCTGCTGGGGGAAAATACGAAAGGTTATTTGGCGCGCCCAGAAGGATTCGAACCTTCGGCCCCCAGATTCGTAGTCTGGTGCTCTATCCAGCTGAGCTATGGGCGCGCTTTTTGATTTGCAATAACTGGCGGAGAGAGCGGGATTCGAACCCGCGGTACACCTTTAATGGGCGTACAATCGCTTAGCAGGCGATCGCTTTCGGCCACTCAGCCATCTCTCCGCTTGTATATAGTATTGTCAAACGCTGCGGCAAAACCGCCGCTTGTTACGAATTTCCTGGCGGAGGGAGCAGGATTCGAACCCGCGAGACTTTCGTCCAACGGTTTTCAAGACCGCCGCCATCGACCACTCGGCCATCCCTCCGTCATTGCTTCTTAGCTATGCTAGCCCTTTGGCTGTGATCCTGTCAATGCCTTTCATGTAAGGTTTCAATGCCTCCGGAATAGCAGCGTCGCCATTGGGCTGTTGATAATTTTCCAGAACAGCAACCACTGTTCTTCCCACCGCCAGGCCGGAGCCGTTTAAGGTATGCACAAATTCAACCTTGCCGTTTGACCTCCGGAAGCGGATCGAAGCGCGCCGCGCCTGAAAATCCTCAAAATTGCTGCACGAAGATATTTCCCGATAAGTTTTCTGACCGGGCAGCCATGCCTCCACGTCGTAAGTTTTTGCCGACGAGAAGCCCAGATCGCCTGTGCAGAGACTTACCGTCCGGTAGTGAATATTCAGCCGTTTGAGCACCTCCTCTGCGTTTAATGTCAATTTTTCCAGTTCATCATAAGATGTTTCCGGTGTGGTAAACTTTACCATCTCGACCTTGTTGAACTGGTGCTGCCGGATGAGGCCTCGTGTGTCTTTCCCGTAAGAGCCCGCTTCTGACCGGAAGCAGGGCGTGTAAGCCGTGTAGTAAATGGGCATATCCTTTTCATTGAGGATCTCTTCCCGATGGATGTTGGTTATCGGCACCTCGGCGGTAGGAATCAGAAAATAATCTGTTTTTTCCACCTTGAAAAGATCATCGGCAAATTTTGGAAGCTGCCCCGTGCCGGTCATGCTATTTACGTTTACCATAAAGGGCGGCAGCATTTCTGTGTAGCCATGCTCCGTTGTGTGCAAATCCAGCATAAAATTGATAAGCGCCCGTTCCAGCAACGCGCCCATCCCCCGATAAAGGGTAAAACGCGCTCCGGTAATCTTTGCGGCCCTGGCAAAGTCTAGAATATTGAGATTTTCTCCAATTTCCCAATGGGGCTTTGGAGGAAACGGGAAAAGAGGCTTTTCCCCCCATGTTCTGATGACAGGGTTATCGTCCGCGCCTTTTCCATAAACCACCGACTCATGGGGGATATTGGGGATCGTCATGAGGAAATTTCGGAGGTTTTCTTCTGTCCCGACGAGTTCTTCCTCCAGCGTCTTAATCTTTACGGAAACCTCTGCTGCTTTGGATATAATATCCGAGGCATCCTCCTTGTTTTGCTTCTTTTCGCCGATCTCCTTAGAAACGGTGTTTCTTACGAAGCGCAGAGTTTCTAGCTCCATGAGGATATCGCGCCTTTTTTGGTCCAGTTCCGTAAATGGGCCAAGGTCTATCTTCTGCCCGCGTTGATCAAGCTTGGCCTGAACCATCTTTATATGTTGTTTTACAAATTTGATGTCCAGCATGAGAAAATCTTTCCTCCCTCTGGGAAGGGCTAAACTTCCTACCACTTTGATGTTTTCAAGTCAACTGCCTTTTGTTTGCCTTAGGGATGGGAGATAGAGTTTAATTTCCTTCTAAGAGCAGTTGTTATGGCCGTTATCTCCGGGCAGTGTATAAAATGCGCACTCAGAAAAAATGCTGCGATTCCCACAGAGACGCTGACGGCCAGGAAAAGAAGCCTTTCCCTGAATGGCGCGCCGAGATTCCAGGGAAGAAACACATAAGTCGCCGCGATGGCCCCCAGCATAACCGAAGATGCCAGCGTGGTTTTCATAAAAGAGATGTAGAAGTCCGGCAAGAGAAAAGAACCGATCTTTTTCTTTAAAATAAACATTAACATCAGGACGTTTGCCGCCGAGGCAATGGA
The DNA here is from genome assembly GCA_002403385.1 of Syntrophaceae bacterium UBA4767. Taxonomy (GTDB): domain Bacteria; phylum Desulfobacterota; class Syntrophia; order Syntrophales; family UBA4767; genus UBA4767. Next base: position 51,156 of record DHHR01000073.1, on the reverse strand, counting down.
GGTGGCCAGAGCCAAACCGCCGTGTTTTAAGGGAAACATCAAGATGACACTGCAGATGATGTTGACAAGCAGAGCTGCAAAAGCGGCCTTCAGGGGGGATTTTCGGTCCTGGAGAGAAAAAAAGGCGGAATCAACAACCCTGATAAGCGAAAAGGCCCACAAACCTATCGTATAATACAAGAGGGCTTGGGAGGTTAGTACCGTTGAGGAAGCGCCAAAGGCGCCCCTTTGAAACAGAACAGAAATAATCGGTTCCCTAAGCGCAATAAGGGCAATAGATGCAGGGATCGTAATGAACAGGATCAGACGCATGGAAAACGAAATGGTCTGCTTGAGATTTTCAAGTTCTCCTTTGGCGACCTGTGATGAAAAACTCGGCAGGGTTGCCGTCCCCACGGCGATGGCAAAAACCCCCAAGGGAAGCTCCACAAGCCTATCGGCGTAATATAGGTAGGAAACGCTTCCCTTTGGCAAGAGGGAAGCCAGAATAGTTCCGATAAAAATATTGATCTGGTAGATGCCGGATCCGATGAGGGTTGGAATGAGCAGCCGTCCCATTTGTTTTATGCCCGGATGGCTGAACTTGCATTTGAAACGCAGGGGCGCGCCCATCTTGATCAGAACTGGCCATTGCATGGCCAGTTGCAATACGCCGCCGATTATTACGCCGACGGCCAGGGCGACGATGGGTTGTTCAAAAAATCCCCGCAGCAGAAGAGCCGCTCCGATCATGCTCAGGTTCAGAATGACAGGCGACAAAGCCGGGGCCGCAAAATGACGCAGGGAGTTTAGTACCCCCATGCATAAAGCCACCATGGAAATGAAGAAGATATAGGGAAACATGAGCCGGTTCAGGAAAACGGCAAGCTCGAATTGAGCCGGAGTATGAACAAAGCCAGGGGCCATGACCGTTACGATGATGGGGGAGAAAACAATGCCCAGGATGGAAACGACAACCAGGATGACGGACAATATCGTAAAGGCGACATTCGCCAGTTCCAGAGCGGCTTCTTTGGAACGGGTCTTCAAGTATTCGGTAAAAACGGGCACAAACGCCACGGTGAGTGAACCTTCCCCCAGAAGACGCCTCAAAAGATTGGGAATGCGAAAGGCAACGAAAAAAGCGTCCGTATGAAGACCGGCGCCGAAAAGGGCAGCCACGACCATGTCCCTGATGAATCCAAATATTCTGGAGAGCATGGTGGCCATGCCGACGATGCCGGCCGCCTTGGCGATTCTGGCGTTTTCTTTGTTCATTGTCCTTCCCATGAGAGCATGGAGACTATACAAAACGCCGTAAATAACTGCGCATGAGCGTCGTTGTCAAGAGAAAACACCCAGCACATGATGTCTGGTTCGACAACGTTCGTCATGGTTCGACAGAGCCTGTCCTGAGCCGGCCGAAGGGCTCACCATGACGTAATATCAATTATTTATGTTCACCCTTCGACAAGCTCAGGGTGACAATTGGGACTTTTTACGAGACCATGACCTTTGGGTTTTTGTTATTACCATGACCTTTGGGTTTTTGTTGCTACCATGACGCCCCTATGTCACCCTGAGCTTGTCGAAGGGCGCCGAAGGGTGATGGATGTCGTATCGGATGCGCAAACAATTACATCGTCATGTATTGCGATAATTTGAAATCAGCGTTTCCATATCACTTTTTGTCAATCCGGAAACGGCAATGCGCTTCTTTCTTGACGTATGGCCGCCGACGATGGCAACCTGCGCTTTTGCTATTCCTAAAAAACGGGATAGAAACCGGATGCATTCCTCATTTGCCAGTCCCTCGACAGGGGGTGCCGTGATTTTCAGCTTCAGGGCCTTATCGTGTATGCCTGCCAGCTCACATCTCGACGATCTGGGCAGCACCTGGACAGAAAAAACGATGCCCTCTTTCGTTTCTTTTATGGGAAGCATGGCGGTTTATGATCCTGAAGGTCTTTTATAAAAACTTATCAGCTTGAGCCTGATTATCAGCATATTCAATCAATTGCTACAATTTTTTATTCCGTTGATTGAGCTGATCCGCGATGTTTGCACTGCCCCTGAGGTTTCATATCGAATAAGTTTATTGATAATCTGCCGTGTTTCTGCTAGAGAGAAATAAATCCTTTGAAAATGGATTTTACGGAAATGGTTTTAAGAAACGGATCACATGATATTTTTAAGGATAAATAACCAAAATCCCCAGATGCGTTTAGTCAGAAAAGCGGTAGATGTGCTGAGGGATGGGGGGGTTATTATTTATCCGACCGACACGGTATATGGCTTGGGATGTGCCCTTTTTAATAAAAAAGGCATAGAAAAAATATACGAAATTAAAAAGAGAAGCAAGAAACAACCTCTCAGTTTTGTCTGTGCGGACCTCAAGGATATCAGCCGGTATGCAGTTGTATCCGATTATGCATACAAGACGATGAAACGTCTTCTGCCGGGGCCCTATACGTTTGTCCTCGAGGCTTCGAGGCTGGTTCCCAAAATCATTCTTCCTAAAAGACAGACCACGGGCATTCGGGTGCCGGCCAACGAAATCTGTCTGAGCCTGGTTAGGGAGCTGGGACAACCGATCATCAGCACATCCGTAAAAACTCAAGATGGCAACCTGCTGAACAATCCTGAAGAGATAAGAGAAAAGTTCAGCCATTGCGTGGATTTGATCATAGACGGGGGCGTTATCGTCTCGGAACCGTCCAGTGTCATCAGCCTTGTGGATGATCGGGTCGAGATTATTAGAGCAGGGAAAGGCGATGTATCCGCCTTTGTGTAATAAAAGAACATGAACTTAAAATCGTTCCCGTTTCGGAAAAAGAGGAATCGGGAAGGTTTTGCAAACTCGCAAAGCAAGGGTAATTATGAAAAAAATAATGTTTATCAATGCCGTTCATCATGAACAAAAGAGAATGGCAATCGTTGAGAATGAAAAACTTGTCGAATTCAACATCCAGATGTCCCTTCATGAGCGCATCACGGGCAATATTTACAAGGGAATTATTTCGAAAATAGAGCGAGGGCTCCATGCTGCTTTTGTCAATTATGGGGGGGGGAAAGACGGATTTTTGCCCCTGCGTGATGTCAGCCCTGAATATTTTACCGAGCAGAAAGATGTCGGAAGGGAAGATGGTCAGACGAAAAGACATTCTTTAAAAAGCGGGCAGGAGGTCATCGTTCAAGTTTTAAGAGAAGAAGGAGAGCGGAAGGGTGCGTTGCTGACAACATATGTATCTTTGCCGGGGCGCTATCTGGTTCTATTGCCGAACAAAAGCAGCAACGGCGTGTCACGGAAAATCGAATCGGAAGAGGATCGCAAGCGGTTAAAAGATATAGTGGAGCAGATAAAGGCGGATGAAGATGTGGCCCTGATTGTTCGCACTGCGGGTGTGAATCGGACCAAACAGGAACTTTCACGGGATTACCAGCGCCTTTCAAGATTATGGAAGGAAATCAAAAAAAAAGCGGACACCGTTTCCGCTCCGGCGCTTATCTATCAGGAAAGCGATTTTGGCGTGCGATCCCTGCGGGATTACTTGACGCCCGACGTGGAAGAAATTCTGGTGGACGATGTCGAAACCTTCAAGAAGATGCGCTCCTACTGTAAAACCGTCACTCCGCGTAATGTCGCGCTGATCAAGCTCTACAGGGAAAAAGCCCCTATTTTTGACAAATATCAGCTTGAGGAACAAATTCGCATTATATATCAGGATCATGTGGAACTAAAATCGGGCGGGCATATCGTCATCAATCTTACCGAGGCTATGACCACCGTTGATGTGAATTCCGGCCGCGCTTCCCACAAACGAAATGTGGAGGAAACTGCCTTCAAAACGAACCTTGAGGCGGCTGAAGAAATTGGCCGGCAACTCCGTTTGCGGGACCTTGGCGGGCTCATTGTGATCGATTTTATTGATATGATGGATAAGAAACACGAGGCGGAGGTTGAAAAGGCGTTTAAGCGGGCAATCAGTATGGACAGGGCCCGGATTCAGTTGTCGCGCATATCCAAATTCGGTCTGCTCGAACTTTCACGACAAAAGAAGCAATCCACCATCCAGGAGATCAGTTATACGACTTGCCCCTTTTGTCAAGGGCGCGGGGCGAGGCCTTCCCTGGAATATACGGCTCTTAGCGCCTATAGAAGAATCGAGTCCCAAGCCGTTCGAGGGATTTCTTCTGCAATCAGGGTAAAGCTTCCCTACGAGATTTCCGAATACCTCTTAAATCAAAAACGTTTGGAAATCGGCAAATTGGAAATGAGGTATGATTTGGTGATCCATATTTCAGGCGATCCAGGGATGACATGGGATATGATGGAAATGGACCTGGTTGACAGAAAAGCAAACATTGAAATTGCTGAGGAGGTCCAAAAACCTTCCACAGGAGATGAGAAAGACGCAGATGCCTCTGTAGAACCAATAGAGAATATGAAAAAAGAGGAGGCTGAATCCATACAGCGGACAATCGGATCTCCGGAGAAAAAAGTCAGCGTGGAGCCAACAGAGAAAAAAACACGCCGGAGACCCCATCACCGAAGGAGAAAACCCGGTTTGATGCAGCAGATGCAGGGAAAACCGGACGAATCGCTTTCGGTTTCCGAGGTGGATGGAGGTGTTTTCGAGGAAGCGATCCTGCCTGTCGCCGCGCTGTCTGATGACCAGGAAATAGATGTTTTTATAGATGAAGATGCCCCGGTTACGGGAAATAGGGAAAGCGGGGAATCAGATGACGAGTGGTTCGTTCACCCCATCATTGGGTTTGATGACGAGAAGGATAACCTGCCTGAGTAGCTTTTACTTTTCCCTTCCCAGTTCTTTGGATCGCAAGGTTGCCGACTCCACGGCGGCCATTAAGGCGGCTCTGAGTTTGCCGTCTTCCAGAGCCTTAAGGCCGGCGATGGTTGTGCCTGCCGGAGAGGTGACCATATCTTTCAATTCCCCGAGGTGTTTATTGCTGGAAAGGCAGAGTTTGGCGGCGCCGAGGAGGGTCTGCGCAGCTAATTTGACGGCAATGTCCCTGCTTAACCCCATGTGGACGCCTGCATCGGACAGCGCTTCTATGATTAAGAACACGTAGGCCGGCCCGCTTCCGCTAAGGCCGGTTACAGCATCCATCAGCTCTTCCGGCACCTCAACGCTGATCCCGACGGCATCGAAGATGTGCTTGGCGATCAGCAGATCGCTTTCCGTAGCGTTTTTACCGCGGGTAAGAGCCGTCGCTCCTTCGCCGATAACGGCCGGCGTGTTCGGCATGGTTCGAATGACACGGATATGGCCTTCGGCATGGCCTTCTATATAATGTGTGGGTATGCCTGCCGCAATGGATATCACCAGCTTTGCTTTGGTAATGGATGCGGATATTTGCGCAAGGAGTTCAAGCATATTCTGCGGCTTAACCGCTAAAATAATCACATCGCTTGCCTTGACGAGTTTCCCGCTGTCTTCGGCAGCATGCACGCCGTAGCATTGTTTTATTTCATGAAGCTTTTCCTTGTCCTTGTCAGAGGCAATGATGGCCGCTGCCGGCGCGATGTTGCGCGAAATAAGGGCGTCAATAAGAACCGTTCCCATTTTGCCGGTTCCAATGACGCCGATTTTTTTGCCTTTCAACATGTTGGAAGGTCTCCTTATTTTTTTCATTTCACCGTATTTCATCATTGTGCTGTTTATGGTCGGACCTGCCGGATGACTTTCAACAAGGGGCTATGGGCAAGCTGATGGGCGTCGGCAACCGCTTTACAGGTCACATGTCCGCAAAAAACATTCACGCCCTTGCATAAAGCGGCATCCCGCAACAAGGCCTCTTTGCATCCCATGTTGGCTATAGACAGAATATAGGGAAAAGTAGCGTTGGTCAAGGCTATTGTCGCCGTTCGGGGCACAGCTCCGGGCATATTGGCCACGCTGTAATGGACAATGCCGTGTTTTACATAAGTAGGTTGGTCATGAGTTGTCGCGCGGTCTACGGTTTCGACGCACCCCCCCTGATCAATTGCAATATCAACAATGACAGACCCATAAGACATTTTTTTCACCATATCCTCCGTCACCAGCTTGGGCGCTCTGGCTCCCGGCTGCAACGCGGCGCCGATAAGCAAATCGGCTTGTTCCACATATCCGGCAATATTTTCTTTCGTTGACATGGCTGTTTTTATACAAGAGCCGAATAAACTATCCAGCGTCTTTAATTTTTCCCTGTTTTTTTCCAGAACAACGACGTCTGCGCCCATGCCGACAGCGACTTTGGCGGCATTGCTTCCCGCAATGCCGCCGCCTATGATTGTTACCTTTGCCGCAGGCACGCCGGAGGCGCCTGAGAAAAGCAATCCCTTGCCCCCGTGCGGCTTCGTCAGAAGTTGAGCGCCCACCTGCACGGCCATTCGGCCCGCTATCTCACTCATGGGCTTAAGAAGCGGCAGGCAGCCGTTTTCCAACTGAACCGTCTCGTAGGCAATCCCGATAATTTTTGCCTTCAGGATCGCTTCCGTCAGCTCCCGCTTTGGGGCTAGATGAAGAAAGGTAAACAGAATCCGGCCATTTTTAAAATAATCGTATTCAACGGGCTGAGGATCTTTGACTTTTAAGATCAATTCGGCCTTTTCAAATATATCCTCAACACGCTCCAAGAGCGCCGCCCCGGCAGAAGCGTAGCTTTCGTCCGTAAATCCGCTGCCGCTGCCGGCTGACTTTTCCATCAACACCTGGTGATTGTATTTTCTCAGTGTTGCCGCCCCATCCGGCGTTAATGCCACACGATTTTCATCACTTAAAATTTCCTTTGGAACCCCGATGATCATTGCCTGCGCCTCGGCGGAGCAACTGTAACGAAAATTCGAATCAATTCCTTATCAATTCTACTGATAACAGAAAAGAAGCGGTTCTCCAAGTTTTTAATGGCAACGTCAACAATATTTGTAAAATTTTTCTTGCTTGTCTCTATATATAGTAGTATTATCTAATATCGCCCCAAGATATTGAGGCAGAAGGGTTGAATCTTTAATTAATGCGTCAGGAAAGAGGAGCTTTTATGCGAACAGAAATACGCAAGCGGGACGGCCGGTTGGTAAAATTTGATGCCGAGAAGATTACGAATGCCATCGCGAAGGCGGGGATGGCGACGGGTGAGTTTTCCTATGATGCGGCAAGGAAACTAACAATAAGGGCGCTTAACCTGGCCGAAAAGCTCTTTGATGATAAGATCATGTCCGTGGAAGAAATTCAGGATATTGTGGAAGAGGTCCTTCTTTCCTCTCCGTATCGCCTGACGGCAAAGGCCTATATCATCTATCGAGACCAACATGCCAGACTAAGAGAGATTACTCATAAGATGCAGGTTGATCTTGTTGACCAATATTTAAAGAAGATAGACTGGAAGATCCATGAGAACAGCAATATGGACTATTCATTGCAGGGGCTGAACAATTATATCTCTTCAGAGGTCAGCAAGGTTTATTGGTTAAATGAAATCTACGCGCCGGAAATCAGAAAAGCCCATACCGAAGGCGACTTTCATATTCACGACCTAAGCCTCCTGTCCGTTTACTGTGTGGGATGGGATCTTTTTGATCTCCTCATGGAGGGGTTTAAAGGTGTTTTGGGGAAAGTGGAAAGTCGGCCTGCCAGACATCTTCGCAGTATACTGGGCCAGGTGGTAAATTTTTTCTATACCCTTCAGGGAGAAGCAGCCGGGGCGCAGGCATTCTCAAATTTTGATACTCTCCTCGCGCCGTTCATCCGATACGACGGCCTTACCTTTACTGAAGTCAAACAGGCTTTGCAGGAATTTATTTTCAATATCAATGTGCCCACCCGGGTTGGCTTCCAGACGCCTTTTACCAATGTAACGCTCGATGTAACGGCGCCCAAATACTATGCGGATCAGAATGTGATTATCGGCGGACAACCCCAGAAGGAGACGTACAAGGAATTTCAGGCGGAGATGAATCTGTTCAACAGAGCTTTCCTGCAGGTGATGGCGGAAGGCGACGCCAAGGGCAGGGTGTTTACCTTTCCCATTCCAACATATAACATTACGAAAAATTTTAATTGGGCTGATCCGGATCTTAGGGGCCTTTGGGAGATGACCGCTAAGTATGGCGTTCCGTATTTTTCGAATTTTATCAATTCCGATATGAACCCTGAAGACGCAAGAAGCATGTGTTGCCGACTTCGCATTGATAACCGCGCCCTGGAAATGAGGGGAGGGGGGCTGTTCGGTTCCAACCCGCTGACCGGCTCCATCGGGGTGATTACCATCAATATGCCCCGCCTGGGGTATCTGTCAGATACGGAGGACGAGTTTATTGACCGTTTGGAGGGATTGATGGTTCTTGCCAAAGAAAGTCTTGAGACGAAAAGAAAGGCGCTGGAAAATTATACGGATGGAAATCTGTATCCTTATACTAAATATTATCTGAGAAATGTGAAAGCACGCTTCGGTAAATACTGGAAGAATCATTTCTCGACGATTGGTCTGGTGGGTATGAATGAGGCATGTTTGAACCTGATGGGGAGAGACATTGCCACACAGGAGGGGCAGGCCTTTACGAAACGGGTTCTGGATTTTATGAGGGACCGGCTGCTTACATTTCAGGAAGAGACGAAAAATAACTACAATCTGGAATCCACGCCGGCGGAAGGAGCGTCATACCGGCTGGCCAAGATCGACAAGGAGAAATTCGCCGACATCATTTGCGCCAATGACCGGCAGCCCAAAACCAATGGAGCGGAACCTTACTACACCAATTCCACGCAGTTGCCCGTAAATTATACGGACGATATATTTGAGGCGTTGGATCTGCAGGATAGCATACAATCAAAATATACGGGGGGCACGGTCTTCCATATCTATGCCGGCGAGCGCATCGAAGAGCCTGAAGCTGTAAAGACGCTCATCCATAAAATTTGCTCCAGCTATCATTTGCCTTACCTCACCTTCACGCCCACCTTCAGCGTATGTTCCTCTCACGGCTACCTTGCCGGAAGGCAGGATGCGTGTCCGATCTGTGATGAGCCTTGTGAAGTTTATTCCCGTGTGGTCGGCTACCTGCGGCCTGTGAAACAGTGGAACAAGGGAAAGCAGGAGGAATTCAATGCGAGAAGGGTATTCAGTTTTTAAGCGATGAAAATAGGCGGCCTCCAGAAGGTATCATTGATCGATTATCCCGCTAAGATCAGCGCCGTTGTTTTTTCGCAGGGCTGCAATTTCAGGTGTCCCTATTGTCACAATCCGGAGCTGGTTAATCCTGATCTTTATGGCCCCTGTATTGCTGAAGAAGAAATCCTGGCTTTTCTTGCCAAGCGCCGGGGAAAACTCGATGCAGTAAGCATTAGCGGCGGCGAGCCGACCGTCCAGCCGGACCTGGCGGAATTTATAAAAGAGCTTAAAGCAAAGGATTTCCTTGTGAAAATAGACACCAATGGCTCCAACCCCGAGCTCCTTGAAAAACTTATCAAAGATAAGCTGATAGACTACATTGCCATGGATATCAAAGGGCCGTTGGCAAGATATGGAGAAATTACCGGGACTCGCGTCCAGCCGGAAGTCATCAAACGAAGCATCAAAGCGGTCATGAGTTCGGGCATTCCCTACGAGTTCCGCACCACGGTCGTCAAAGCCCTATTAAGGGAAGATGATATTCTTGAGATCGGCAAGTTGATCAAAAACGCCCGCCTTTACGCGTTGCAGTCTTTTGCTGCTTCAAAACATCTCGACATGGAATGTTTGCGGCAAACGCATTATTGCAAGGAAGAACTCTTGTCAATGAAGGCAAAACTTGATAAGGAAATATTGTCGGTTGTAGTGCGGTAACGCTGCACCCGGTGATTTTATACATGACGATGTAATTGTTTGAGACCTTTGAATTTGTGATTAAACCGCGCCTTGCCGTCATTCCGTGCTTGACTTGAGCCTGCCCCGTACTCGATACGGGGGAATCCAGTGTTTTCAAGCCGTTATAGATTCCGCCCCGATTTTCATCGGGGTGACGCGTCGGAATGACGTGAGGGGTCGTTTTTCAAAGGTCTCTTGACAATGACGCTCATGCGCAATTATTTTTGCATTGCCAGGACAGGCGTCTTGATTGTCAGATAATTCGGGGAGGTGATATAAAGGTGGCCAGGGTCAGCTATAGCGGCAAATGGGGGCGTGTGCGCGCAACTTCCGGCGGCGGCAATCAGGCAAAAACGGCAAGACCGCCCGAAGAGGTGGTGAAGGAGATGAAAAGAGGCATGGAGAACCAACCTGGTAGCGATTACAGGGAAAGGTCCCTCGCCCTTTTTGGGCTGGTGTGCGCCCGTTGCGGCAGGGAATTTGATGAGAGCAACAGGCATCTGTTGACGGTGCACCACAAAGACGGCAACCACCAAAACAATCCGGAAGATGGAAGCAACTGGGAAAATCTTTGTGCGTATTGCCATGAAGATGTTCACAGCAGGGAAATACTGGGTGATTACCTGCAGGGAGGCGCAGGCGGAAGGGAAGTCAGCCTTGTCTATGCGGAGGGTGAGAAGACAAAAGACCCCCGCCTTGCCGATCTCGGCGTGTTGGGCGAAAAGCTGAAGAAGGCGCTGGAGGGGAAAAAATAACGGATCACTTGACAACAATCCGAAAGTTGTCTTGCCTTGTGTCCATCTTATCCCCTACCGATGTTCCGCAAAACCTACAGGTATAATCGTATTTATCGCCGTTGGGCAGAACGAGAAGCAATCTTTTCCTTACCGGAACGGCCCTCTTGCAGTTGGGGCAGAAAAGCTCCGTGGCGTCAAAATCCTTGTATGAAGATCTGTCCATTTTTTTCTCTATTCCTTGTCAGGTATTTCTTTTAGGTTATCAAGCCAGATTGTGGCCTCGCTGTCGCTGGGCGCCCGATAATCACCCCTCGGAGAAAGCGAGCCTCCCGAGCCGACCTTTGGGCCGTTGGGAATGCATGAGCGCTTGTACTGACTCATTTTGAAAAATCGGATCAAAAACACCTCCAGCCAGCGCTTGATTTCTCCAATAGTGTAGGAATGCCTCTTCTCTTTGGGAACATCCGGCCATAGCCCTTTGTTTGTGTCTTTCCATGAACAATAAGCCATAAACGCGATCTTGGAGGGCAGATAGCCGAATCGGGTGATGTAGAAGGCATTGAAATCCTGCAGTTCATAGGGGCCGATCAGAGCCTCTGTTTTTTGGGCCGGCTGATTTTTCCCCCTTCCCGGTATGAGTTCCGGGCTGATTTCCGTATCGAGAATATCGTATAAAATATCAGAGACCATTTGGGAAAATTGTTTTGTCTGGGCAACCCAGCGGACGAGGTGTCGGATTAAAGTTTTGGGCACGCTGGCATTTACATTGTAGTGCGACATGTGATCGCCCACTCCGTATGTGCACCATCCCAGCGCCAGTTCGCTCAGGTCCCCCGTGCCCACGACGACGGCCTCCCTCATGTTGGCGATGCGGAAAAGATGGGATGTGCGCTCTCCCGCCTGAACATTTTCAAAGGTGATGTCATAATGTTTTTTCCCCTTCGCGTAGGGATGGCCGATGTCCTTTAGCATCATGAGGCAGCTCGGCTTTATGTCTATTTCGTTGCATTCCACGCCGAGGGCATTCATCAGCCGCAGGGCATTTTTGTAGGTCTTGTCGATTGTGGCAAACCCCGGCATCGTATAGGCAAGAACATTTTTCCGTGGCAGCCCCAGCAGATCCATCGTTTGGGCGGCAACGATAAGCGCCTGGGTGGAATCGAGCCCACCGGATATGCCGATGACGACCTTTTTCAGCCCGGCGGATTTGAGCCTTTTCGCAAGACCAAAGATTTGAATGTTGTATGCTTCATAGCAGCGCTGATCCCTTTTGGCCGGCTCGGCGGGAATGTACGGGAAACGCGGATAATCCCGGCACAGCAGTATCTTGCCCTTCGGGGTTTCCAGAGAAAAGGAGACATGACGGAAGCCGGCAAGATTATCCTTATGAGACTTGGCGTTCTGGCTGAAGGTTGTGAGGCGCATTCTGTCCTGGACAAGTCGGTCCAAATCGATGTCGGAGTAAATGATCTGGGATTCCTGAGAAAATCGTTTCGATTCCGCAAGAAGATTTCCGTTTTCGTAGATCAGGGCATGGCCGTCCCAGGCGAGGTCTGTGGTGGATTCACCGGGGCCGGCCGCGGCGTAAAGATAAGCGGCCAGACAACGGGCCGACTGCGTGGCCGTAAGGTTGCGGCGGAACTCCGATTTTCCGATGGTGATGTTGGATGCGGACAGATTCCCGATTACGGTGGCTCCGGCCATTGCCGCGTAGCTGGAAGGCGGAATGGGCGCCCAAACATCCTCGCAGAATTCGATAAAGAAGGTGAAGTTAGGGACGTTTTCGATGTGAAACAGGATATCCGCTCCGAAGGGAATGTTTTTCTGCCTCAGCAGATTGATCGTTTTGGAAAGCGCTTCTTCAGCGGGCCGGAACTGGCGTCCTTCATAAAATTCGCGATAGTTGGGAAGATATGATTTTACGGCTGCGCCGATGATTTCCCCATGATAGAGCACCGCGCCGCAGTTAAAAAGACGGGCATCTACCTGCAAAGGCAAGCCCACGACCAGAATCAAGTTCAGCGTTCGTGTCGCTTCAAGAATCTGATCGAGAGCGGCGATGCTTCCCTTAAGGAGGGCATCCTGGTGAAACAGGTCCTCGTTGGAATAGGCGGATATGCCCAGCTCCGGGAAGATGGCGAAAACAGCGTTATGCGCGGCGGCATCCTTGGCCAGACGGATGGTTTTGAGGGCGTTGAAGGCGGCGTCGGCCACCCGGACCTCGGGTATGCAGACGGCTGCCTTGATAAAGCCATGATGATAGAGGTTGAAGAAATCTCTTTTATCCATAGAAAACCTGACACATCTTGATGGGAACGGCTTTACTCCTTCTCCAGATAGGCATAGGCGCTGTGGTTATGGATGCTTTCAAAATTTTCCGACTCGACGCTGTACCACGTGAAGTTGTCGTCTCTGTTTAGTTTTTCGGCTATGTTTCTGACCACATCTTCAACAAACATGGGGTTTTCATATCCCCTTTCCGTCAGGAACTTTTCATCCACCCTCTTCAAGAGGGAATAGACATCGGCGCTTGCGGAGTTTTCCACCAGCGCGATAAGATCCTCGATCCAGAAGAATTTTTTGAACCGCACCTTGACGGTGACGATGCTTCTCTGGTTGTGGGCGCCCATATTGCTGATCTCTTTGGAGCAGGGGCATACCGTTGTCACCGGCACCTCCACGCCGACGATGAAGTCCGTTTTGCCGCCGTCGCTTTCGCCGATGAACAGGCATTTGTAATCCATGAGGCTTTTGGCATTCGATACGGGCGCCGACTTTTGGATGAAGTAGGAAAACTCGATTTCTATATGAGCCGATTGGGCGTGGAGTTTTTCCCGCAATTTTTCGAGAATGGCATAAAAAGTCTTGATGTTTATTCGCCCCCTGAATTCATTCAAAACCTCGACAAAACGGCTCATGTGGGCGCCTTTGAAGCGGCGGGGGAGATTGACGTACATGTTGACGGCGGCGTTGGCCGATTGTGCGCCGTGCGCGCGGTCGAGGACAACAATGGGGTATTTGATGCCCTTTACGCCCACTTTCTTTATATCAAGGTTTCTGTGGTCTTTCTGGTTTTGAATGTCTAACATAGGCTTTTACCGTTTGTATGTGACGCCCGTGTCATCCGCTTCCCATACCGTGACATGCGAGATATTGGCATGGGAGGGGCCGATTTTTTTTGCCGCTTCGTTAAAGATATACTGCGCTATATGTTCCGACGATGGGGCGCAATCTTTGAAAGAGGGGAGATTGTTGAGATTTTTATGATGAAGCGTCCGCGTGGCTTCCTCCAGCCATTTTTCCAATGTCTCGCAAAACGGACGTCCTTCCGCTGTTTTTACCGTGCAGACAGCGACAAGCTCGACCACGAAATTGTGTCCGTGAAGGTCTTCGGGCGCGCCATCTTTTTCTTTTAGAAAATGCGCGGCGGAAAATGATTTTTTTATCGCAGCCTCGATCAACTGACACTCCTGCCTTACAGGGGTGGAACCACCGCTTCTTATAATAGCATTCGTCATGATGTGTCAAGGCGATAAATGCGAAGGCTTTGTTTGCGGGTAAAATCAACAGGCGATTGGTGAGAATCACAGGATCCCTCAAGGCTCCTTGACGCGGCGGCGCGCCCCTTCACGCATCCCTATCTATCTGTAATCAATAAACAAATGACGTGGAATGCGCTCCGGACGGCGGAGGGCTTTCCTGCCTGGCATGTAAGTTGCTTATCCTTATGTGCAAACGAAGATGTGGTTCGATAGAAGTTTTAATGGCGGCAAGAAGGAAAAACCAGGGCGACAGGAGGTGATGAGAAGGGGAAGAGCGGACAGAACACGCGGCGCAGAAACGACAAAACTACAGAACAACAAAATTAACAAACTCGTAAAAAGTCAAAATTCGCGGGTTTTGTCATGGTGAGCCTGTCGAACCATGACGTAATATCAATTATTTATGTTCACCCTTCGACAGGCTCAGGGTGACAATTGGGACTTTTTACGAGACCATTAAGAAAGGAGAATTGAGATTATGATAAGCGAATTTTACAAGAAAAGAGGACAGAAAGGTTTCACCTTGATCGAGCTGATGATCGTCGTCGCCATCATCGGCATCCTGGTGGCTATCGCCATCCCGCAGTTTGCCCAGTATAGGAAAAGAGGCTACAATGCGATGGCGAAGTCCGATGCCAGGAATGCCTATACGGCTGCTCAGGCCTACTTCAGCGATAACCCAGCCGACACGCCTGATCTGGCTGACCTAGAGAACTATGGCTACACCCAAAGCACTGACGTCACCACCACCACCGCTGGCGACATTAATGGGTTGACAATTACCGCTCTGCATCCCAGCGGCGATAAAACATATACGCTTACCTCTCAAGGGCTGACTGAAGCTGCTACTGCTGGCCCATAATCAGAGGCAGTTATGGGTTTAAAAAGGGGCAAGAAACACGCTTGCCCCTTTTTTAGGTTTGCGAGGCGTCTATGATTAATGCCGATGATGATTTCAAGTTGGATGCGAACCACGCGCCGACCGAAAGGCAAAGAAGGCTCATTTTCGCCGCGGCGTCCCTCGCCGTTTTTATCTTTCTTCTTTACGCCAACAGCCTGCGCGATTCCTGGCACTTCGACGATGAAGGCAACATTTTTCCCAATAAAAACATCCAGATGACGGAGCTGTCATGGCCGCAGTTGAGCAAATCATTCCATGGCGCGTCGGAGCGGCGGATAAACAGACCGGCAGCCTACCTCAGCTTCGCCCTCAATTACTATTTCGGAGGACTCAATGTTTTCGGTTATCATCTGGTGAATATTTTTATTCATATATCGGCTTCGATATTTCTTTTCCTTTTTATCCGGGAAATGCTGCATCTTCCCCTTCTGCGGGGAAGATACGGCAGACATGCCCACTCCATCGCCCTTCTTTCCGCCTTCCTCTGGGCGAGCAGCCCCATTCAGGTATCGTCCGTAACCTATATCGTGCAGAGGATGACATCCATGTCGGCCATGTTTTATATCATGGCTATGTTTTTCTACCTCAAGGGGCGCATATCGGATGCGATCGGGAAAAAGATATTTTACATCGCGTTGACAATTGCAGCGGGCCTGTTGTCCATAGGGGCCAAAGAAAATGCCCTTATGCTTCCCTTTAGCCTGTATCTTATGGATATCATCCTGATTCAGGGCGCCGACAGGGCGACGGTAGGCAAAAACATAAGATACGCCGTTCTTCCCCTTCTGCTCTTTATTGGCCTGGTCGTCCTTTGCGTGGACCTATCCTCGATGCTAGACGGCTACCGTTTCCGGCCCTTTTCCATGGCGGAAAGGCTGTTGACGGAGCCGCGTGTCATCCTGTTCTATATAAGCCTTCTGATATATCCCGCCACCTCCCGGTTTACATTTCTGTATGATATCGACATCTCTAAAGGACTTTTTGAGCCCGCCACGACGCTGCCGGCGATTATCGCGGTTGCCGTCATCGTCGCAGCGGCATTTGCAATGGCCAGAAGAAGACCCCTTATTTCCTACTGTCTTATTTTCTTTTTCCTCAATCATGCCATCGAAGGTTCTTTTCTCCCCCTGGAGATCATCTATGAGCACAGGAATTATCTGCCTTCCATGCTCTTGTTCGTTCCCATAGCGGTTTTGGTGAGGGATGCCCTCCTTCGCTTTTCCGGAAGAAAACTCCTATTTGCGACGACAGCCATTGCCGTGGCGTCTATTTTAGTTCTGCAGGGCGTGGGGGTGCTGACCAGAAACGCCATCTTCGAGAATGAGTTTACCCTGTGGGCGGACAATGCGGAAAAGTATCCCCATCTCAACAGGCCCCATCACAATCTTGGCATTGCCTACTACAGAATGGGGTTTTATCCGGAAGCCTTTCTGGAGCTCAAGAAAGCTCTGGCGGCAAAGACTACGACGGCGGCGATTGAGAAAAAAATCACCCATTTATGTTTAGCCAAGCTCTATTTAATGTGGGATAACGACGAAAAGGCTATCGCCCATCTTGGGCAATCCATGCGTCTCGATCCCTCGTATTCCGAGCCCTATCAGGTGATGGCCGAGATCATGATCAAGAAAAAACGCTACGACGACGCCGAAAAGATGATAAGAAGGGCCATATGCCTCCGCAAGGGAGATGACGATTTCCACCTGACTTACGGCAAGATTCTGATAAAAAAAGGCGAACCGGAGCGGGCTGTAAAGCAGGCGAGGATTGCGTTGTTGCTGAACGGGGAGGCGAAAGAAGCCTATGGAGTCATTTCAGACGCTTTTAAGCTAAAGGGAAACGCCGAAGCGGCAAGGCATTTTCGGGAACTGGCGGAGGAGAAAAAGCGCTAAAAGTGAGCGGCGTTGAACATTGCGTATCCTTACTTTGAGCGAAAATATGTTGATAGGGGCGAAATTGTCCGAATACCATACGGGATACAGGGCTTTTTCCAGAGAACTGCTGGAAAAATTGCCTCTGGAAGAGAACTCTGATGATTTTGTCTTCGACAATCAAGTGTTGGCCCAGATCGTCTGGCATGGATACACCATAGCCGAGGTCAGTTGTCCAACCAGGTACTTCGTCGAGGCTTCATCCATCAACTTCCGTCGCAGCCTGACCTATGGCTGGGGGTGTCTCTTGACCGCTTTGTCGGACACTACCGCCGCTATGAGCTCAACGAAATGGAAGAACTTCTTCACAGGGCCGGCATGAAGCCGGCGCTAATAAGGAAAGTGTCGGGGCCACTGGAAAAAATAACAATGCTCTTTGCTGTGTTCTGCTTTTTTCATCAAGACTCCAAGGGAAGAAACCGCCGCTTTTTATTGTGCGTATTTTCATGTTGCTCAATCGCATCTACGCTGCGCTGGCTTGGTTGGACGCCAAGATAAGCCCTCGCGCCGTCTCCACCGTTCTTCTAATTAAATCTTTCAGGAGAGATTGACTCCTATGCCTTTAGATGCCGTCACATTGGCGGTATAAGTAAGATGACCGATAACTTTTCGAAATGTTTAAAATTTGCTTCAGTATTGGCAGGGTGTTATCTTATATTTGTTGCGCTTTTTTCAAGAAGTTTAGCCGATAATGATCTGTGGGGATATCTTGCCTTTGGAAGAATTTTTTGGGAGGAAGGCTATTTTCCGTATCATGATATTTTTTCGTATACCCCGACAAAACCTCTATGGATTTATCATGAATGGTTAACCGGTGTGTTTTTTTATGCTGTTTTCAAATTTTCAGGTCCTGTCGGCTTGCAGCTATTGCGTTACATCACCATCATACTTGCCGTCTACTTTATTTATTTAACGGCAATCAAAAGAGGGGGGAGCCCGATTTCTGCGCTTATTGCTCTCCTTCCGGCGGCGGTTTTGATATCTTTTGGCTATGTGCCTGTAAGGGCGCAGGTATTCACTTATCTGTTTTTCATTCTTACACTGTATATCCTTGAAGTCGCGCGGCAGGACAAAAAGCGGCAAGTCCTTTGGTGGCTGATCCCTATTCAAATACTCTGGTGTAATTTTCATGGCGGATTCCTGGCAGGAATCGGAGTGATTTTCTTGTATGCCGCAGGAGAAGGCGCAGCCGGGAAAAAATTTCTTCCCTTCGTCAAGACGGGGATTGTGGCGTCGTTTGCAACGCTGATAAATCCTTATGGATTTAAATATTGGGTATTTATGTGTCAGGCCGTCTCCATGACTCGCCCGGAGATAACGGAATGGATGTCGGTTTTTGCGGCAATTAAGATGCATGTACAGGCAGCGCCTGTTTGTATATTTGTTTGTCTGTCCATTTTTTGCCTTATTCTTTTTGGGTTTCGGCGTAAACATGACATAACTGATATTTTAGTTGTTATTGTGATTCTCTACTTGGGATATAAACATATAAGACACAGCGTGCTTTTTGGTTTGGTATTTGGAGCATATGTGCCGGTTGTTTTGTCAGAATGCTGGAAAGGCTGGAAAGAAAAGTTCGTATTCTTTACAAGCCGGCAATGGATGCCCAAGGTGTTTTTATTGGCTTTTTTCCTGACAATTTATGGATTCATTAACCCCTCCCTGTCATCAACGTTGACTCCGAGCTTTAATATTTCCATTCCATCTTCTCATTATCCGATAGGCGCCCTGCGTTTTTTGCAGGCAAGAAATTTTCGGGGCAATGTATTGCCCCATTTTGATTGGGGGGAATTTCTTGTTTGGACATGTTATCCTTACTGCAAAGTTGCTATGGACGGACGTTACGAGACGGTATATAAGGAGGATATCAATCAAGAGTATTTTGATTTTTTAATGGGGAGAGAGAATTGGCGCGCTTTCCTAGTTAAATACCCTCATGATGTTGTGCTCATAAAACCAAATACAAGAACGTATTTTTTGATGCTTCGGGAACCTTTATGGCGATTGGCGTATTCCGATTTAGGATGCGCTTTGTTCCTTCTGAAAAGACTTGCCTGAGGAGAGATCATGAAAGCGCAATTAACGGATTTTACCTTATCAATTATTATTCCTGCTTTTAATGAGGCGGCAACCATCAGAGCTGCCGTCGAAGAAGTCCTTCGCACGCCATATAAAAAGGAAATAATCGTTATTGACGACGGCTCTACGGATGGAACAAGAGAAATTCTTGCCGGCATTGAGTGCCCCGAAGTGAAAATCATTTTTCATGAAAAAAATACAGGCAAGGGCGGGGCCATCAGAACGGGTTTTGCGAAAGCTACGGGGGATATTGTTCTTATTCAGGATGCCGATTTGGAATATGATCCTTCCGAGTATCCGGCGCTTTTAAGCCCCATCCTTGCGGGCAAGGCTGATGTCGTATATGGCTCGCGATTTGCCGGCCATGGAGCCCACCGTGTTTTATATTTCCGGCATTTTGTGGGCAACCGATTTTTGACTTTATTGTCCAATCTCTTTACAAATCTTAACCTTACAGATATGGAATGCTGTTACAAGGTCTTTGCCAAAGATGCGCTGAATGGAATTAAAATCGAGGAAGACCGTTTTGGGTTTGAGCCGGAGATAACGGCGAAGATATCCAGGAAGAAAATGCGCATTTATGAAGCGCCTGTGTCCTATTACGGCAGAACCTATGAGGAAGGGAAAAAAATCGGCTGGAAGGACGGCATCCGCGCGATTTGGTGTATATTGAAGTATAACTTACTCCGCCGGTAACCGCGCTCCTTGATGTTGGTTCCAATCACATTTTTATGCCTGCGACAGACAATAAAATAAAATTCCCCCCGGCGCCGGATGCCAAGGTCATTATTTTTCTTATTTTCTTGGTCGCCCTCGTTGTAAAACTGCTCATTTTCTATTTAGTGACCGATCCCATAATTTTTTATAAATATCCTTATTTTTCCGAACAAATCGCGCAAGGCAAGGATATTGGCGAGAGGCTTGTCGATATCAGCCCTCTCTATCTGTCGCTGAACCTATTGTCATATTATGTTTATGGGACAAATTGGGAGGCCCTTGTTTTAATCCAGATCATCATCGGCAGTTTAAATTGCGTTCTAATTTATATTATCGGCGCTAAGGTATTCAATAAAACGGTGGGAATCATCTCTGCGTTGCTGGCAATGTTTTACAGCAATCTTACCCTCATTGACCTTACGCTGGAGCCGGAAGCAATTTTAATTTTCTTCAACTCTTTGATTGTTCTGGTTGCCTTGAAAGCTGTGGAGGCTGTCAGCGCAAGAAAACAATCGGCGCTGTGGTTGTTGACCGGCTTATTAATGGGCCTTTCCATAATAACCAAGCCGAATTCTCTTTTAGTTTCAGCGGGCGTCCTGATTTGGCTCTGGCTTAAGGCGACAGCGATAAATTTGCGCGTCAAATGGTCTTTGGTCATGCTGGCGGGGGTTATAGTTGTTGTTGCGCCTGTTGCGATAAGAAATTATGTCAAGTTTAACGATTTTGTTTTGGTTACCGCCGATGGCGGCAAGGTATTCTTCCACGGCAACGGCCCCGGCGCCGACGGAATGGGCATGGCAGGCCTGCCCCATCAGGGATTTATTGAGGAAGGGGCAAAGGAGCCGGATTATGCGCATGTTCTTTTTAGAAAACAGGCAAGACTGGCATCAGGAAAAAATCTTAAACCGTCCGAATGCGCCTCCTTCTGGGTGCGAACGACCCTTTCACACATAAAATCGAATTTCCCCTCGTGGCTTTATCTGGAACTAAAAAAGTTCTGTTTTTTTGGGAAGGGTTATGAAGCCCACGATATTGACTCCAATTATAAAAATTATCTTGCCCTGTGCGGTAAGCCGCTGATCGGTTTTGGGGTTATTGCGCTTTTCGGCGTCATCGGGATGGCGCTATCTTTGGGAAGGATTCGTCGCGCTTTTCTTCTCTATTGGATGATCTTGACCTATTTCGCTACGGTTATGATCTTTTTCGCCTCTTCTCGCTACCGCATTCCAGCGGCGCCCTTTCTGGCGATATTTGCGGCTTTTGCCATCCATCAAATATTTGATTTTATCCGTAGGAAAAAGATCAAAGAGACAGGGGCGGTTTTCATTTGCCTCTTCCTGCTCGGCGCCGGCAGCCATTATTGCTTTCGAGAGGAGATCGCCGGGTATGACCGCTGGCAGATGGCGACCCGCCTATATTATTCGATGGGAGGCAATTTGCCTTTCAAGAGGGGCAGGTATGCCGAAGCGCGAGATAACTTGAAAAGGGCCGTTGCGCTTGCGCCGGATTTTGCGCCGGCATACAACAACCTTTTGGGAAAGACATCAGCGATATTAGGTGATTATACGGAAGCGGAAACCGGTTTTTTGAAAGTCATCGAACTTGTTCCTGACCTTGAGGAGGGCTATGTGAATTTGGGCCTTTTGTATAAACTTCAGGGAGATGATAAAAAAGCGGCAGTTTGTTTAAAAAGAGCTTTGGAAATAAACCCCGATAATCAGAAGATAAAAGATTTAAACCGTAGTCCTCGATAAGTGACGGACTCGTCGAAAGTCGAATTTAATATAGGCTGTCATGCTGAGCCCTTCGACAAGCTCAGGATGACATCGTTAAAGCTTAGGATGACAATTGGGGCTTTTTACGAGTGCATCATAAATGCTTTTACATTAAGTGGGGTTAGACTTCTTGTTTCCCTTGACACCCGTCCGATTATGATATAGAGAGCACAACGTGCAACGTGACCCGTGGTCATATTAAGACCTTTGAAAAACGGCCCCT